>NZ_JAZKUM010000011.1:0-164332 GCF_036625085.1 Candidatus Accumulibacter necessarius | reverse complement strand
GCAGTTCCAGGCGGTGGTCAAGAAATTCAACGAACTCGGCGGTGCCTTGACCGCCGCAGCGACGACAGTGCTGTCGGTCTACACCGGGTTGAAAGGTGTGATCGGCAGCTGACGCCGGCGGCATTGCGGTGACCGTTGGTCTCCTTGTTGCCCGCCGAACCCTTCCAGCAACTTGTGGCCGTTGGCATGGCAGGCCCCAAGAATTTCCTCGGGTCAGAAACCCCGTCCGTGCGTCGAGGAAAACGCGTCAATTCTTGAAGAAAGTGGCTTCGCAGGGCCGGAGTTCGATCCGCGTTGCCTTGCCGTTCGTCGGCGTGAAGGTGCCGCGCATGCGGTACGAGTACGGCGAGCTTGGGCGGGCGTGGCCCACCGCATAGTCCGGGTTTGAGGTGAGGCCGTTGGCGTTGATCTCGGCCGCTCCGTCCGCCTTGATGACGCCGACCAGGGGTGAGGGGATCCCGCTGTCCCGGGTTCCCCTTTTTGCCCAGTCAGCCGCCCTTCCTTGACGTCGCTGAAGAAGTTGAAGGTGTAGCCCTTGGCTACCTTGCCGCCCTCGCCAACATCCTCGCAGATGAGCGTGATCGCCCAGCGCCCGTCGAAGGCCGTGGATGACCCGGTCGCGGATGCGGTGGGTGGCGCAGTGGATGAAGGGGCAGCGGGTGCCTGCTGGTCGGCCTTGAGCTTTTTCAGCCGGTTTTCGGCCAGCGCCTTGTAGCTACCGTTCGGGTATTTCTGCAGGTAGGCTTCGAAGTCCGCGGCATCGTTGCTGCGCTCGATGCTGGCCCAGAAGGTCTTTTCGATTTCTCCTCGACCGGGTTCGACCGTGACCTGAAAATGGAAGCTCTTTTGCAGCGTCTTCGGGCCGTTGACGTAGGGGGTCTGGGTTTGCCCGCTGGCCTTTTCGACTTCGGCACTGGCGGTCGTCAGAACGCCGTCCAGGGTCAGATCCTTGCCCTTGAAGGCGGTCAGCAACCCGGCCGTGAATAGGCCGTTGCGCCCGGTGCCGTCGGAGGCGACGTTGCCGGGGTCGGTCGCATAGACAATCACGGTGCCCTTGGGCGCGCTGCCTGGGCTGGCCAGCCCGCGCGACTGGCCGGAGCGGAATTTGCCGGTGATCGGATTGTTGCGGCAGGCGTCGAGCATCACGATGTTGGCACCGCTCTTGCCGTTGTCCATCTCGTCGAGAACCAGATTGAGGTTGACGCCCTGGTACGGTACCGAGGCTTCGCTTTCAATCCGGGCATTAACCGGTATCAGGTAGTTCTGGTTCTTGACCTGGATGCCGTGCCCGGCATAGTAGAAGAGCGCGGCTTCGCTGCCGCCGATCTTGCTGCCGAACTCGGCGATAGCCTGGTTCATCCCTTCGAGCGTCTGGTTCTTGCGCTCGATGACGTCAAAGCCGAAACCGCGCAGCGCCTTGGCTATGTCTTCGGCGTCGTTGGTCGGGTTGGCCAGTTTCGGCAGGTCAGGCTGCTGGTAATTGCCGTTGCCGATCACCAGGGCTATGCGCTGTCCCCGGGCGTTGGCGGCGGCAGCCAACAAGGCGCAAGCCAGCGCCAGGACGAGCGCCCGCCACAGGTGCGACGATAAGGCCGGAAAAAAGGTGGAAGGCATGGTGTCTGAATGCGATGCTTGTCGTGTCGCTGCTGCAATTGGTCCTGGCTGGCCGAGCGCAACGGTCATCCGTGACTGAGTATATGAGCGCCCACCAGGCAGCGTCAATCTCCAGGGTTGTTCCAGCACCCCATGGTCACGATGCGGCAGATGAAGGCACCCGCGTCGATCCGGGAATCGGCACCCACAGCCGGGCAGGCGCGGCGCAAGGCTTGTTCCACGACGCTCAGGAAAATGCGCAGCGCCAGCGTCTCGATCGCGGGATCGTGTTGCAGGTAGTAGCGCAGCCGCGTGGGAGCCGACAGCACCCACTGGCGAACCCGCAGTCGCGGAAAACGTGGTCGGCCAGATGGGCGGCGGTTGCGACCATTCGCCGGCTGTTGCCAGCGGGACAGACACCCCGGCCCGTGCACGAATGCGCGAGTGTGTGCGATGAGAAAGTCGTGACGGCAGCCAGTCGTCAATCCGCCATTGTCGCTTTTGCAACATCGCAAGCGAGCGTGAACATCCCATACTTTTCAGCGACTTGGTTGAATCAGCGGGGCTGGCACGGCAGTTGCTGTATTCCAGGTGCCTCCAACCCGAAAATGCCCAAGGGAAGCTCGCCATGGATCTGCCTGTCATCGAACCCTCGCCCGCTGCAGCCGCTGGCTGCAGCGCCGATAGTTGCGGCGCCACGGCCCGGCAGATGGACGGTCTGTCGGACGCCATCCGCGCCCGGGTGCAGGATCACCCCTGTTATTCGGAGGACGCCCACCACTACTTCGCACGCATGCACGTCGCCGTGGCGCCCGCCTGCAACATCCAGTGTCACTACTGCAACCGCAAGTACGACTGTGCCAACGAGTCGCGGCCGGGTGTTGTCTCCGAACTGCTGACACCGGACCAGGCGGTCCGCAAGACCCTGGCGGTGGCGGCGGCGATCCCGCAGATGAGCGTGCTCGGCATCGCCGGCCCCGGCGATCCGCTGGCCAATCCCGAGCGGACCTTCGAGACCTTTCGGCAGCTGGCGCTGAAGGCACCGGATATCAAGCTCTGCGTGTCAACCAACGGTCTCGTCTTGCCCGACTACGTCGAGGAGCTGGCCCGCTACAACATCGACCACGTCACCATCACCATCAACTGCGTGGACCCGGAGATCGGCGCCAGGATCTACCCGTGGATATTCTGGAAGAACCGGCGCGTCTACGGCCGCGAGGCGGCGGCGATCCTCATCGGGCAGCAGCAGAAAGGGCTGGAGATGCTCAGCGCCCGGGGAATCCTGGTCAAGGTGAACTCGGTGCTGATTCCCGGCGTCAATGATGCCCATCTGCCTGAGGTGTCGAAGATCGTCAAGGTCAAGGGAGCCTTCCTGCACAACGTCATGCCGCTGATCGCCGAGGCCGGGCACGGCACCTTCTACGGCGTGATGGGCCAGCGCAGCCCGCAGCCGGCCGAACTCAAGGCCCTGCAGGATGCCTGCGCAGGCGACATGAACATGATGCGCCACTGCCGTCAATGTCGTGCCGATGCGGTCGGCCTGCTCGGCCAGGATCGCGGCGCCGAGTTCACGCTCGACAAGATCGAGGGCATGGAGGTCGATTACGAGGCGGCGATGGTCGTGCGTGCCGAGCTGCGGACGCAGATCGCGGCCGAGCTGGCGGCGAAGCGGGCCAGGGCGCACGCGCCGGCTGCCTCGGCAGCACCGCAGGTGATCAAGTTCCAGCCACAGGTGGCAAAACCGGCGCCCGCGGTCGGCCGCTCGGTTCTGATGGCGGTGGCGGCGAAAAACGGGCTGGTCGCCGTGCACTTCGGTCACGCCAGGGAGTTCCTGGTGTACGAAGCCTCGGCCGCTGGCGCCCGTCTGGTCGGCCACCGCCGGGCAGCGTCCTATTGCGCGGGTGACGAGACCTGTGGCGATGCCGAGGTGGTGCTGGTCGAAACGATCCGGGCGCTTGCCGACTGCGAAGTCGTGCTCTGCTCGCGCATCGGCTACGAACCCTGGGGGCAGCTTGAGGCAGCGGGAATCCAGCCGAACGGCGAGTACGCCATGCAGCCGATCGAGGAAGCCGTCATGGCGGTGTGGAACGAGATGCTCGCCGCCGGCAGGCTGGCGGTCGGGCAATCCGCCGCAAGACGCGCCTGAGGAGCAGATCATGGCCCTGGAAATCGTCGACAGCTGCGTCAATTGCTGGGCGTGTCAACCGCTCTGTCCGAACCAGGCAATCCACGAGGCGACACCGCACTTTCTGATCGAAGCAGATAAATGCACCGAATGCAGCGGCGACTTTGCCGAGGCGCAGTGCGCCAGCATCTGTCCGATCGAAGGAGCGATCATCAACGAACTCGGTGAAGCACTGAACCCGCCGGGTTCGCTGACCGGCATCCCGCCGGCGCGCTGGGCAGCGGCACAGGCCGAGATTGCGGCGCGCTGAACCATGGCCGAAGTCATTTTCTACGAGAAGGCCGGCTGCGCGGGCAACGCCCGCCAGAAGGCCTTGCTGCGCGCCTCCGGTCACCAACTGGTGGTCCGCGATCTGCGCGAGCTATTCTGGAGCAATGTGCGTCTGCTGGAGTTCCTCGCCGACCTGCCGGTGGCGCAATGGTTCAACCCTGCCGCGCCGGCGATCAAGTCGGGGATCCTCGTGCCTCACCAGCTCGATGAGCTCAGCGCGCTGGCCCTGTTGCGGCACAATCCCCTGCTCATCCGGCGGCCGCTGTTGCAGGTCGGCGAAGAGCGGCGGGTGGGTTTCGATGTCGCGACAATCGATGCCTGGATCGGTCTGCGCGCAATTCCTGCCGGCGACCTCGAAGCCTGCCGGCGCGATCGCGCCGAGGAACGCAAGTCCCCTGTGCAGACGGCAGGTGGCGTCGCCTGTCCGTGCAGCTTCGACGAGCAACCAGCCAATGCGCCCCACGGCCGACCTTGACCAAGCGGTGCCCGTCGCCGCCGGGGTTCACTGGATCGGCGCCTTCGACCCCGACCTGCGCAGCTTCGACATCATCCTGCGTACCGCCAACGGTACGAGCTACAACGCCTATGTCGTGCGCGGCAGTCACGGCGTGGCGGTGATCGACACGGTCAAACTCAACTTTTCCGAGACCTTCTTTCGCCGTCTGGAGTCGATCGCCGATTACGACGAGATCACCACCATCGTCCTCAATCACCTCGAGCCTGACCATTCCGGCGCCTTGCCGGAATTGCTGCGGCGCGCGCCCGGCGCGACGCTGCTGGTCTCGCCGCAGGCCCGCCTGATGCTGAAGGGGCTCTTCGATCCGGCCGATCTGGCGGGGCGGATCACTTTCGTCGGCACCGGCGATTGCGCCGATCTCGGCGATCGGCAACTCGCGTTCCTCAACACGCCCTATCTGCACTGGCCAGACACCCAATGCACCTGGCTGGCGGCAGAGGGCGTCCTCTTCTCGGCTGATTTTCTCGGTTGCCACTATTGCGATACCCGCCTGTTCAACGATGCCGTCGGCGACTTCCGCTTTTCCTTCGAGTACTACTACGCGCACATCATGCGCCCCTTCCGCACCTACGTGCACAGCGCCCTCGACCTGATCGAACCGCTGCCGCTGCGGATCATTGCCCCGGGGCACGGCCCGATCCTGCGCCAGAATCCGCGCGACTACGTGTCTCGCTATCGTGCGCTCTCGGCAAGCAGTCTGCGCTGTGCCAACACCAGGACGCTGCTGGTCTTCTATATTTCGGCTTATGGCGCCACGCGCCGGATGGCTGAAGCCGTGGCGGCGGGTGCCGAGTCGGCTTCGAGCGCAGCTGGTGAGGTGCGCGTCTCCCTCTACGACCTCGAAGGTGGCGACGCGCAGCCTTTCGTCGACCTGATCGAGGAAGCAGACGCGCTGCTCTTCGGCAGCCCGACAATCAACGGCGACGCGGTCAAGCCAGTCTGGGATCTGCTCTCGTCGCTGACGATGGTCGATGTCAAGGGCAAGCTTGGCGCCGCTTTCGGTTCCTACGGCTGGAGCGGCGAAGCGGTGCCGATGATCGAAGACCGTCTGCGCCGCCTGAAGCTGCGCGTGCCCGTGCCCGGCGTCAGGGCACGCCTGACACCGACCGCCGATGACTTTACTGCCTGCCGCGATCTCGGCCGCGAGATCGCGCTGCACCTCCTCGGTCGTGCGACGCCGCGAACCATCGACCTCGCCCAACTCGCCTGATTCCCCCTTACTTACCGGAGAAAACCGCATGCCCAAGGCCAGCATCACCTTTCAGGATATCGGCGTCACCGTCACCGTACCGGCAGGCACCCGCCTGATCGAGGTCTCGGAAAAGGTCGGCGCGGGCATCACCTACGGCTGCCGCGAAGGCGAATGCTGCACCTGCCTGACCAGGATTGTTTCCCGTCATGAACACCTTGCTGCACCGTCCGTACTGGAAGATCAGGTGCTCAAGGACAACCTCGCGCCACGCCGTCACCGGCTGGCCTGCCAGGCGCAGGTCCTCGGCGGCAGCATCGTCGTCCAGCCCGCTTGAGTCTTCACCCACCCCTTCCATTTACCAGGAGCCCAGCATGCCAAACATCACCTTCTCCAGTCCGATGCACAAGGACAAGACCATCTATTTCTACTTTGTCAGATTGTCTTTCAATCTAATGCTGAGAGCATGGCGGCTTGCTTTCTGTAGGCGGATTCCATGGCTTTGTGCCGCCGTCGATGCCTATCGATGATGGATGCCGCGAGGTCTTCGTCGGTGACGATCTTGGTAGGCAGCCGATGGCGCATGATCTCTATCAAGTCACGGCAGGAGAGCAGTTCAGCCGTCTCGCGATGGGCCAGGCGCTCCTTGGCCAGGAACATGGTGGCGATCATGACCAGGGCCATGTGATGGTGCCACGCCTGCCAGCGGCGGACCTGATACTCGGCCATGCCGCAGGCGCTCTTGGCCTCTCGGAAGGACTGCTCGACGAAATGGCGCGCTCCCTGCATTTCCGCCAAGCGGCGCAAAGACGCCCTGGGCTTGGCATTGGACAGGCCGAATTTGAGTTTCGTCCCATCGAGTTCCCGTCGTACCAGGAGATGCCAACGGCTCGCCAACGGCGCCTCGCCGTCCCAGACCCACACCCGCTGGGTGAGATAGTCGGCCATCACCTCGCCCTTCTCGCCGTCACGGATCGACAGACGCCCCCAGGCGGATGCCGACTGCGTGGCTGCCCACGCGGCCACCGTCATGGGCACCGCCGTGGTCCGCAGCCGACGGGGCGCTCGACCCTTCGACGAACGACGAGCCGCCACCGCGGGTGCGGGATCCTGGAGATAGATCGCCTGATCCGAATGCACCTCAGCGAAGAAGATCTCTCCCTCGACATCCAGTTCCCCGAGCAGCCAGGGCAAGTGCCCGTAGCCGCCATCAAAGGCGACGAAAGAGAAGTGCAAGCCTTCCCGCCTCAGGCGAATTACCATGTCCAGAGCGATCTCGCCCTTGGTGCGGAACGTCTGCGCCTCCTCAGGCACCCCCACCGCCTCGCAACGTGTCGTATCTTTGGCCCACTTCTCCGGCAGATACAAGTCGGCATCCACCACGCTTGCTACGCCATCGCGCGTCACCGCCGCGAAGACGCCCACCTGACAGTTATCGACCTTCCCCAAGCGACCGTTCCACTGCCGCGCCACGCCCGCGGACATGTTTCCCTTCTTCCCGAACGCGCTCTCGTCCAGGAGTAGAGCGCTGGGATAGCCGAAGTGGGCGTTGGCATCGACCACCAGTTGCCGACGCACCGCGCGCCGATCCCAATTGGATTCGCTAAGCATATGATGCAGTGGCTGATAGCGGCTGTCGGATACGGTTTCCGCCATGCACTCCAGGTTACGGCGCGAACTCTGGAACAGCCCGTGCAGATACCGGCGCGCGGTGTCTTCTACCGAACGGGTCCGGCTTCGAAAGCAATGGAGATAGGGCGCGAAGTGCGAATCGAAGTGCTCGAGTGCCGAAGCGACCAGCGAAGATATGCTATCGACGTAATGGAGTTGACATTGTCATTTACAACTCCATGAATAGATTAAACAATCACGACGTATGGCATTCTAGCACATGACAAACGCAGATCACAGGAAGGCGAATACGAATCTGACAAAGTAGAACTATGCCGTTGCCGGCAGCCACACCCAGACCATTCTGAAGCTCGCCAAGGAGAACCATGTCCCGATCGACTTTTCCTGTGGTGACGGCGAGTGCGGCACCTGCCTGGTCAAGGTCAGCAGCGTCGACAAGAGCAGTCACAACAAGTACGGCCACATGGGTGGTCCGCTCAACGTGCGCGAGGTCGCTGTCCTCAAGGAGATGGGCAAGATCAAGCAGGCGCAGATCGAACAGATGTACGTCGACGATCTGCCGCCAACCGAATGGCGGCTCGCCTGCCAGTACATCGTCCGCGACGAGGACATCCTGGTCGAGTACCCAAGCCGGTGACACTGGTGGCGCCAGCCAGCGCGCAGGCCAGTGTTTCCCGGGCGCTGCTGGCACGGGCCGAGGCCGCCTATCTGGGCCTGGCGCTGGGCGACGCGCTGGGCGCCACGGTCGAATTCATGACGCCACGCGAAATCGTTCATCACTTCGGCGTGCATCGCGAGATCGTCGGTGGCGGCTGGCTCAAGCTCAGGCCAGGCCAGGTGACCGACGACACGGGCATGTCGTTGGCTCTCGGCGATGCCATCCTGGCCAACGGCGGCAGCGTCATGCCGCTCGCCTGCGCCGAGGCCTTCGATGCCTGGATGCGGCGCAAGCCGGTCGATATCGGTAATACCGTCCGCCGCAACCTGCTCACCTTTCGCCAGACCGGCGTGCCGGTCGCGCCGTCGTCGGATCACGACGCCGGCAATGGTGCCGCCATGCGCGTGTTGCCGGTGGCCCTGGCGACCCTCGGCCAGTCGCCAGCCGCCGTGAGCGCGGCCGTGCAGGCGCAGGCGCACGTCACGCACAACAACGCCGTGTCGGACGCGGTCTGCCAATTTCTGACCCTGGCCGTACAGGATCTGCTGCGCGGTTGTTCGCTGCCGGAGACCCTCAGCCACCACCTGGGCTCATTGCTGGCGGTACATCCCGAACTGTCGTTCCGCGACCGCCCTCGCCGCGAGAACCCAAGCGGCTGGGTCGTCGAGACGCTGCAGGCGGTGTTGCAGGGGCTGGACGACAGCGACGGTTTTGAGGACTGCCTGGTCGATGTCGTCAATCGCGGCGGCGACGCCGATACGACCGGTGCCATCGCCGGCATTCTCGCGGGCGCGCTGTACGGGCCGCAGGCCATTCCGAAACGCTGGCTCAACGCCCTCGACCCCGGCGTCGCCAGCCGCTGTCGCGCGCAGGCGCGCTCCCTGCTGCCAGTCACCGCTTGACGGGTCGCCGAGCGAATCAGCCCGGCACGGCCTCGGCCAGCAGCGCCAGCGCGTCGGCCTCGACGATCTCGATACCGATGCGCTTGCAGAAACGACGCTCCTTGTCGTTTGGCTCGGCGATCAACGCCCAGCCGGCGGGCTCGACAGCGGCATCATGGATCAGGTCGGCGAGGACCATGCGCTCGGTGTCGCGATTCAGTCGCATGCCGAGCAGGAGATAACGCCGGCCGCGGCGATGCGCCTTGACGAACGATGGCACGGCAAAGCCGCCCATCAGCTCGGTGATGTAATCCACATAGTCGGCGTCAGAGGCAATGTAGCTCGGCTGTGGCAGCGGCGCCCCCATCGGCTTGAAGAGCACCGGCAGCGTCGCGTCGGCCTCCGCGGGCAAGATGGCGCGGTAGCTGTGGCCATCCGAGACATGCAGCCGGAAGCGATAGTCGGTGCCGCCGAGCCGTGCGCAGCCGAGGATCAGCAGGTGTGGCGTCCCGGCATACGACTCGAGCAACTGCGTATCGCGGTTGATGTCGATGACGTAGGGCGGCCGGACGGTCGCCAGCCAGTCATGCAGCGCCGCCCGTGTCCAGCGTGTGGCACCGTAAGTGCTGTCGAGGAAGCGCGTCACGGCGCTCCTGCCGCGCTTGAGTTCGACATTCATCGCCGCCCGGGGGAACTCGTACATCTGCTTCGGCGCCATCGGCCGGCCGCCGTTCATTGCCAGGATCAGTTGCTCGCTGGTCGCGGGCATGCTGCGGCCGTCGGCCAGCGAAGCGACATCGGCGAGCACGCCCGGCCCTAGGTAGGGAACGATACTGCCGTCGGCCAGGCCAGCTTGCCATGGTTCGAGGAGGTCGGTGAGGGTCATTGTCGGCATTGTGCATACTCCGCGTGAATTCATCCTGTCCACGCAAGAAGCGCGCCGGCCCGGACATCCCTTGACGACGGGTTGTCCGGGCCCCGCTGGCAATCCGGTTGTCGGTTTCGCGACAAAGCCGTCATCAGTTCGGATCCGAGGCAAAAGGTCGTGCCTTTTGCCTCGAGGTAGGCTGCGCAAGAACCAGGAAGAAGGAGAAGAGCGGCCCACCCGAGTTCGACACAAATACCGCCAAGTGATTGTTTGCGGGAAAATGACATCGAGGCCGGCAAGATCGACGTGGTCGTGATCTACAAGATCGATCGCCTGACGCGCAGCCTGGCGGACTTCTCCAAGATGGTCGAAGTCTTCGAACGCTACGGCGTCTCGTTCGTCTCGGTGACCCAGCAGTTCAACACCACGACCTCGATGGGCCGGCTGATGCTCAACATCCTGCTGTCCTTCGCGCAGTTCGAGCGCGAGGTCACCGGCGAACGCATCCGCGACAAGATCGCCGCCAGCAAGGCCAAGGGCATGTGGATGGGCGGCGTGCCGCCGCTGGGCTACGACGTCGAGAACCGGCGACTGGTGCCCAACGAGCGCGAGGCCAAACTCATCCGGCACATCTTCCAGCGCTTCGTCGAACTCGGTTCCAGCACCGCCCTGTTCAATGAGCTGAAACTGGACGGCGTCACCTCGAAGGCCTGGACCACGCAGGACGGCAAGGTCCGCGAGGGCAGGCCGATCGACAAGGGGATGATCTACAAGCTGCTGAACAACCGCACCTACCTCGGCGAGTTGCGGCACAAGGAGCAGTGGTTCCGGCGGCGCACCCGCCGATCATCGAACGCGAGTTGTGGGACCGCGTGCACGCGATCCTCGCCACCAACTGCCGGGTGCGCGGCGGCGCCACCCAGGCGGTCGTGCCCTTCCTGCTCAAGGGCATCGTGTTCGGCAACGACGGGCGCGCCCTGTCGCCCTGGCACTCGACGAAGAAGAGCAACGGGCGCCGCTACCGGTATTACATCCCGATGCGCGATACCAAGGAGCAGGCGGGCGCGTCCGGTCTGCCACGCTTGCCGGCGGCAGAACTGGAATCGGCGGTGCTCGAACAACTGCGAGGAATCCTGCGCGCCCCGGCGCTGCTCGGCGACCTGCTGTCGCAGGCGAGCAAACTGGATCCGACCCTGGACGAGGCCAAGGTCACCGTCGCCATGACGCGCCTCGATGCGATCTGGGACCAGTTGTTCCCGGCCGAGCAGACCCGCATCGTCCGACTGCTGGTCGAGAAGGTGATCGTTTCGCCCACCGATCTGGAAGTGCGCCTGCGCGCCAATGGCATCGAACGGGTGGTGCTGGATCTGCGTCCGGAGCCGGCCGAACGGCGGCAGGAGGCTCTGGCATGAACGGGGTTCGGATCCGCAAGACCGGGGCGCCGGATGTCATCGCCGCCAGCGACGGCAGGCTGACCCTGTCGGTGCCGATTCAGATCAAGCGCCGCAGCGGGCGGAAACTGGTCACCCTGCCGAACGGTGAGGCCGCCAGCCCAGGCCCTGGGATGTGGCCGCCACGCCGATGCAACTGGCGCTGGCCCGGGGCCATCGCTGGCTGGCGATGCTCGAATCGGGCGAAGCCAAATCCATCACCGAACTCGCCGCCCGCGAGAAGATCGACAACAGCTACATGTGCCGCATGCTCAACCTGACCACGCTCGCGCCCGACATCGTGGCGGCCATCCTGGATGAGACCTTGCCTCAGCTCACGTCACCGTGCATGAGCTTGCGATCAGTCCGCCGGTGTTGTGGGAGGAGCAGCGGGAGCGGATTGGTGCCACCCTTGGCCGGAAGGTATATCCGAGGAAATCAAACTGCGTGACCGGATACCTCCCCTTGCGACTACCGTCTTTGCAGTACACGATCTTGGTCTTGTCCGGATGCATCTGCAGGGCGCATTGCGCAAACCTTGCATCGAGCGCCGCCATCAGGGCCTGCGCCTCCTGCTCGGTCCGACAATGGACCAACCCATCATCCGCATACCGGCACCAGGGGTTGTCCGGATAGTGTTTCGTCATCCAGACGTCAAACGTGTAGTGAAGGAACAGGTTGGCCAACACCGGACTGACGACGCCGCCTTGCGGTGTCCCCCGGGTACGTTCTACCCGGGTTCCGTCCGCCTGTTGCAGCGGCGCAGTTAGTTCTACTTTGTCAGATTCGTATTCGCCTTCCTGTGATCTGCGTTTGTCATGTGCTAGAATGCCATACGTCGTGATTGTTTAATCTATTCATGGAGTTGTAAATGACAATGTCAACTCCATTACGTCGATAGCATATCTTCGCTGGTCGCTTCGGCACTCGAGCACTTCGATTCGCACTTCGCGCCCTATCTCCATTGCTTTCGAAGCCGGACCCGTTCGGTAGAAGACACCGCGCGCCGGTATCTGCACGGGCTGTTCCAGAGTTCGCGCCGTAACCTGGAGTGCATGGCGGAAACCGTATCCGACAGCCGCTATCAGCCACTGCATCATATGCTTAGCGAATCCAATTGGGATCGGCGCGCGGTGCGTCGGCAACTGGTGGTCGATGCCAACGCCCACTTCGGCTATCCCAGCGCTCTACTCCTGGACGAGAGCGCGTTCGGGAAGAAGGGAAACATGTCCGCGGGCGTGGCGCGGCAGTGGAACGGTCGCTTGGGGAAGGTCGATAACTGTCAGGTGGGCGTCTTCGCGGCGGTGACGCGCGATGGCGTAGCAAGCGTGGTGGATGCCGACTTGTATCTGCCGGAGAAGTGGGCCAAAGATACGACACGTTGCGAGGCGGTGGGGGTGCCTGAGGAGGCGCAGACGTTCCGCACCAAGGGCGAGATCGCTCTGGACATGGTAATTCGCCTGAGGCGGGAAGGCTTGCACTTCTCTTTCGTCGCCTTTGATGGCGGCTACGGGCACTTGCCCTGGCTGCTCGGGGAACTGGATGTCGAGGGAGAGATCTTCTTCGCTGAGGTGCATTCGGATCAGGCGATCTATCTCCAGGATCCCGCACCCGCGGTGGCGGCTCGTCGTTCGTCGAAGGGTCGAGCGCCCCGTCGGCTGCGGACCACGGCGGTGCCCATGACGGTGGCCGCGTGGGCAGCCACGCAGTCGGCATCCGCCTGGGGGCGTCTGTCGATCCGTGACGGCGAGAAGGGCGAGGTGATGGCCGACTATCTCACCCAGCGGGTGTGGGTCTGGGACGGCGAGGCGCCGTCGGCGAGCCGTTGGCATCTCCTGGTACGACGGGAACTCGATGGGACGAAACTCAAATTCGGCCTGTCCAATGCCAAGCCCAGGGCGTCTTTGCGCCGCTTGGCGGAAATGCAGGGAGCGCGCCATTTCGTCGAGCAGTCCTTCCGAGAGGCCAAGAGCGCCTGCGGCATGGCCGAGTATCAGGTCCGCCGCTGGCAGGCGTGGCACCATCACATGGCCCTGGTCATGATCGCCACCATGTTCCTGGCCAAGGAGCGCCTGGCCCATCGCGAGACGGCTGAACTGCTCTCCTGCCGTGACTTGATAGAGATCATGCGCCATCGGCTGCCTACCAAGATCGTCACCGACGAAGACCTCGCGGCATCCATCATCGATAGGCATCGACGGCGGCACAAAGCCATGGAATCCGCCTACAGAAAGCAAGCCGCCATGCTCTCAGCATTAGATTGAAAGACAATCTGACAAAGTAGAATTAGCCAGCGCCTGATATACAGCATGGCCCATTCACACTCCACGTGCTTCTCGAGCGCCTTCTCCAGCAATGCATGGTCGATGTTGTCAAACAGGCCTTTGATATCAAACTCTAGAACCCAAGAATACTTCCAGCATCGTTCCCGCGTTACCCCCACGGCATCCAGCGCCGACCTTCCGGGCCGATAACCGTAGGAATCCGGTAGAAACTTGGCTTCAATCCCGGGCTCTATCACCCGCTTGACAACCGTCTGCGCCACACGATCTGCCACCGTTGGAACACCCAATATGCGCTCCCCGCCATTCTTCTTGGGAATGGCAACCGCTTTGACCGGCGGCGGAAAGTAGCTTCCCGACGACATCCGGTTCCAGATCTTGTACAGGTTACCCTTCAGATCCTTCTCGAAGTCGCCGATCGATTCCTTATCCACCCCTGCCGATCCCGCATTGGCTTTGACCGCTTGATACGCTTCGTACACCAGCCATTTGTCAATGGCAAATGGTTTTGTTGCACTCATCCGTTTCCTCCTGTTGCCAGTTGAACGCCAAGTGCAACCGCTTGATCCGACCCCTTTGCTCCAGCCGCATTACCAGCCTTCATCGCTCGTACGGGTCGGTCCGTCCCAGTGCTCCGCATCGGTACTCTCGCCTCGTGGTTTCTGCCACTTGTGCTTCTCCCTTGACATCGGAACGACTGGTTCCCGCAGTTCCACACAAAAGCCTGGATCAGCTTCACGCCTCCTATACGCCGGCCGCCGCTTGCCCAGTAGTCAGGTGCCCGGCAAGCTTGTCCCAGAAGATAGAAACGCCCCTGGTTTTGACGACAAGTCTCTGGATTACGACGCGTCAGCGAAGGTTCACTTTCGTTCGTCTCTCTGATCCTTACCTGCTCGAGGTACGTCCTCGACGCTTTGACCCCAACGCTCACCACCACGGCTCTTGACCGCAGCAGCTTGGGGTGGTTTGAGGCCCGCTCCTGAAAGCCGACCCCGAGGGACCTACCCTCATCTTCCGTGTAGCTTCTACACAGTTCGTCAGTCCATTACGAACTTCCTTTCTGTGTGCCTGCGGCACACTCTCGACACGCCAGTGCTGGCGGACGCTCTGATTCATGCGCTGAGCGTCAGGTGGCAAGCTACTGAGATACACGCGCCGTTCAGTCGAAGTCGCTTTCCCCCTGATGGTCCGTTCGCTGGTGATCACCGCAAACGATTTCAGGTCTGGCCAGCGCTCGGGGGCGTGCAGACAGTCCAGCTGGTTGAAGACGTAGCAGCGACGCACTTCGATCCGGCCATGATCCTTCTCGATGACTTCGTGGAACTGGTGGGGCGTCTTGGCTGGTGCCGCCTCGAAAGCGCCGAAGAAGTCGTCGATCGATTCGGCCAGCCTGGGCTGATTGTCCTTGACGGCCAGGAGGTAGTCCGCGCCGCGGTCCCGAATGGCCTGCGCAATGTTGGGCTGGGTGCCCATCGCATCGATGGTGACGATGCTGCCTTGCAGTGCCAAGGTCGCCAGCAGTTCAGGGATGGCGGTCTTCTCGTTCGACTTCTTGGCGGTCGCGCGCTGCCCGAGCACCACACCCGCTTGGGCCGCAAAGGCGCTGACCAGGTGAAGGGGTGTGGCGCCCACCTTTCCCGACCGACGACTGGTCTTGCCGTCGATGGCCACCACGTCGCCGTTTGCCAGCACGGGCAACACCTGGCCCACCCAGCGCACGAAGGCCGCCCCGAATTCGTCGGGATCAATCGCCGCAAAGACCCGGCCAAAGGTGTCGTGCGAGGGGATGCCCTGTTCGAGTTTCAGATACTCCCGCAACCACTCCAGCTTCTCTTTCGCCCAAGCCTCGATTTCGACAAAGGTGTCGGCCCCTGACAGGACCGCACTGACTGCAACCACCAGCAACTCGATCAGGTCGTGCTCGACCTTCGTACTCTGCCTCGGATCGCGCACGCCCACCCAGACGTCGACCAACCGGAACTTGCTTTCTGCCCTCATGGAAAACCCCAAAAAGACAGAAAACTACACAAATCAAGGGGCTGTGAACAGCCCCTTTGTAACTCGTTGAGCGTAAAAGATTATTTCGGAGGGTTCACGACGATGGCATTCATGCGATTGCCCTGCACAGACAGTTGACGATCGTATGCGTTGGTTGCATACTTGAGACCGTCCGACAGGCGTAATCGTACATGACGATTTTCCTGGGTAGCAGCGTTATCTCATACGTTCGGATAGTGGGTTCTGTCCGCTAAGGGCGACCTTTCTCTTGGAACGGCCTTGGCCAAGAGCGACCGACAAAGGCTTAGCCCACTATAGTTCCGCGGCAGCGGGGCCGATAACGGTCTGTGGGCGCGTGAAGGGAGCCAGCCCTTTCGCCGCGAGCGCGATTACTCGGCCGCCCCGGCGCAGCCATTTCACCGAGACCGAATGAGATCGGAATGAGATCGCCTCAAGTGATACCACCTGAGGCGATTTTCATATCCGCTGCCGGAGTCAGAAATGGGCACATCGAACCTTTCCGCAAGTGAAATAGCAAATATCCAGCGAGTTCTCGCTATTCATGCGATGTCCCGCGGTAGAACAATCCTCGGAGCCCAGTTAGGCGAACTGCTCAACTCGGCGATCCGTCCGAAGACCGTCCGCGAATTCGGCGGCATGCGCCGTTTCGTCCAAGCGGAACTCCACGACGCCGTCCGCCTGGAAGGGCCGGACAGCGCCTCCCTTGACCTACTATTCACCATTTTGGGGCCGGGCGATAGGTCACCGGCAACAGTCTCCCAGTCGGGCATTCGCGAGGTCGCCGGCCAAGACCTATGGAAGATATTCGCCAACCCGAACGTCGCAGACCAACTTGTCGTGGCACCTTCCGGCGCTGTGCTCGTCCTCCCGCCTCACGAACCTATCCCCGAAGGCTACCAACCCCTCACCCGTCCGAGTTCGGACGACTACCGGACCCTCGCGCGCCAGTTTGCAGAGATTCAGGATGCGCCAGAAGTCCGTTCCGCCCTCATGGTTGCCTTGGCGGGTGACGATTTCTACAAAGGGTTCATTTCCGAACTCCGTGCCCTTCGCACACCGACTGAGAACGTGTTGAAGAAATGGGAAACCTCACGGGCTGAGTTCGTCACCCAAAAACTCCTCGAATCGCTTGTCGAACGCGGTGTCGCTAACGCCAAGGGCGTAGAAATTGTCTCCTTGGCGCGTCCTATCATCGCGCAGCCCCGCCCAAAGGCGGCGGCTGTAACTTCAAAGTCTGCCGGCAGCAACTGCCCACTAGACCTGGAGTCGACCTCGCTTAGAAGCATATTGCATCATGCTATTGATCTGATGGGTAACTCGGAGCTTCGGGAGCTTAAAGTCCCCGTCGGTATCTTCCTTGATGCGACGCGCAGAGCGCAGCGCTGATCAGGAACCTGCTTCATGCGCCAGCTAGTCATCGTGTGCGATCTCGAACACGCCGACAAAATTCGGCGGGCGCTCGACGCTTACGGTCATCCGGAAGCGGTCAAAGACCTGATAGACGTATTTCCGCTAGATATGTCGGTTGACGTCGACCGCCAGCGCGCCAAGCACGATATCTTGGCTCTGCTAAGGAGCAATCGGTCGCTCCACAAACTTACCAACCTGCCTCTTCTGTGCGCCACCAGAGAGGCGGGAAGATATCTCAGCCTGAACGGCCTGGCTCGAGAGATGGGTTACGAGTACCAGTCCGAAAACGCCCGTGCCTTGTGCAAGGCGGATCGGCTGCAAGGCACCCCGGTTGTTGGACGACTGCTAAACCAATGCAATTTGAGCGTGCGCGCATTCAGTGCGAGCGTTCTCGGAAATTGGGCTCACTACCAGATTGACCGGCAGTGGATCGATAGATGGATTCAGCAGTTCGGGCGACTCGGCCGATTTAGCTGGCTTGGCGAAAGGTTGTTGCGCAACCTGCGCATGGTGGACTCAGCCCAACTCGGGAAGATGCTGCTCGGCCTCCGTCAGGATGATGAGGCTGCGATCTGTGTTAACCGCGACAGGAGGGCTACTGGGAAGAGCGGCGAGGTTATCGCCAACCTTCTTACCAAACAAGCTCGGGGTCGCGTCCACGAGTCGCCCGCGTCCGCTATTGAGGCGGAGCGCAATAGTAAACTCGTCCTGTTCGAGGACGGTCTGTGGTCCGGAACCGAAGCGATCGGCGTACTCGAGAGCCTACTCGGCCGCCGTGACGAAGGGCGGCTGAAAACACCTCCTCTCATAGACCCCGATATTCTCAAGACGCTCGATTTAACTTTAGCTTACGGGGTCGCGACTGACTACGCGGAGTCACTCGTCCGCCGATTCCTGCAAAACGAGGGCCTGTCGGGCGTCAAGATAGTCGCGAGTGAGAGGGTGCAGATTGCCGGCGTTGAGCTTATCTCCGGCATTGACAGTGGCGAGTTCGATCTGGGCAAGCTATGGGAGGAAGGACCGCCATCCGCATTCGTGAAGCCGTATCTCGTCGCCTGCCTCGAATGCGACCCGGCCCTCGACAACGCGCAAAGGTCTTCCGCCAACGAATTTTGCAGAGAAATCGGACGGCAGCTTTTCGATAACTACCTGAACGCCATGTGCGTCCGGCGGGGCTGGTCGCAATGGTCAGAAACAAAAAGGCAGAAGTGCGGGCTAGGCATGCACGGCCTTGGCTTGCTCCATGCTTTTGGGCACTCGGTACCCAAAGCCTCGTCTCCGCTGCTCTGGGGCTCCGGCAAGGTCCGCTGGAAAAATGCCACTCTGGATTGGCACCCCCCTGTTCATGCATGCCGCTGAGTCCGTATAGCGGATCAGAGCACCACGCTGTAGCACTTCTGGGGAGAACCCAGCAGTATCGGAAGAAGATAGCGAAACCCTCCGAGATGCATCTTCTCAGGCCGGGAAATGGAAGCAGGCGCTCGCACTGACTACGATGAAGGTCGGAAGTTGGCCCGCAGCGGCTCGCCAACGAGCAAGATTTCCAGGATCCTTAGCTCCGTGCACTGGCGTTGTTGTTCCCACCGCCCACCAATGCCACGAATCAACCGCTTGATTAGTCCACGCGTAAGCCCTTGATTCGCAATGCGGCTATTCGGGACGCTCGTGGACTTCGGCCTCCAGCGGACAGCGAGGCCGGAGAGAAAAACGGCCAGGAGAGAGTGGAAACCGCCAAATCCTGGTGCCAGCGGGAAACGACGAAGTCCACAGGAACCCGCACGAACCCGCGCAAACACGCGGGAGTACGCAAGAAAAGACCAACCCGATGAGGGGTTGGTCTTTTTGTTTGGTGGTGTTGGCGAGGGACTCCTGGACTGATTGGCCGCACCCGGGTACATGCGGAGTAGTGGCCGCAACCGACCTAGAGCGGAAGTAGCCAGACCTAGGAAGCTGCAATACAACATCGAACGTTAGAGGCAAGGAACAATTCGAAGACTTGCGTGCGGGCATTTTGCGACTGCAATTGCTAGGAAACGACTTGGAACCAAGGCTCTGTTTGAACAGCACGACGCAGCGGAGTATCGACCAGAGTCGGAGAGCGCCGAATGTACTCAGCAGCGCGAGCCTTCCCTTCAGATGGCAGAAGTCGCAGATGCACGATCGCATTGGCAACCGAGAACGCGTCCTTAACCGAGCTTTTCTGTTGAAAATTTGACCCTAGATCCGTCCAAACAACCACATCAATACTCTCTTTACGCGCCCAAGGACCTACCGCAGCTAGTGTGGCCTCGGATCTAGCATGACCGCGAGTCCCATCGGCGAAATAGCATCCGACGTTGGCAAGCGTGGTTCCTTCGCGGCAACGTAGGTCGCTGATGGCGTCGTCAGGATTCTCTCTAGCGCTTATGGAAAATAGTGTAACGCACGGCGCACCAAACTGATGATCAATGACTAGCGTAAGGGCTCCGTTTCGCGTTTCAGAGATGCGACTGAACTCAATAGGGAGTGTCGGCCCGTTTGGCTGCCACGGGCCATGGTGTGAATCGAAATCGGGGCGATGATCCCAAAGCAAAGAGCCCCAACCCAGTATCGCTGTCTTCATGGTCATGCGCCCTCTTCATCTTAGCGACTCATTTCCAGCACTCTACTGCCAGCGTCCATTTTCTTGCTTCATCAGCAAGGTCAGCTGCGGTCTTCTCCCACGAGAAGTAGCTACTGCGCGTGGTGTACGGAACCTTGTGCGCATCGAGAAAGGACTTCAGAGTCTGTCCACTAACGGCGAAATTGACATTTTGACCGACCTGCCCGGTCGCCTTCGTCATCTTCATATCGTCAAGTTTCATTGACACCACTCCGACCACTTCTCCTTTCTTGTTAAGTACGGGACTGCCACTCGAACCAGGTTGCATCGGCGCAGTGATTTGAATCTGGTTGGTGTTGTTGCCAAGCCCCGTCAGCGCACTGACGACACCTGGCGAAAGATTGCCGCCAGACGACAAGACCGCATTGAGCGGAAAGCCAAACGCTACTATTTCTTCGCCTTGCCGCAGCCTCCCCGGTTCGAGCGCTATGGTCGCCGTGTCCGTGACGGCGCCTTGCAGCTGCACCAGAGCCAAGTCATTGACTTTGTCGGCGATGAGCAGTTTCGCGACATCGTCGCGGCCTTGAATGCGAAGTTCAAGGCAATCCCCAGCCACGTGCTGGTTGGTTATGGCATGCCCCGTCTTGCTAACGAGAAAGATGGTGCCGGATCCACGCTTGCTCCGGGCGTCAGGGGTGGCTGATGGTGCAGGATGGACAGCGGTTCCTTCGCGTACAAGTATCTCTCCCTTCTTCCAGTTGGATGCAAGGCGTTGCGCTTCAGTTCTTTCATTGGCAGAGAGGCTAGATTCGATGGCGTCGCGAACCGTAGCGCCAGTCTCTTCCCCGCCCGCAGCTGCCAAGCTTGACCACGCGTAACCGAGAACGACATCCTTGGCCACGCCTTCGCCTCGGTAATAGCTCACGCCTAGAGCAAGTTGCGCTTCCACATGCCCCTGAGCAGCAGCTTTCTGCCACCACTCCACAGCCTTGGCATGGTCCTTGGCTACGCCTTCGCCATTGTCATACGCCGCGCCAAGGCTCCACTGCGCGTTGGCTGTCCCTTGGGCTGCCGATTTCCGCCACCACTCCACAGCTCTTGCCAGGTCCTTCGGAACACCGATGCCATCTTGGTAACTAAGAGCCAGCATGTTCTGTCCGTGGGCGTTCCCCTGTGCCGCTGATTTCTGGAACCATGCAACGGCTTTTGCGGAGTCTTTTGGGACGCCTTCGCCTAACACGTACAGGACACCGAGGTTGGCCTGCGCCTGGGCGTCCCCCTGTACCGCTGATTCTTGGAGTAATTCAACAGCTTTCACAGAGTCTTTTGGAACACCTTCGCCTTCGGCGTATATGGTGCCAAGGTAAGCCTGCGCCCGGGCGTCCCCTTGTGCCGCTGATTTTTGGAGTAATTCAACAGCTTTCACAGAGTCTTTCGGAACACCTTCGCCTTTATCATACGCACGACCCAGCGTGTATTGTGCTCTTGCATCCCCACTCGCCGCTTTCTTGACAACCTCCGCTAGTTCCTGCTCGGGCGACAACTTCGCCTCTTCGTGAGCCGCAGGCGACACTTGCACGCCATCCCCGCAACCACCGATGAAAGCCGCGAAGGCCTACCAATGCCACGAATCAACCGCTTGATTGGACCACGTATAAGCTGTTGATTCATAACGGTGCAATTTCGTGAGCTCGTGGACTTCGGCCTCCAGCGGACAGCGAGGCCGGAGAGAAGAATGGCCCGGAGAGAGTGAAAACGGCCAAATCCGGGCGCCCGCGGGAAACCACTCGAAGTCCACAGGAACCCGCACGAACCCGCGCCAACACGCGGGAGTAGGCAAAAAAAGACCAACCCGATGAGGGGTTGGTCTTCTTGTTTGGTGGGCCCGCAGGGACTTGAACCCTGGACCAAAGGATTATGCTTACCACTACGGCTTTCGCCGCCTCTTTCGAGTTTGTGGTCTGGACTATACCTTCCCGTTACAGGCTGGCCGTCTAGTCTCTACACCTTTCCCCGCACTGCCGGGGCTTGGCTCGGTATTGGCGTATCCCGGAGGGAGTTAGCTTCCACCGAATTTGACCAGTTCTACCCGTCACCAGCGTCAAAGCTGGCAACGGGCAACCCATGAGGACACCCAGACATCTGACGATGTCCAGGCTGCCCTCGCTAAGTCCTCTGCTCTAACCAACTGAGCTACAGGCCCGGGGCGTATTCTACAGGCTTCCAGCCCGATGACCACAGGCCCTGGCCGCATTGGCGCTATCGCTTGCCGGTGGCGGGCATGCTGGCGCTGTACAGCCGACCTTCAGGCGTGCGCACTCCCCGTCCGACTGGCTTCGGCTTCGACAAGGCAGTGTTGGATGCGCGTCATGGTCTCGGCGATATCTTCGTCGAGACCGATCGAAAAGCGGATCAGCCCTTCATGCAGGCCTGCTGCCTCGCGTTCTCGGTGGGATCTCGGACGAGGTGCTGTGGCCGGGTGTGTAAACAGGTCTTGAAATAGCCGAGGCTGACGGCCAGGTAGCCGACCTTGTCGCGGCATCAGCGTCATCAGGCGATTGGCGGCGGCATGGTCGCCGGCGTCGAGGGTCATCATTCCTCCCCCAGCCATAGCCCGGGTTCATCAGCCGGGCGAGCAGCGCGTGCTGTGGATGACTGGCCAGCCCCGGTAGTGCACCGTGTAACCGAGTGCGTCGAGCCCACTCGCCAGGTACAGTGCGTTGCGCCGTGCTGGCGCAGGCGGATGTGCAGACTGTGCAGGTTCTTCAGGATGCTCGCTACGCGCGTACTGTCGAGCACCGGGCCGAGCAGCATGCTCGGACCGGCGTTGATGTCGTTGATTCGCTGGTCGCTTCGGCACTCGAGCACTTCGATTCGCACTTCGCGCCCTATCTCCATTGCTTTCGAAGCCGGACCCGTTCGGTAGAAGACACCGCGCGCCGGTATCTGCACGGGCTGTTCCAGAGTTCGCGCCGTAACCTGGAGTGCATGGCGGAAACCGTATCCGACAGCCGCTATCAGCCACTGCATCATATGCTTAGCGAATCCAATTGGGATCGGCGCGCGGTGCGTCGGCAACTGGTGGTCGATGCCAACGCCCACTTCGGCTATCCCAGCGCTCTACTCCTGGACGAGAGCGCGTTCGGGAAGAAGGGAAACATGTCCGCGGGCGTGGCGCGGCAGTGGAACGGTCGCTTGGGGAAGGTCGATAACTGTCAGGTGGGCGTCTTCGCGGCGGTGACGCGCGATGGCGTAGCAAGCGTGGTGGATGCCGACTTGTATCTGCCGGAGAAGTGGGCCAAAGATACGACACGTTGCGAGGCGGTGGGGGTGCCTGAGGAGGCGCAGACGTTCCGCACCAAGGGCGAGATCGCTCTGGACATGGTAATTCGCCTGAGGCGGGAAGGCTTGCACTTCTCTTTCGTCGCCTTTGATGGCGGCTACGGGCACTTGCCCTGGCTGCTCGGGGAACTGGATGTCGAGGGAGAGATCTTCTTCGCTGAGGTGCATTCGGATCAGGCGATCTATCTCCAGGATCCCGCACCCGCGGTGGCGGCTCGTCGTTCGTCGAAGGGTCGAGCGCCCCGTCGGCTGCGGACCACGGCGGTGCCCATGACGGTGGCCGCGTGGGCAGCCACGCAGTCGGCATCCGCCTGGGGGCGTCTGTCGATCCGTGACGGCGAGAAGGGCGAGGTGATGGCCGACTATCTCACCCAGCGGGTGTGGGTCTGGGACGGCGAGGCGCCGTCGGCGAGCCGTTGGCATCTCCTGGTACGACGGGAACTCGATGGGACGAAACTCAAATTCGGCCTGTCCAATGCCAAGCCCAGGGCGTCTTTGCGCCGCTTGGCGGAAATGCAGGGAGCGCGCCATTTCGTCGAGCAGTCCTTCCGAGAGGCCAAGAGCGCCTGCGGCATGGCCGAGTATCAGGTCCGCCGCTGGCAGGCGTGGCACCATCACATGGCCCTGGTCATGATCGCCACCATGTTCCTGGCCAAGGAGCGCCTGGCCCATCGCGAGACGGCTGAACTGCTCTCCTGCCGTGACTTGATAGAGATCATGCGCCATCGGCTGCCTACCAAGATCGTCACCGACGAAGACCTCGCGGCATCCATCATCGATAGGCATCGACGGCGGCACAAAGCCATGGAATCCGCCTACAGAAAGCAAGCCGCCATGCTCTCAGCATTAGATTGAAAGACAATCTGACAAAGTAGAATTGAGTTGGCCGATGAACTCGCGTGACGAGGCGACGCAGCCGGCAACACAGTCGCTGGTGCCGTTGACGAACTTGGTCACGCGAGATGCACGACGACATCTGCGCCGTGACGCAGCGGTGACATGATCATCGAGGTGAAGGTGTTATCCACCACCAGCCGGGCACCACTCTCGTGCGCGATCGCAACCAGCGCTGGCAGGCCGCTGACTCCGAGCAAAGGATTCCTGAGCGACTCGCAGTAGAGCACACGCGTGCGCGACGTCATCATGCTTGCACAGGTCTACGAAGCGGGTGGTGACGCCGAAACGCGGCAGCAGGTTCTTCAGCAGCGCACAGGTGCCGCCGTAGATGCTGCGGCCGCCAACGACAAAGGAAGAGCGCCCGGCGCTACGCGTGGCAACCGCAGGATAGGCGGCTGCCGGCGCGCGACTCAAGCCGACAAACACCCGGACTGCCCTGAAAGCACTTGACCGTTGAGCAGGTTTTCTTTAACAGTGCACGGATGGAGCCATGCAAGGGTGCTTGCACCCGATCCGTACCCCCGCGTGTCCGGTTAACGCAGTGCAGCCCCCTCAGACGACCCGGTCGGCGTCGCCAGGGGAAATGCGTTGTCCGCGCGGCTCGCGGCGCTGGCGTTGCCCATCCGCGACGCATTGAAACTGGAGAAAGCTCCGCGATCGCTGCGTCAACGACTGGTCTCTGCGCTATCAGAACAAAGGAATGACAAGCATGAAAAGAGATTCACGCTTCCATATCGCGGTGGTTCCCGGCGATGGTATCGGTCCTGAAATCGTGGGCGCCTGCCTGCAGGTTCTCGACGTGCTCCACGAGCGTCTGGGTGGCATCGGCTTCGACTTTCGACACCTCGACGGCGGCGCCGCACATTACCAGAAAACCGGCGTTGCCTTCTCCGACGAAAGTATGGCCGAGTGCAAGAAGGCCGATGCCGTGCTGTTTGGTGCGATTGGTCTGCCTGAAGTCCGTTACCCCGACGGCACGGAAATATCGACGCAGTTTGATCTGAGGGCTGAAATGGACCTCTACGCCGGTCTGCGTCCGATCCGCAGCTACCCCGGCCTGCCGCTGGTGCTAGCCGATAAACGCGCCGCCCGGATTGACCTGGTTCTGGTTCGCGAGCAGACGGAAGGACTGCTGTACTCGCGCGGACGAGGTACTGTTGAAGAGGACAGGGTTGCCTGGGAAACAATGATGATCTCGCGCAACGGTAGCCGTCGCGTTTCCGAGTTCGCCTTCCGGGTTGCCGAGCGACGCGCCAGAAACCGGCGGCGTCCAGGCAGGGTCACCTGCGTCGACAAGGCCAACGCCCTCGCTGCAATGGCCTTCTTTCGGAAGGTATTCGGCGAGGTGGCGGCAAGTCACCCGGAGGTCAAGGCTGATTATGCCTACGTCGATGCCACGGCGATGAACCTGGTCAAGTCACCTTGGGATTTCGACGTTCTGGTCACCGAGAATGTGTTCGGCGGCATCCTTTCGGATCTAGCGGCTGGACTCGTTGGCAGCCTTGGTCTGGTGCCGTCGGCAGACATCGGTGAAAAGCACGCTGTTTTCCAGCCGGCGCACGGTAGCGCACCGGATATTGCGGGCCAGGGCATCGCCAACCCGGCGGCGCAGGTCCTCTCGGCCGCACTGATGCTCGACTGGCTGGCCGACCAGCATGCCGAACCGCGACTGGCGCATGGTGCGCGCATTCTGGAGCATTCAGTCGAAAAGGCCCTGACTGTGGTATGCCCGATCGAATTCGGTGGCCATGACGGCACGGCAGCGATCACCAGGGCGATCATGACGCAGATCCGCAAGGTCTGACGCACGCTGACCACCTGCGCGGCAACTGGCCTTGGCCACCAGGCTCGATCCATGGCCGCCGCAACACGGTCGATGAGGGCTGGGGGCTAGCTGATAGAATGGCGGCCTTCGACCCGAACAAGGATCTGTTCCATGAGTGCCAATCAGCCACCTGTCACAGCCGATGGTCCGCTACTTCAAACCGTCGAACGGCAAACCGGCGAGTCCCCCAAGTGTGCGATCATCTGGCTTCACGGCCTGGGTGCCGACGGACACGATTTCGAGCCGATCGTGGACGAATTCGATTTTGACCAGTTGCCGGCGCTCCGTTTCGTCTTCCCGCATGCACCCATGCGGGCGGTAACCATCAATGGCGGCTACGTGATGCGCGCCTGGTATGACATCGTTTCTCCCGACTTCGCGCCTGGACGTGAAGAAGCAGAGGGCGTGCGGGAATCGGCGCGACAGATCGAGGCGCTGCTTGCTCGCGAGAATGCACGCGGAATCCCCGACGCACGCATCGTGCTCGCCGGCTTCTCCCAGGGCGGAGTCATCGCCTTGTACACCGGGCTGCGTCATCCGCGGCGGCTGGCCGGTATCCTGGCGCTATCCTGTTATCTGCCGCTGACCGAGACACTGAGCACGGAGGCGCACAGGGCCAACCGCAACGTGCCCATCTTCATGGCGCATGGGCACGCTGACCCGGTGATCCCCTACGACCTTGGCAAACGCTCAAGCAAGCTGCTGAAAGCGCAGGACTATCCGGTACAGTGGCACGCCTATGCCGCCGAGCATACCGTGTGCATGGAGGAACTGACCGATATCGAAAACTGGCTGAATCGGGTGCTGGCAGACGTCTGCTGACGGTGCCGCCGCTCAAGTACCTGGCGGGTTATCCCGAAGACCTTCAGAGGGAGATCTGGGAGGCGATAAGACAGGGACACCTAGCCATCATGCTGCGCAAGAAATATCCGGGAACGCACGAGGTACGCAGTGGTGAAGCGCTCTACGAATACACCCTGGCGCTGAAAAGCCGCTTCCTGCGCAGTGCGGAGTCGCCGGCCAAGGTGGCCTTTGACAACCGCTTGCACGTCACGGCAAACGCTTTTGGACTCAACGGCCAGATTCCTCGGGTCCAGGGCAACCGGGTCAAGGCCAAACGCGAGATCCGGATCGCCAGCCTGTTCAAGGAGGTACCGCCCGAGTTTCTGCGCATGATCGTCGTCCATGAGCTGGCCCATCTCAGGGAACGGGAGCACGACCGGGCCTTTTACCAGCTCTGTTGCCACATGGAGCCGGGCTACCACCAGCTTGAATTCGATTTGCGGCTTTACCTGACTCTGCGCGACCTGGACGACTGGCCAGGCTTGCAAGAAGGATAGCAAGACCGCCGGCAGCAGCCACACACTCCCCCGCTGGCGCGCGCCGCTCGACGCCACCGCCGGAGTTGGCTACACTCGCATGGAATCCTTACCACTCAAGGGGAAATGCCATGCGCCGAGTCGTTTTCAATCAAAAGGGGGGCGTCGGCAAGTCTACGATCGCCTGCAACCTTGCCGCCATCGCCGCCACGCGGGGTCGGCGGACACTGCTGATCGATCTGGATCCGCAGGGCAATGCTTCCCGCTACCTACTCGGCAAAGCGCTGGACGAACAGAAGAAGACCCTGGCCCATTTTTTTGAAGATATTCTCGGCTACAAGCTGTTTCCCGAAACCCTTGCCTCGTACGTCGTTGTCACCCCGTTCGCCGATCTCGCCGTGTTGCCGTCCGACCCCAGGCTGGAGGAGGTACAGTTCAAGCTCGAATCGCGTTACAAGATGTACAAGCTGCGCGAAGCGCTGGACAAGCTTCAGGGTTATGATGAAATCTTCATCGATACCCCGCCCGCGCTCAACTTTTTCACCCGCTCGGCGCTGATCGCCGCCGATACCTGCCTGATTCCCTTCGATTGCGACGATTTCTCGCGTCGCGCCCTCTACTCGCTGATGGACAGCGTGCGCGAGATCCAGAGTGACCACAACCCAGCCCTACGCGTAGAGGGCATCGTGGTCAACCAATATCAGGCGCGCGCCAACCTGCCGCTCCGTTTGGTCGGTGAATTGCGCGCTGAAGGGCTGCCGATCCTTGACGCCTTCCTGTCGGCGTCGATCAAGATTCGAGAGTCTCACCATCTCGCCCAGCCGATGATTCACCTCGACCCCCGGCACAAGCTGAGCAACGAGTTTTCGGCGCTTTACGACCTGCTGTCTCAATAGGCGCAGGCGCCGGAGACCCACTCCCTGATCTGGCGATACACCCGTCGGTCGTTCAGCAGCCCCATGTGGCCGAGCTTGCCCAGCCTGGCACTCTGCACGTCGCCTTCGACTTCGTGCGCGATGGCACTGCCCAGCGGGACCAGACCATCGCCAACGAATTCACTGATTCGATGGTTGACATCTTCGGTCAGGCTGGCGCCGAGAAAGCGGAACGCGATCGCGTGCCGCCGGGCTGGAGCCCGCGGCGCACCTGGGCCGCGGCGCAGGTCCTTGATCCCCTGGCTGCGCGTTTGCGGCTATGCGGCCGAGCGGGCGAGTGACTGGCGAGAGGTTCAGCGCCGTGTTCGCGAGGTGTCCCAGTCTTTCAAGTGGTGAGCCGAGAGAAGGGGAGCCCAGACAGATCAACAGCCGGGTTGACGCCGGCCAGCGCATCGCTGCGGCGATCGCCTGATCGCAGGCACCCAGGGCGATCAGGCCACCCATGCTGTGGCCGACGATGACCAGTTCGCTGTCCGCTTGCGGCCAGGCGGTCAGCAGCGCCTCAAGCAGAACCGCCAGTCGCGTGCAGTTCTCGGCAATCGGCAGGCCCGTGTTGTAGCGCAGGTAGATCGGCGTGAGGGCGAACTCGGCCTGCAACTGGCGGCCGAAATGAGTTTCCGACTCGCTGGCCTCATCGCCGGCTTCCCAGCTATGCTCGTCGCAGCCCAGCCCATGCACGAAGAGGCAGAGGCGTTGGCCGGCCCGGGGGAAGGCGCTGCGCAGGGAATCGGCGGTCAGCGGCACTGCGGCGCCATGCACGTGGATCGCCATGTCGATCGCCAGCACGTTGTTGCTGGCCGCAAGATGATCGCCAAAAGCCCCGTTCAATGCGCTGCGAAGACCACTGGCGAGGCGTCCGGGTGGCTTGCTCGTGGAGAAGCCGGTGTGCTGCTTCTCGACCAGCGCGGCGGCGGCGAGGAGGCCCCCACTGCCGTGGTGGATCGCTGCGTAGACGCCGGCGACAATCGCATCATGAGCGGTTTGCACCAGCCGTGCTGGCCCGGAAACCAGCGGAATTCGCCGCAGGACGGCGAAAGACTTGCCGGCAATCGCGCCATGCATTTCCCTGACCCGCTGCGTGGTTTCCTGCACCGCGGTTCTGGCCACATGACTGTAACCTGTTTTGATCGGCCGGGCGCCGGCGGCGTGCTTGCCACGCGGCATGGGTGGTCCTCTGAAAGTGATGACGAAAAAGGCGGTCCGCGAGGCTTGCAAGCACTTGGCGCGTGCCTGGAGCCAGGACGGAGGGAAACTGCCGCGCAAGCCACCGGCAAGGTGCGGCGGCGAATCCAGCATCGCCGCTCAGCCTATTCTAACGGACACTCAGGATTTCCGGACTATCTGGCAAAGGGGTTGACTCAAGTGGCAGAGTGCCTGCCAAGCGTCTGTCCTTGCCCATCCGATTTTCAGCTATCATCCGCTTCGCGTCGAGTCGTCAAACGGCCGTGCACGAGGTGATGACGGGAGCACAGGATGTTGAGATTGCGCGTTGTTTCGTCAGATGGAAAGGATTTCCAGACGCCCCACGAAGTGGAATTCGACGAGGCTGGCGGCAGCATTGGGCGTCGGCCGGAAAATCGGTTGGCATTGCCATATGATCCCTCGGTTTCGACCGTCCACGCGACCATCGGTTTTCGCGACGGCCGCTACACCCTGACCACCCGGGGCAGAAATCCGAGTCGATTGAATGGTCGCGGGCTGAAGAATGGCGTCGAGGAGGCCATTGCGGATGGCGACCAGTTGGAGCTGGGTGGATCCGTGGTCGAGGTAATCATCAAGTCGCCAGACGGCGTTGTGCGCAAGCTGAGCTTCACTATGCTGGAGGACATCGCCCGTGACCTCTCCGCCGAGACGATCTGCTTTCCGACTTTCCTTGATATCACACTCAAGATTCGCAACGCTCTCAAGAATCCCAACCTGACGATCGACGAACTGAGCACCTTGGTCAGCGCCGAACCTCTGCTGAGCACCAAGGTGATTCGTCTGGCCAATGCGGTCGCCGTGAATCCGTCAGGGCGCGCGATCATTGCCATCAATGCTGGGATTTCGCAAGTCGGCATGGAGGCTGTGCGAGCGCTTTCCTTTGCCGTCGCCATAGAACAGTTGCTTTCTTCGAAGAGAATGGCCCCGTTCCAGCTACTGTCCGGGCGTCTGTGGGAACACTCGATGCACGTCGCTGCCCTGTGCCGCGTACTGGCGCGCCGACTGACCCGGATCAGTCCCGACGAAGCGATGTTCGTCGGTCTGATCCATGATATTGGAGTGTTCTATCTGCTGTCGCGGGCCGCGAATTTCCCACAGTTGATCGGCGAACCTGCCGAGCTCCATCAATTGCTGGTGCAGTGGCATGAGCACATCGGACACGCCTTGCTCGCGGCCATGGGCCTGCCAGACGAGGTGGTAACCGTAGTCCAGGAGCACGAGTTGCCGCGCACGGTGACAACGATCAAGACGCTGCCGGACGTGCTCTTCGTTGCCAACAAGTTGGCCAATATTCAGCATGGGTGGCGAGATCCGAAGTTCTGTGAACCAGTTGACACAGCTCCCTTGTCCGAGTTGTTCGATGCGGCGGCGCTGAGCGCCTTGCTTGCCGATTCGGCAGAAGACGTCGCCTCGCTGAAAAGTGCGCTGCATGTCTGAGGCGGCGTCGCGAACCCTTTTGCTGGCCCTTACAATAGCCTTGCATTTTCAACACACTTGATATAGATTCAAGATGACTTACTTGACTGAAAAAGGCAAACCCGTCGAAAGACGGGGACGCAAAGTCACCGGTCTAAAGGAAGCGGGATTCGTGCCGTTTCCAAAGATGGCGGGGCCGCCAGGCTAACCAAGGCGCTGTCCGGACAGGCGAAACTCCTTTGCGAGTTCTCGGTCCGCGGCAGGTCCGTCGGTTCCCCCAAGCGGTTTATTGGCCGCTCCGCGAGTGATGTTGCGCCAGCCCGGCAGTTTTTGCGGTGTGGCAGGGCGCTTTGGCGCTAGCGGCAAGGAGAATCGGCGATGGCTGTTCCAGGCGACAACGTGATCAGGTTCCCTGAAGGGGTGCGTGGTTTGACGGCCGACTTCGATCGTCCGCAGACCCTGGTCAGGGCTAGAGACCTGATGACCCAACGGCTCCGCGTTGCCTTTAGCTCCCTGCTACCGCAACTCGAGGAGGAGCTTCTGACCCAAGGCGATGTCGCAACAGGACGTGCGCAGCGCGAGCTTTTCTATGGCACGCGGGAGCTCATCCATGACAAGGCGCTGCGACTTGAGAGCTTTCTCGCGGCCGAATGGTTGGACCTCTTTGAGCAGAGGCTCAGGCCTGGCGACAAGGCCAAAGCCCCCAGGGCCATCGGCGATGCGGATGAACTGCAATTGCTCGATTTTGGCGCAATGGACCAAGAGCTCGCTGTCAAGGCGATCGCGAGCCGTCTGCGCAGCGCTTGCGACGATGGCTTGTTCGGCGCCGGGTACCGTCTGGCCTTTTTGTCCGGACAGACAGGAAATAGCTGGCTTGTCGAGGACCTCATAGCCCAGTCATTGGACAAGGCTTTCGTTGCTGCAGGAGTGGCTGGAATGGCGCAGGTTGAACTGCTTCATGCCATAGAACGGCACGTAGTCGAAGCGTTTGGCCCAACGATTCAAGATCTGAATACCTTCCTGATTGACCGCGGCGTGCTGCCCAAGCTACGCCGAAGTTACTCCGCGTCGGGAGCGGACAAGAAGCAATCGACCGAGACAGAAAAGGCTGGCGACGCTGCTGACATATTTGCTCTGCTGCAAAAACTCGTCGCGGCGCAGCCGGCCGATGGGGGCACGGCGGCCGTCGGTCTACCGATAGTGGGCGGCCATGGTGACCCAGCCGCAGGCATGTATCGTCAGGGAGGTTTGCCTGGCAACATGACCGTGCCGATCGAACAGGTCATGAGCTCTCTTTATTCCCTGCAGACGGCAGCGCCTGTCCAGACCTCGGGTCCACTGACGGGCAACGTATTGCGGGAGTTTCGGGCCAGTGACACCGGCCAGGGTCTTGGCCATCTGCACGCGGTGACGGTGGATATCGTCGCCACCTTGTTCGACTTCATTTTCGACGATGCTTCTGTCGCCGATCCGATCAAGGCACTGGTCGCACGCTTGCAGATTCCGGTGTTGAAGGTCGCGATGCTGGACAGCAGCTTCTTTTCCAGCAAGGCCCATCCAGCGCGGCGCCTACTCGACGGGATCTCGCGAGCAGCAGTGCGCTGCGGTCCGCGGGCTGGACATGATGACCCGCTTTACGCCCGGATCTCTGAAGTCGTCGACCGACTGCAGAATGAGTTCAAGCAGGATACGAGTCTATTCGATGTGCTTTGCGTCGAGCTGGACGCCTTCCTAGACGGACAGGAGGCGGCAGCCGACGCCTGTGCGGTCGAGGCTGCCCCCCTGGTCGCCGAACAGGAACGGCGCGAACTGGCAACCCTGGCCGCCGACCAGGTCCTCGCTGGCTGGTTGTCCATGCCGCTGCCCCCTGCCGTCAGCGATCTACTGCATCACGAGTGGCGCTCGCTGCTCATTCGGTATCATCTGAACAGCGACGACAACGCCTGGGGAGTGGCGATGAGCACCATCGGCGACCTTGTCGCGAGCGTTCAGCCGCAACCAGATGCAAAGAGCCGGAAGCGTCTCGCGACCTCTCTCCCAACCCTGGTTCGCCGGATTTACGAGGGCCTGGACAAGCTGAAGGTGGCTGAAGATCGCCGTCTTGCGCTGGTCGATCAGCTGTTCACTCTACATGCGGCAGTGCTGCGCGGCGCGGCGCCACTCATGACGAACGCGGCACCAATGGCGTTGGCAGCCGAACCAGCGTCGACAGAGCTGAGCAGCGAACGCATCGAGTACGGCGAGAGCTGTCTGGAACGGATTTTCCTCTCACCCGGTGCTCTGCTGCCCTCCTCGGAGGGCAGTGACCACGCCCAGTCCCTGGTAGCGAAGCTTCGGCGCGGTGACTGGCTTGAGTTTGCCAATGCCGACAGCGGCCCGCTGCGTTATCGGCTTTCCTGGATCAGTCCGCAGCGCGGCATCCTGCTATTGACCAATCCCCAGTCGCCAAAAGCGATATCGGTGTCGCCGGAGGCTCTCGCGCTTCAGATCGAACGCGGCGACGCAAGCGTCGTGACCGTCGAACCGATGTTCGATCGCGCCGTCCACCGCGCGCTGGAAACCCTCAAGGCGGCCTAGATCGCAGAGTTCATGGCCTTCATCGTCGGCTGATCTGGCTTCAGAATCTCGCGCAGGGCCGCGACCAGTAGCTTGCATTGTGTGTCGGTGCCAATCGTTATCCGCAGGTATTGATCGATGCGCGGCAGCTTGAAATGGCGAACGATTATGCCGCGCTGGCGCAGCGCTGTGGCAAGCTGGCCGGCATCACGCCGCGGGTGGCGGGCAAAGATGAAGTTGGCTGCCGATGGCAGGACGGAAAAACCGAGCGACAGGAGGGCGCCGCGTAGCACTTCGCGACTGCTGATCACCGCTTGCCGCGTCTTCTCGAAATGCTCCTGGTCACCAATCGCGGCGACCGCGCCGGCAATCGCCAGTCGATCGAGCGGGTAGGAATTGAAGCTGTTCTTGACTCTGTCCAGCGCCTCGATCAGGTCGCTCTGGCCGACCGCATAACCGACACGCAGACCTGCCAGCGAGCGCGACTTGGAGAGGGTATGCACAACCAACAGGTTGGGGTGGCGATTGACAAGCGCAATGGCCGACTCGCCGCCGAAATCTACATAAGCTTCGTCGACAACGAGCACCGACGCACCGTGCGCGGCAAGCAGCTGCTCGATCGCCGTAAGCGGTAGCAGACAGCCAGTGGGTGCATTGGGATTGGGAAAGATGATGCCGCCGTTGGCTGCCGTGTAATCTTCGACGCAAATGCCGAAATCGTCGGCCAGAGGCACGGTCCGGTACGCAATGTCGTACAGACCGCAATAGACCGGGTAGAAGCTGTAGGTGATGTCCGGGAACAGAATCGGCAGCTCGTGCCTGAGCAAGGCGACAAAAACGTGCGCCAGCACTTCGTCGGACCCGTTGCCAACAAAGACCTGCTGCCGCGAAATGCCAAACTCGGCGTAGCGAGCCGCGATCGCCCGCTTCAGGAGGTCAGCGTTAGGGTCCGGGTAGAGGCGTAGCGACTGCCCACCGTTGGCCAGTTCTGCGGCAATTGCAGCCTGTACCTGCGGTGACGGGGGATAGGGATTCTCGTTGGTGTTCAGCTTGACGAGGTTCGGCAGCTTCGGCTGCTCGCCGGGAACATAGGGCGTCAGGCGATGAACGAGGGAACTCCAGTAGCGGCTCATGAAAGGCTGCTCAGGTCGAATGCACGGGAAGCGCGAGATGGTATCATGCGCGTCTATTGTCCAGTCCGGTTTGCTGATGATCACCAGAGGTACGGAGCAGCAGGCTGAACTTTTCTCCAGACCCGAAATGCCACCCTGCAATGGTATCCCGATGCGGCAAGCAGAAGTTTCCAGGAATACCCTCGAAACCCGGATCACCGTACGGCTGAATCTCGACGGCAGCGGCAAGGGTAGATTCGCCACCGGCGTCCCCTTTCTCGATCACATGCTTGAGCAGATTGCCCGCCACGGCCTGATCGACCTCGAGATTGAAGCCAGCGGCGACCTGCACATCGACGCGCATCACACAGTTGAGGATATCGGTATCACGCTCGGCCAGGCACTGGCCAGGGCTCTCGGTGAGAAGAAGGGACTGCGCCGCTATGGGCACGCGTACGTACCACTTGACGAGGCGCTGTCGCGAGTCGTGGTCGATCTCTCCGGGCGGCCGGGCCTCGAGTTTCATGTCGAATTCAGCCGCGCAATGATTGGCGAATTCGATGTCGATCTCGTACACGAGTTCTTCCTGGGCCTGGCAAACCACGCCCTGCTGACTCTGCACGTCGACAATCTGCGCGGTGTTAACGCCCACCATCAGGCTGAGACGGTGTTCAAGGCCTTTGGTCGGGCGTTGCGCATGGCCATCGAAGAGGACCCCCGCGCCGGTGGCAGCATCCCATCGACCAAGGGTTCACTTTGATGCCCGAAACCTGCACGCCGCGAGGCAAGATCGTCGTGGTCGATTACGGCATGGGTAATCTGCGGTCGGTCTGGCAGGCGCTGGTACGCGTCGCGGATGGCCGTGAAGTCGTCGTCTCGGCCGACCCGGCAGTGGTCAACGCCGCCGAGCGCGTGGTCTTTCCCGGACAGGGAGCAATGCCCGACTGCATGCGCGAAATCGAGGCGCGCGGCTTGCGGACAGCAGTACTTGACGCCGGCCGCAACAAACCCTTTCTCGGCATTTGTATCGGCCAGCAGATGCTCCTGGAGCACAGCGAGGAAGGTAACGTGCCGGGGCTCGGCGTCATCGGGGGTGCTGTCCGCCGATTTCCCGCCGCGCGGATGTTTGACGCCACCGGCAAGCGGCTCAAGGTACCCCACATGGGCTGGAACCAGGTGCAGCAAACCAGGGCGCACCCCCTGTGGAAGAACATTACCAATGGCGCGCGCTTCTACTTCGTGCACAGCTATTTCGTTGACCCGACTGATCAGGAATATGTTGCCGGAACGACTGATTACGGCCTGCTCTTTACCAGTGCAGTGGCACGGGATAATATCTTCGCCATTCAGTGTCACCCGGAAAAGAGTGCCACGGCGGGACTCGTCATGCTGGCCAACTTCGTCGCCTGGAAGCCCTGACCAACCGGCGGTGTTCTACTTGTCTCAACCCATTATCTTCTGCCTTCAACATGCTGATCATTCCCGCGATTGACCTGAAAGACGGACAGTGTGTCCGCCTCAAACAGGGGCTGATGGACCAGGTAACCGTCTTCTCAAATTCGCCCGGCGAGCAGGCTCGCCACTGGCTGGCAGAAGGGGCGCGGCGCCTGCATGTGGTTGATCTCGACGGCGCTTTTGCCGGCAAGCCGAAAAACGAGCGGGCCATCAAGCAGATCGTGCAGGCGGTGGGCGACGATATTCCCGTGCAACTCGGCGGTGGTATCCGTGATCTGGACACCATCGAACGCTGCCTGGACGACGGCGTTAGTTATGTGATCATCGGTACTGCCGCGGTCAAGAATCCTGGTTTCCTGCACGACGCCTGCGGTGCCTTTCCTGGCCACATCATCGTCGGTCTCGATGCCAGGGAGGGCAGGGTTGCCGTTGATGGCTGGTCGAAAATGACCGGCCACGATGTCATCGATCTGGCCAGAAAATACGAGGACTACGGCGTCGAGGCCATCATCTATACCGATATCGGCCGTGACGGCATGCTCTCGGGGATCAATGTCGAGGCCACGGTGAAACTTGCCCAGGCGCTCCTGATTCCGGTGATCGCCAGTGGCGGCCTGTCGAGCTTTGACGACATCCAGCGGCTTTGCGCTGTCGAACAGGAAGGCATCAGCGCTGCCATCGCTGGTCGCGCGATCTACGATGGTTCACTCGACTTTGCTGCGGCACAGGCAGAGGCCGACCGCGGGACAAATCCGTGATCCGCCCGGCCCGCGGGCAGATACAGCGCGGTCGCTGACCTTGGGCCTCGCCAAGCGTATCATCCCCTGCCTTGACGTGACTGCTGGTCGCGTCGTCAAGGGCACCAATTTCGTTGACTTGCGTGACGCCGGCGACCCGGTCGAAATTGCTCGCCGCTACGACGAGCAAGGTGCCGACGAGGTCACTTTTCTCGACATCACAGCCTCATCGGACGAGCGTGATATCATTTTGCATATCGTCGAGGCCTGCGCGGCGCAGGTGTTCATCCCGCTGACCGTTGGCGGCGGCGTGCGCTCGGTGGCCGATGTGCGCCGCCTGCTGAATGCCGGCGCCGACAAAGTCAGCATGAACACCGCGGCCGTCGAGAATCCAGATCTCGTCGCTGAGGCGTCGTCCAGGGTGGGCAACCAGTGCATTGTGGTTGCCATCGACGCGAAGCAGGCAGCACCAGGCGTGTGGCAGGTATTCACCCACGGCGGGCGCAGGAACACCGGCATCGACGCCATCGCCTGGGCACGCCGCGTACAGGCGCTCGGTGCGGGTGAAATCCTGCTCACCAGCATGGATCGTGACGGCACCCGGAACGGCTTCGATCTTTCGCTGACGCGTGCAGTTTCCGACGCCGTCGACATCCCGGTGATTGCCAGCGGCGGCGTCGGCAATCTCCAACATCTGGCAGATGGTGTTTCCGAAGGCCACGCCGACGCCGTTCTGGCAGCAAGCATTTTCCACTTCGGCGAGTACACGGTGCGCCAGGCCAAGGAGTACCTGCGAGAACGGGGCATCGAGGTCCGCCTGTGAGCGATCTCAACCCCGAACAGCAATGGCTCGACGCCCTGAAATGGGATGCACAGGGTATGATTCCGGCCATTGCCCAGGACGCAACCAGCGGCCGCGTCCTGATGTTTGCCTTCATGAACCGGCAATCACTGCAGGCGACGGTTGACGGTGGTACCGCGGTATACTGGTCGCGTTCACGTCAGCGCCTGTGGCGCAAAGGTGAAGAGTCCGGTCACGCGCAACGGGTGCGCTCGATTCGCGCGGACTGTGACGGCGATGTGCTGCTGCTGTCGGTCGACCAGGAAGGCGGTATCGCCTGCCATACCGGCCGCGAGAGCTGCTTCTTTTATCAACTGCAGGGGGAGGTCTGGGTTGCGGTGGACCCGGTGCTCAAGGACCCCAGGGATATCTACGGCAAATGAACATGGACATGCTGCACCGGATCTCGGACACTCTGCTTGAGCGCCGCAAGGCCGACCCGGAAACTTCCTACACGGCACAGTTGATGGCCAAGGGGCCGGACGCGATCCTGAAGAAGATTGGGGAGGAAACTGCCGAGCTGATCATGGCCGGAAAGGAAGGCAACCGCCTGCATGTGGTCTGGGAATCCGCCGATGTCCTCTATCACACGATGGTGCTGCTCGCCTTCTACGGTCTGTCGATCGAGGACGTACTGCAGGAAATGCGGCGGCGCGAAGGCATCTCGGGAATCGACGAGAAAAAGTCACGGAAGACTTGAAACATGGAGAACTGTCTGTTCTGCAAGATCGTGGCTGGCCTGATTCCGGCGCGCAAGGTCTATGAAAACGACGAGATACTGGCGTTCCACGACATCCACCCGGCTCGTCCGGTACACTTGCTGGTCATCCCGAAGCATCACATCACCTCCCTGGCAACGGCCACCGAGGCCGATGCGCCGGTTCTCGGCAGAATTCTTGCCGTTGCCAACCGCCTCGCCACGGAGCAAGGTAGCCCGGACGGTTTCCGACTGATCATCAATACCGGACCTATCGGCCATCAGGAAGTGCAGCACCTGCACGCGCACATCGTCGGCGGACCTGAACCGGTCGGGCCGATGCTCAAGCGAGTCTGAATGCTGCTACCGGCTGATGGTCTGCGCAGGGCCGACCTTGCGCCGGGCATGGCATCGCATTTCACCTTAATGGAGGCCTGACATGGGTTCTTTCAGCATCTGGCACTGGTTGATCGTTCTGATCATCGTCCTGTTGATTTTTGGCACGAAGAAGCTGCGCAACCTCGGCTCGGATCTCGGTGGCGCGGTCAAGGGCTTCAAGGACGGCATCAAGGATGCGGCGACCGACGACAAACCGGTTGAGACAACTCATCCTTCTCAACCGCCACCACAGGTCACTACTGGTCAGACCATCGACGGCGAGATCAGGGAGAAAACCAGGAGCTAGGCAAAGCGCAGGTGGCATTTCAGCGATCGCCAAAGCCATGACAAGCAGTGGGCACCTCATGGCTTTCCAGCCAGCGGCCGCTCACCGTTTGTCCTCCGCTTTCGCCAGACAGGTGACCGTCAATGTTTGATATCGGCTTTTCCGAAATGATGCTTATCGCCATCGTTGCCCTGGTGGTAATCGGCCCCGAACGCCTGCCGAAGGTGGCGCGCACCGCCGGGCATTTGCTTGGCCGTCTGCAGCGTTACGTCAGCGACGTGAAGTCCGATATCAACCGCGAAATGCAGCTCGAAGAGTTGAGGAAATTGCAGAGCGAGATCCAGGAGTCTGCGCGCAGCGTGGAGCAGAGCCTGACGACGGATCTTCAGGCTGCGCGGCGCGCCCTCGACCAGACGGCGGAAGCGGTCAGCGGCGATCTGACGACGCCGGCGGCGCTCGCGCAAACACCGATGGCCACGGCACAACCGGCTGCCTCGGTAAATACTCTGACAGCCGCAGCGAGCAATCGGGTCACGTCGACCGACGCCGGCAAGCCAGGATGAACTTCCTGATTTCGCGATGAGCCCGCCAGAAGATTCCTTCCTCTCACACCTGGTGGAGTTGCGTGACCGCCTGATCAGGGCGCTGGTTGCGACGGGCCTCGTCTTCATCTGTCTGTTCCCCTGGGCAAAGGAACTTTACGCGCTATTGGCGCAGCCCTTGCTGGCCACGTTGCCGCAAGGCGGGCAAATGATCGCGACCGATGTGGTCGGAGTCTTTCTGGTGCCAATGAAGGTGGCGCTGATGGTGGCCTTCCTCATTGCCCTGCCCTATGTGCTCTATCAGGTCTGGGCTTTTGTCGCGCCTGGCCTTTATGCCCATGAAAAGCGTCTGGCACTGCCGCTGGTGGCGGCGAGCGTGCTGCTGTTCTTCATCGGCATGGCTTTCGCGTATTTTCTGGTCTTTCCCACTGTCTTCGGTTTCATGGCCACCGTGGCTCCCGCGGGCGTGGCCTGGATGACCGACATCGAGAAATACCTCTCCTTCGTGCTCACGACTTTCATCGCCTTCGGGGTAACCTTCGAGGTGCCAGTAGTGGTGCTCGTTCTGGTCTACGCTGGAATCGTTGACCTCGCGAGGCTGAGGGAATGGCGGCCGTATGTGATCGTCGGCGCTTTCGTCGTCGCCGCGGTGTTTACGCCGCCCGACGTGATTTCGCAGTTGATGATGGCCATTCCGCTGTGCCTGCTTTTCGAGCTGGGGCTGTTTCTCGCGCGTTTCGTCGGCCGGCGCTCAGCGCGCCCTGCCCCGAGTGATCAGCCGCTTGCGGAAACGTCGCTCAACGCGACCACCGAGTGGACGCCCCTGTCGACCGAGGAGATGGATACGGCAATCAAGGGGCTTGGCGGCGAGCAGGAGTCTGACCGCAAGCCGGATGCCTGATCGGCCGGACAAGCTCAGCAAGGCGATTTCCCGGGCACGGCAATGGTGATCTGATGCCTGACCGGCGCACCTTCTTCGAATAGCCACAGACTCCCGTTCGGCATCGTCGTCCAGCACTCGTTGTCGGTCAGTGGCACGGTGGCAATGACTGCGACGCGATCTTCCGGTGTCGTCACCGTGCTGAAATCAATGCTCAGATCCTGGTCGCGCAGGTGCGCAACGGCAAAGGGCGCCTGGCGAATGATGTAGCTGAGTTGGGTGGAACAGTGGGCAAAGAGGCAGTCGCCGTTCGACAGCAGGTAGTTGCATGCGCCGCGAACGGCGAGATCGAGGGTCAGCTGATGCAGTACGTCGAACAGGTTCGTCTGACTCGGGGCCCGACTGCCAAAGCGCTGACGCAGGTTCTGCAACAGCCAGCAAAATGCGCGCTCGCTGTCAGTCTGGCCAACCGGGGTGAAACTGCCGTCGAGTGGCGGCAGAAAATCGGTCAGGTTGCCGTTGTGGGCGAAGATCCAGTAGCGTCCCCACAGTTCACGCTGAAAAGGGTGGGTGTTCTCGAGAGCAACCGCCCCCTGGGTCGCCTTGCGGATGTGGGCAATCACGTTTCTTGAATGGATTGGATAGCTGCGTACCAGTTCGGCGACCGGAGAAACGCAGGACGGTTGCGGGTCGAGGAATACCCGTGTGCCGCGACCTTCGAAGAACGCGATCCCCCAGCCGTCGGCATGGACGTCGGTTGCACCACCGCGCGCCTGAAACCCGGCAAAGGAAAAGCAGATGTCGGTCGGGACATTACAGTTCATGGCCAGCAACTGGCACATCTCTTTACTCCGACGACTAGCGCTCGCGGCGCTGCGGCGCCCGCTTGCCGATCTTGACGTTGGTGTCTAGCGCGCTGTTCTGGCGACGCAACCTGAAGGCAACGGTGTCGCCGGGCTTCTGACTGGCGATCAGGTCGAGCATGTCCTGGGGATTCTTCACCGGCCGGCCAGCGACCGCCAGCAGGATGTCGCCCGGTTTGATCCCGCCCGCATCCGCCGGGCTGCCGCGCAGTACGCCGGCTATCAAGGCGCCGCTGGTGTCCGGCAGGCCAAAGGACTCGGCCAGGTCGATGGTGATTTCCTGCGCCTCGACGCCTATCCAGCCCCGCGTCACGCTGCCGGTCTGAATGATCTGCTCCATGACATCGCGAGCGATCGAGATCGGAATCGCAAAGCCAATCCCGAGCGAGCCGCCCGAGCGCGAGTAAATGGCCGTATTGATGCCGATCAAGTTGCCTTGACCGTCGATCAGCGCGCCACCAGAATTGCCCGGATTGATTGCCGCATCAGTTTGGATGAAGTTCTCGAAAGTATTGATCCCCAGATGCGACCGCCCCAGCGCGGAGACGATTCCCATGGTCACCGTCTGGCCAACGCCGAAGGGGTTGCCAATCGCCAGAGTCACGTCACCAACGGCGACATTGTCCATTCTTCCGAGGGTAATCGCGGGCAGCAGCAGTTCCTTGCCTTTCGACTCGGTGATCTGCAGGACGGCGAGGTCTGACTCGGGGTCACTGCCAACCAGGCGGGCGTCGAGGTTGTGACCGTCGCTGAGGGCGATTTCGATCTGGTCGGCGGCTTCGACAACATGGAAGTTCGTGAGAACATAGCCGTTCGGACTGACAATGACTCCCGAACCAAGGCCCGACGTCTTCGGACCCTCACCTTCCGGGCTGTCGCCAAAGAAGTGGCGGAATACCGGGTCGTCGAACAAGGGATTACGCCGCGCCTTGACCTTCTGCGAGGTGAAAATATGCACCACCGAGGGCAGTGCCTTCCTCGCCGCATCGCGATATGAGTTGGCGGTGGCAGCTGCCGCGGTTGCCGGCGACGACTCCTGCAGGGCGACGACACCGGCGCCGGCGGGGGCGTGCTTGCCCAGCCACTCCGGCTTGAGCGTGGTCACCACAAAGAGAACGGCAAGACTAACCGTCACCGTTTGTGCAAAAATCAGCCAGAGCCTGCGCATGGGCAAAGAAAACGGGGCCAGTGAATGAAACGCGAAGAGTTGACACGCTACCTGGACGAGCTACTCGGAGCAGGGCGCTTCCGGGATTATTGCCCAAACGGCCTGCAAGTGGAAGGACGCCCGGAGGTGCAACGCCTGGTCGCCGGCGTCACGGCCACCCAGGCCCTGCTCGATGCGGCGCTTGCGCGCTCGGCCGACGCCGTCCTGGTCCATCACGGCTGGTTCTGGCGCGGCGAGGATGGCCGCGTCACCGGCATCCGCAAAGCGCGCCTGCAAACTCTGCTCAAGCACGACCTCAACCTCATTGCCTACCATCTGCCACTCGATAGCCATCCGGAGTTCGGCAACAACGCGCAGCTTGCCAGGCGATTCGGCTGGGTGGCCGACGAGCGATTCGGCGAGCAGGATGTCGGCTGGCTCGGCTACCTGGAAAGCCCATCCAGCGCTTCGGCCATCGCCGGGCACGTCGGCAACGCGTTGCAGCGCACGCCGCTACTGGTCGGTAACGGCGAACGCCGGGTGCGCCGCGTCGGATGGTGTTCGGGGGCCGCACAGGGATTGTTCGAACAGGCCATCGCGCTCGGCGTCGATCTCTATCTCAGTGGCGAGATTTCCGAACAGACGGTGCATCTCGCGCGCGAGTCCGGTGTCCCCTACATTGCCGCCGGGCACCATGCCAGCGAACGCTACGGCGTGCTGGCGCTGGCCGAACATCTGGCCGAACGTTTTGGCCTTGACTGTCAATTTGTCGATATCGACAACCCTGTCTGAAGCACACCAAGGAGCCGCAATGGACTACGTCTTTCCACCACCACCACAGGTCAGTGTCCCCGTTGTCGGCGGCAGTGCCTTTTTCCCGGTACGCCGCGTCTACTGCGTCGGCCGCAATTACGCCGATCATGCCGCCGAAATGGGTGCGGACACCCGCGAACCACCTTTCTTTTTTGGCAAGCCGGCCGATGCGCTGGTCCCCGGTGGGGGCGACGTCCTCTATCCTCTCGCGACCAGCAATCTGCAGCACGAAGTCGAACTGGTGGTCGCACTGATCGGTGGCGGCGCCGGCGTACTGCCGGCCAGGGCACTCGACTGGGTCTATGGCTACGCCGTTGGCCTTGACCTGACGAGACGCGACCTCCAGCAACGCGCCAAAGACAAGGGCCACCCCTGGGACATGGGCAAGGGCTTCGATCAGAGCGCGCCAATCGGCGCGATCCATCCGCTGGCGGCGGTGGGTCATCCGGAGCGCGGCGCGATCTGGCTCAAGGTGAATGGCCAGTTGCGCCAGAATGGCGATCTCGGGCAGATGTCGTGGAAGGTCGCTGAAGTCATTGCAAACCTGTCGAACTATGTCGCGCTTGCGCCGGGCGACCTGATCTTCACCGGCACCCCCGCTGGCGTCTCGACGGTGGTGCGTGGCGATGTGCTCGAAGCCGCTGTGGAAGGGATCGGTGAGTTGACGGTCAGGCTGGTCTGAAATTGTGGAACCTGTCTCCACCCTTGGCGCGCTGATTGCGCCCGGGGACAAGCGCTCACCGCTGCGCATGAGCATCGATTCCCGGGTCGCTAACGCGACTCTCACTCTGAAGGAGCCGACAATGAACGCCACCCGCAATTCACCACAGTCTTCCCGCCTGGTCACCAGTTGTCGGAACTGTCGGTCAGCCATCGCGTTGACCCTAGCTTGCCTTGTGCCACCAGCGCTTGCCGAGGGAATCGAACCGGCATCGAAGGGGCAAACGGTGTATGTCCCGATCTACTCCGAGATTCGGCATGCCAACGTCGCATCCTCGGGGCGAATCGACAGCACGCTGATGTCGGTCCTGGTCAGCGTCCGCAACACCGACCCGAAGAACGCGATCCGCATCGTCGCCGCTCCCTACTACAACACCGATGGCGGCCTGGTGCGCAATTCGGTGCCGAAACCCAGGGTAATTCCACCGTTCGGCACCTTTGAACTCTTCGTGGAACTACGCGAGAACGCCGGGGGTTCCGGTGCTAACTATGCGATCAAGTGGGAAGCCGAGAAACCGGAGACACTGGTTTCGCCGCCGACAATCGAGGCCCTCCATTCGAGGTTCCAGGCGGGTTATTCGGTCGCCTTCATTTCGCGCGGCAGGGCGATATCGGAACCTTGACGCGGTCGCTCAGGCTGCGCCGGCCACGCCGCTTCCCGCAATCACGCTAATGCCCGACGCGAAGCAGCTGGTCAAGCTGACCACGACGCCTGAGGACCACCGGATCGCCCAGCTCGCGGCAGCAGCGATCGGTCTCTCACTGATCGACGCGGCCATCCCGCTGCCATTGCCGGGTATCAAGCCCGGCCTGGCCAACATCGTGACCCTGATCGTCCTAGCGCGCTACGGCTGGATAGCTGCCGCCTGGGTCAGTGGCCTGCGTATCTTCGCCGGTAGCCTGCTGCTGGGCTACTTTCTTTCGCCCGGATTCTTCATGAGCCTCACCGGCGCCCTGTTCAGCCTGCTGACGCTGGCTCTGGCAATTCGATTGCCGCGCTGCTACTTCGGGCCAGTCAGTTGGAGCGTATTGGCGGCCTTTGCCCACATTGGTGGCCAGCTGCTGCTGGCCCGATGGTGGCTCATTCCACATGATGGCCTTTTCCTTCTGCTCCCTTTTTTCGCGGTGGCTGCACTCGTTTTCGGTATCATCAATGGCCTGATTGCCGCGCGCCTGCTTGAGGAACTGCCGGCCACAGAGAGCGAGATCGAAAATGCCTGAACCCATCTGCCTGGCTTTCACCGGCGCCTCCGGCATGCCCTACGGTGTACGCTTGCTCGAATGTCTGCTGGCCGCCGGTTGCCGGGTGCAGCTCCTCTACTCACAGGTCGCACAGATTGTCGCCAGACAGGAAATGGGGCTCGACCTCCCCGCGCGCGCCAGTGATGCGCGTCGATGCATTGAGGAGCGCTTCCCGGCCTTGCCGGGCCGGCTTGAAGTCTACGGCCGAGAGGAATGGTTTGCACCGCTCGCCAGCGGGTCCAACCCGCCGGGCGCGATGGTCATCTGCCCGTGCTCAATGGGTACGCTGGCGGCGATTGCCCAAGGACTGGCCAGCAAGCTGATCGAACGGGCGGCCGATGTGGTCCTCAAGGAAGGGCGCAAGCTGATCCTGGTCCCGCGCGAGACGCCGCTGTCGGCGATCCATCTCGAAAACATGTTGCGTCTGTCGCGAGCCGGCGCCGTGATCCTGCCCCCCAGTCCGGGCTTCTATCACCATCCGCAACGCGTCGAGGACCTGGTCGACTTCGTCGTTGCCCGCATCCTCGACCAGCTGCAGGTGCCGCACACGCTCATGCAGCGATGGGGAGACAATGAGGCCTCGCCATGAGGCTGTGCGGGTGGCATGTCGTTCACGCTACCGCCGTGATTGGCTACCGGCTGCCTGACATCCGGCTGCTGCAGAATCTGGCGAAGCCGAGGCGCCTTGAACTGGAAGGCCCCGTCGTGCGCCTGCCGGCCCTCTCGGTCTGGCTGTCGCAACGGCGGCAGCCGTGAGGGTCGCTGCACGCTCGTGGCCGGCGCTGGTGCTGGTCTTCTGTAGTGCGGAGACGTTTTCGATGGCTGGCTTTGCGCTGGTACCGTCGCTGCTGCCGCAGCTGTCACAACAATGGTCGCTGTCGGCGACAGAAGGCGGCTGGCTTGGCGGCATTTTCTTCCTCGGCTACATCCTGGCCGTACCAGTCCTGGTCAGCCTGACCGATCGTATCGACGCACGCCGCATCTACCTCGCCAGTGCTGCCCTGAGCGGGCTCGCACTGGCGGGCTTTGCCCGTCTTGCCGACAGTTTCGCAACCGCCCTTGGCTGGTGGTGGCTTGCCGGCCTCGGCCTGGCGGGCACTTACATGCCGGGTCTGAAGGCGCTGACCGATCGGCTACCGGTCGCCGCCCAGTCGCGGGGTACCGCTTTCTATACGGCCACATTTGGTGTCGGAGCGGGTCTGTCCTATCTCTGGATTGGACTATCACAGGTCCTGCTGCCATGGCGCTGGCTATTCGCCCTGGCGGCAGCTTGTGCGGCAGTGTCGGTGCTGCTGGTCTGGCATGGGGTATCGCCGGGCACTTCACCGACTCCTGTCAAGGCCCATCGGGGCCATTGGCGGGAGGTTCTCCACGACCGACGTACCCTGGCCTTTTGTGGGGCCTACTTCGGTCACAACTGGGAGCTCTTCGGTTTCCGCGCGTGGCTGGTGGCTTACCTGACCTGGACCCGCGCCATATCCCCGGATCCATGGACAACGATGCCGGGATTGATTGCCGCCCTGGCGACTTTCCTCGCTGTACCCGCAAGCCTCCTCGGCAACGAAGGGGCGCATCGCTGGGGACGCCAGCGTTGGCTGCAGAGCGTCATGCCCCTTTCCTGCGCTCTGGCTCTCGTCGTCGGCTTCTCGGGGAACCTCCCGAGCCACTGGCTGATACCCCTGATTCTCGTCTACGCGGCAAGCATGAATCTCGATTCGGCAGCGCTGACCGCCGGTGTGCTCACCGAAACACCGCCCGAAAGACGCGGCACGACGCTCGCGCTGTACTCTTCGATAGGCTTCGCCGGCGGTTTCATTGGACCGGTGGCCTTTGGCGTGGCGCTCGACGCCTGGGGTCGTTCCAGTCCCAGCGGCTGGACGGCCGGCTTCGTGACGCTGGCCGCCGGCGTTGGCGTCGGGCGCTGGGCGATCGGCAAGATCGAGAGGCCAGTGACCGGCAAGGGGGCGTCATGAGCGATCATGGGAACCGCGTCGGTCGGTTGGCGCCCGCGGCGTCGCCGGCGGCTTGGGCGTCCTTGCCTTCGCCGGCAAAGTCTTGCAGTATTGTGCAATGCTTCCAGTAGTCCTCACTCGACGGTCACAGCCTGCGGACCCTGTATATCCGGGTCGTCGTCCGCCGGGCGACTGGTGAAATGCCGACCACTGGCAACCGTTTCGTCGACAGCAATGAGCGCCAGCAAATGGAGGAACGCAACCGCCAGCTGCTGGCAGAAATGCAGACACTGCTCAGCAACGCGCTCGTCGGAATTGTGCACCTCAGGCAGCGGCGAGTCGTGTCATGCAACCGACGCCTGGAAGAGATCTTCGGTTATGCGCCAGGCGAGTTGATCGGCGAGTCATCGGCAAGGTTCTATCCTTCGCGCGAGACCTTCGAGAAGGTCGGCACCTGCGCCTACGCCGTGGCCGCAGAAGGAAGAAACTTCAGTACCGAACTGACGCTCAGACGCAAGGATGGCAGCCTGTTCTGGGGCGCACTGACCGGCCGGGCAATCGATCCCGATCAGCCTCAGGAAGGCAGCATCTGGGTTTTCGCCGATATCTCCGAGCGCCGGGAAGCCGAGGAGGAATCCCGGAACCTCCTGCAGGCCGTCGAACAGAGCCCGGTCACCATCATCATTACCAGCCGCACTGGCGAGATCGAATACGTTAACCCGAGCTTCACCCGGGTAACCGGCTATTCGCGACTGGAAGCAATTGGCCAGACCCCCCGCATTCTCAAGTCCGGTGAGGCCCCGCCCGAAACCTACCATGCCCTGTGGCAAACCCTGCTCGAGGGCAGGGTATGGAGCGGTGTTTTTCACAACCGACGCAAGAACGGCACCTTGTTCTGGGAAAAGGCCTCCATTTCACCGATCTTCGGTGATCACGGCGAGGTGACGCACTATCTGGCGGTCAAGGAAGACGTGACCGAGCGCTTGCTTGCCGAGAAGGCGCTGCGCGAGAGCGAGGAGGCCTTCCGCCGGCTTTTCGAGGACGCCAAGGACCCCTTGCTGCTCCTCAAGGGTGGCGCTTTCATCGACTGCAACACCGCTACCCTGGAACTGCTCGGTTACCGGTCAAAGGCCGACTTTCTCGGCCATAGCCCGGACGATATCTCGCCGGCCTGCCAGCCAGACGGCCAGTCGTCGAGGGAAAAGGCGGCGACGATGATCACCACGGCGCTCAAAGTCGGCTTCCACCGATTCGAGTGGACGCACCTGCAGAGCGATGGCACCCCTGTTCAGGTGGAGGTGACCCTGACGCCGATCACGCTGCGTGGCGAAGTGATCTTGCACACCCTCTGGCGCGATATCCGTGAGCGTCGGGTAACCGAGAACCGCTTGCGTCTGCTGGCTGGCGTTTTCGAAAACAGCGCCGAGGCGATCATGGTCAGCGACCGCGACAATCGGATCCTTGAAGTCAACAATGCCTTCTCCCGCCTCACCGGATACGCCGCCGACGAGGTCCGTGGCAGCGATCCCCGCCTGCTGTCATCGGGGCGTTCAGCGCCGGAGGCGTATCGCGCCATGTGGCAGTCGATCAGGAGCACCGGCCAGTGGCAGGGTGAAATCTGGGACCGACGCAAGGACGGCAGCGTCTACCCGAAGTGGCTTTCGATCTCCACCATCCGCGGCACAGACGGCAACATTGAGCACTACATCGGCAGCTTCGTCGACATCTCGGAGCGCAAGGCGGCAGAAGAGAAGATCAACCATCTGGCGCATTTCGACACCCTGACCGACCTGCCCAACCGCGCCAACCTTCAGGGCCGGCTTGAGCAGGCCCTGGCCTCGGCACGACGCGACGGCCATCGCCGTCACGTCGCGGTGATGTTCCTGGATCTTGATCGGTTCAAGAACATCAACGATACCCTGGGTCACCACATCGGCGATGCGCTACTGCTGGAAGTCTCGCGGCGATTGCGATCGAGCGTGCGGGAAAGCGATGTCGTGGCTCGCCTGGGTGGCGACGAGTTCGTCGTTGTTCTGACCGGAGCTGACGCTGTCGCCGCCGAACGCATCGCCGGCAAGATGCTCCAGGCCCTGACGCAACCCTATCACATCGATGGACAGTGTCTGCACACGACTTCAAGCATCGGCATTGCCGTCTTCCCCGGCGACGGTGAGACCGTCGACCTCCTGATGCGCAATGCAGACGCCGCGATGTATCAAGCGAAGGCGGCCGGGCGCAACAACGTCAAGTTCTTTGCTGCAAGCATGAACCAGGCCGCCAGAGACAGACGTCAACTGGAAGAGGATCTCCATCTTGCGCTGCAGAAAAAGCAGTTCGTGCTGCATTACCAGCCACAGGTTGACACCCAGCGCCGCATTTTTGCTACCGAGGTTCTGCTGCGCTGGCAACATCCGGAACATGGCCTGGTCCCCCCGGGCAGATTCATCCCGCTGGCCGAGGATACCGGGCTGATCGTTCCGATCGGGAAATGGGTGCTGGAAACTGCCTGCGACCAGCTCAAGGCATGGTCCGTCGATGCCCGCACCCGCGAACTGCAGGTGGCAGTCAATGTCAGCGCACGCCAGTTCCGTCAGGCCGATTTCATCGAACAACTTCACGAACTGCTGGAGGGTAGTGGTGCCGATCCGACCCGTCTGAAACTCGAACTGACCGAAAGCCTGGTACTCGACAACGTGACCGACACGATCGCAAAAATGAATGCCATCAAACTGCTCGGTGTCACCTTCTCGATGGATGATTTCGGGACCGGCTATTCCTCGCTGTCTTACCTGACACGCCTGCCCCTTGACCAGCTCAAGATCGACCGCGCCTTCGTCAGTAGACTGCCTGACAACCAGAGTGATGCGGTCATCGCGCAAACCATCGTCACCATGGGGCGCAGCCTTGGCCTGAAGGTGATTGCCGAGGGCGTGGAGAGCGAGGCGCAGCGCCAGTTTCTTGACGCTCATGGCTGTCACGGCTATCAGGGGTTTCTCTTTGGTCGCCCCTTACCCGTCGAAGCATTTGAACAGTTGCTGCAATCAGGCAGTCCTTGGGTTACCCGAGGATCAGCCTGACAAACCAGGCGACAGGAGCAGCTTCCTGATTGGCGCCGGCAGCGCTGCAGCAGAGACATCCTCCAGAGGCAACCATTCCCACCGTGCTTCGCCGGCCACAAGCCCGATAAGGTCAACGTCGCAGCGCAACACGCTGATCGTCAGACGAAAATGGGTAAAGACGTGCCTGATCGACGGTAGCAGCGACCTGGCCAGGATCCTGCAGCCCTGGCGCTGGGCAAAGTCGTCGGCAGACTCGCCGACCACCACCGGCAAGCTAAGCAAACCGCCCCAGATGCCGCTCGGCGGCAGGCGCTCGAGTAGCACTCGTCGGCCATTGGTGAACAATAGAACGCTGCTGGCACGTTCAGGAAGGGCTTTTCTCACTACCCGCTGCGGCAGTTCAGCCTGCCGACCATCCCGACAGGCGACACAGAGCAACTTCAGCGGACAGGCATCACAGACGGGTTTGTCCCGGGCGCAAACCGTCGCGCCCAGATCCATCATGCCTTGCGCGTAGGCCTCGATGCCGTTTTCCGGGAGCAGCGCTTCCGCGAGTGCCCACATCTCGCGTTCATGCTGCGCGGCGGAGTCGCCGCGCTCGACCCCGAAGCAGCGTGCCAGAACACGCTTGACATTGCCATCGAGGATGGCCGCCCGGCGACCGAAGGCGAAGACGCTGATCGCCGCCGCGGTAGAGCGCCCGATGCCCGGCAATCCCGCGTTGTCGTCAGGATCAGCAGAGAACTTGCCGGCACGATCGGAGAGGACGGTTTGCGCGCAGCGGTGCAGATTGCGTGCCCGCGCGTAGTAGCCGAGACCAGCCCACATTTCGAGGACGCTTTCGATGGGCGCTTCAGCGAGCGCTTGCAGCGTGGGAAAACGCGCCAAGAAACGATCGTAGTAGGGAATGACAGTCTGCACCTGCGTTTGCTGCAGCATGATTTCGGACAACCAGATGCGGTAGGCGTCGCGAGTCTGCTGCCAGGGAAGGTGATGGCGACCCTTCGCCTGCTGCCAGGCGATCACCCGACTGGCGAAGTCCAGCCCTACTGTCAGCCGAGGTTCAGCAACCATGCGCAGCACAATCGTGTCGACAGGCGAAAGCTGCGCGGTGATAATTGCGCTCTCAATCTACTTGCCCGCCCCGGACAGTCTGTGGTGTGAAGCGACCTGAATGAACGGCGCAAAAAGCTTGCGATGCGTTTTTTGCTGGCACCATGGCTATGAGTGGCATCGTGGAACTTTCGGATTGCGTTACCAATGGTGAATCCTAGCACGCCCGAACAGCGCATCCGGTTCGCCTGATGCGCCCACCTCTCGACTCTCCCGAAAGCTCGGAAACCGCAGCGACGATTGCCGATCTGCCCTGCCTCGACACCAGGACTGACCCAGCGACAGCGGCGAGCGACCAGATCTGCCGCGACTTCCGCGATGCCCTCGGAAGCTTTGCCACCGGCGTCACCGTGCTTACCACGCTGACACCAGACGGCAGACCGATCGGCGTCACCATCAGTTCCTTCAACTCGGTTTCCCTACAACCGCCGCTGATCCTCTGGAGCCTTGCCTGCGATTCGCCGCGGCTTGAAGCCTTCCGCAATGCCAGCCATTACGCGGTCAACGTACTGGCGGCCGATCAGGAGTGGGTCTCGGACTCTTTCGCCAACCGTGAGGACAATCGCTTCAGCGGCGTGAGAGTAAGCAAAGGACTCGCCGATGTGCCGCTGATCAAGGGCTGCGTGGCCTGGTTCGAGTGCAGCAACGAAGCACGCTATCCAGGGGGAGACCACCTCATCTTCCTGGGTCGCGTCCAGCGCTTTGCCCGCGGAGAGGTCGCAGAGCCGCTGATTTTCCATGCCGGTCGCTATCGGCGATTACGCGGCGACTCTGGCCAATAGAATCACAACGTCAGCAATCGACTTTCCGGATACCACCGTCGAACACGCTCGCTGGGGTGTTCAAGCGCAGCCTTTGTTTTCGACTGGGTATGCTCGCCATTATCTCTCGCCCACAATCACCAATGCCCCCTGGGCCACCGCTTCCGAAGCGCGTGAATGTATTTCCGTTTTAGTGTATAAGAGCGATTTTGTTCAAGGAGGAATCGTCAATGGCAAGCTACAGGGAACTACTCGCACAGCGCGCGGTGTTGGAAAAAGAAATAGAACAAGCTCGGCAAGCGGAATTGGCGGATGCCATTGGTCGGGCAAAGCAGTTGATTTCCGAGCATGGTTTAACGGCAGCGGATCTCGGCTTCAAAATGGCCGGCTCGACAGCAGGAACGGCGATTGAGAAAAAGCGGACCACGGTTGCCGTCAAATACCGAGGTCCCAATGGCGAAACCTGGTCGGGCCGCGGCAAGGCGCCGAACTGGCTGACAAGCCAGGAAGGACAGGGGCGGCATCGGAACGAGTTTCTCGTTTCCCCGTGACAACGTTCTGTACAAGACATCCAGGGGCCGAAAGCTGAAACGACTCAGCATTCCCGGTGATACGGCTCTGTTCCCGGCCTGCCGAAGCACACCACGAAATAATAATCAGCGGACCACGGCTGAAAGATGAATATCCTGGTTACCGGCGGTAGCGGCTACATTGGCTCGCATGCCTGTGTCGCCTTGCTTGGGGCAGGCTACGCCGTGACCGTCGTCGATGATCTCTCGAACAGCCGGATCGAGGTTATCGATCGTGTGGCACAGATTGCTGGCCAACAGCCGTGCTTTTTCGAGGGAGATGTCCGGGATCGCGAGTTGCTGCGACGGGTATTCTCGGCATCGCGAATTGATGCGGTCATGCATTTTGCCGGCTTGAAGGCGGTCGGTGAATCAGTAGCGCAGCCTTTGCGTTATTACGACTGCAACGTCGGTGGCGCCATTGCACTTTGCGAGGTAATGGCCGAGGCGGCAGTCAAGACCCTGATTTTCAGTTCCTCGGCAACCGTCTATGGCGACCCGGCTTCGGTCCCGATCCGCGAGAATTTCCCGCGCTCGGCGACCAATCCCTATGGCGCCAGCAAACTGATGATTGAAGACATCCTGGCCGACGTCTCGCAGGCCGATCCCGAATGGCGGATTGCCCGCCTGCGCTATTTCAATCCTGTGGGTGCACATGAGAGCGGCCTGATCGGCGAGGAGCCGACTGGCATTCCCAATAATCTGTTGCCCTATGTCGCGCAAGTGGCTGCAGGACGGCGCCCACAATTGCATGTTTTCGGCAATGATTATCCGACGCCTGACGGTACCGGCGTGCGCGATTACATTCACGTCATGGATCTGGTTGAAGGCCACCTCGCTGCGCTGAATTATCTATTTGACCAGGGCGGTCTGCTGACGGTCAATCTGGGTACGGGTTGCGGCTACTCGGTACTCGACATGGTGCGTGCTTTCGAGGCTGCCAGCGGCCGGCCGGTCCCGTACGCGCTGGCGCCACGCCGGCCGGGTGACGTGGCGGCATGCTATGCTGATCCGCAGCTCGCCGCCGACCTTCTCGGATGGAAGGCCCGGCGTGGCTTAGACCAGATGTGCAGTGATGCCTGGCGCTGGCAGCAGCAGCGCGCAGCGACCTGATTGCCGACCATGGCGACCTACGCGATTGGCGACATCCAGGGCTGCTTCGACTCGTTCCAGCACCTCCTGGAAAAATGCCGCTTCGACCCGGCAAGAGATCGACTGTGGCTGGTTGGCGATCTGGTCAACCGCGGACCCCGGTCGCTCGACACCCTGCGCTTCGTGCGTGATCTCGGCTCAGCAGCGATCACCGTCCTCGGCAACCACGATCTCTACCTGCTCATGGTTGCCGCCGGATCCGGCCGGCGCAGCAAGGGCGATACACTGGACGAGATCCTCAAGGCAGCGGACTGTGAGGAGTTGCTGGACTGGCTACGGCAACGACCGCTCTGCCACCGCGAAGGCGGGTTCTGCATGGTGCACGCCGGGCTATTGCCGCAGTGGACAACCGCCCGGGCACGCGCGCTGGCTAGAGAAGTCGAGGCTGTACTTGGTGGCCCGACCTACCGCGATTTCCTCGCCAACATGTGGGGTAGCGAACCCGCCGCGTGGAGCGAAGACCTCGCGGGCTGGCCCCGTTTGCGCGTGATCGTCAACGCGATGACCAGAATGCGCTTCTGTTCGCCAGAAGGCGTAATGGAATTCAAGGCCAAGGGCGAGTTGTCCGACGCGCCGGCTGATCACCTGCCATGGTTCGAAGTACCCGGCCGGCGCAGCGCCGCTGACGTCATGGTGATTGGTCATTGGTCAGCACTCGGACTGAGGGTTGAGCCCAGACTGCTGGCACTCGATTCGGGTTGTTTCTGGGGCCGTCACCTGACTGCCGTGCGCCTCGGTGACCGCGCGGTCTTCCAGGTTGACTGCTCGACCCGTGAGGCCCAGGACCAGACCAAGCGTGACCCCGGCGAGGACGCCTCGGCTCGCCTCTGACAGCGCTCATCGCTTGCCGGCTTGCACCCTCTCTGCCAACACGGCTAGAGATCGCGGGTTGCCGCTTGACCATAGCCTGCTAGAATCCCTTCAGCATTTCCCCCGGAGGGTCGCATGGGCATCGGAAGACCAATCAGACAACGCGGACTGACACCGATGGTCGCCCTGGCGGCGGCGGTCGTGCTGGCAATTGCCGGCTTTCTCGCCATCGGCCATCTGCCAGGCGATGGCAACAAGGAGCCAGGCAGCGATGGTGTCCGCTTCGAGGTCGTCGATGGCGCGCACCGGGACCTCGATGGTTCCCCGGCGCTGGCCCTCTCGTTCAGCCTGCCGCTCGACGCCAGGGCCGATTACGACCGCTTCGTCCAGGTTTTTGAAATGCCGGTCGACGCAGCGAAGACGCCGGCGGCGCACGACGGCGAGGACGAGGCCGCGGACGACCAGGGCGCGGTCTCGGCGTCCGAGATGGTCGGTACCAGCAGCCGGACGCCGGCGGACACCGCACTAGAAGGTGGCAAGCCGGTGGCCGGCGCGTGGGTGGTCGGCGAAAACCCACGCCTGCTGTTCTTCCCGCACATCAAGCCGCAGACTCGCTACGTGGTGCGCGTCCAGCCCGGGTTGCCCGCCAAAGACGGCAGCAAGCTGGACGAGGAATCGCGCTTTTCGATCAGGACCGCAGCCGTTGCGCCGGCGTTCTACTTCACCAGCCGAGGCATGGTCCTGCCGGCAGCCCAGAGCGGTGGCCTGCCAGTGACGACGGTCAACGTGCCGGAAGTAGACATCCAGTTCCTCAAGGTCGATCCCGCTCAGCTCGCGAAGTTTCTCGAAAGGGTCGCCGCCCGACCCTTTCGCGGAGCATCTGCTGAGGCTGGGTCGGGCGAAGAAGGCGACGGCGAGGACAGCAATGCCGACGGCTATTTCCACAACCCGGGCAGCCGTCTGAAAGGCGCGGTCAACAGCTGGGAGCTTGATCAACTGCACAAACTGACCAGCAGCGTCTTTGTCGGCCGCTTCCTCACCGAACAGAAGGCCAATCGCCGCAGCGTAACCTTCATTCCAGTCGAGACCATCCCGGCGCTACGCGAACCCGGGGTCTACGTGGCAGTGATGTCGCAGCCCAACCGCTTCCGTGGCGACTACCAGACGACCTACTTCTACGTCAGCGATCTTGGCCTGCATCTGCGGCAGTATCCCAGTCGCGGCGCCGACGCCTACGTCAGTTCGCTGACCGACGGCAAGGCCCGGCCTGGCGTCGAGGTGAGCTGGGTCGATGGCCAGGGCAAGACGCTGGCCCGCGGCGAGAGTGACCGTGATGGCAGGGTGGCGCTCGCCGAGCGGCCAACAGGCGCGCATGTGGTAATCGCCAGGAAGGACGGGCAGATGTCGCTGATCGCCCTCAGGGAGCCGGCGCTCGACCTGGCGGAGTACGACATCGCGGGTATGCCCTACGTCGCTGTACGCCTGTTTGCCTACAGCGGCCGCAACCTCTACCGGCCAGGGGAGCGCTTCGAGGTCTCGGTGATCGCGCGTGATGCCGATGGCCACCCGGTCCCGCCGCAGCCGATTCAGGCGATTCTCCGACGCCCCGATGGCAAGGCGCAGTGGACAGCAAGCTGGCAGCCCGACACCGCCATTGCCGGCTACTACCGGCACACGATGGAACTGCCGGCCGATGCTGCCACCGGCTCGTGGAACCTCGAACTGCGTGCCGACCCAGCGACGAAGCTTGCCGGCACCAACATGCAGTTTGCCGTCGAGGAGTTCCTGCCGGAGAGAATGCAGCTCGACCTGACCACCACCAGCGAACGCCTGAGCGGTGAAGCACCCTGGCCATTCGATGTCAGTGGCCGTTACCTCTACGGTGCACCGGCCGCTGGCAACCGCTTGCTCGGCGTGGTTACCAGCGAGCGCAACCGCAATCCGCTGGCGCCCAAGCTGCCTGGCTTCATCTTCGGTGACGCTGACGAGGATGCCGTCAGGACGCGGGGCGAGCTGCCGGAAAGACAGCTCGACGAGCAAGGCAGGGCCAAGGTCGAGGTCGACGTGGATGCAGTCGCCAGGCGCCACTCACCATTCACCGTGCGGGCGACGCTGAGCCTGCTTGAGAGCGGTGGCCGGCCGGTGGTGCGCAGCATCGAGCGGGTCTACTGGCCAGCACCGGTTCTCGTCGGGCTGCGGCCGTTGTTTGTCGGCGCCTACGCGCGCGAGGCTGCGCCGGCCGATTTCGAAGTCGTGCGCGCGGCTGCGGACGCGACGCTGAAGGCCGGAACAGCGCTGCCGGTCCGACTTTTCCGCGAGAACCGCAATTACTACTGGCGCTTTGACGATCAGCGCGGCTGGAATTCGGGATTCACCGAAACCGACGAGCTGGTGACAACGACACTGGTTTCGGTACCCGCCGGCGGGCGCGGCAAGCTCAGCCTGCCGGTCAAGTACGGACGTTACCGGGTCGAGATTCTCGACCCCGAGACCCGGCAGACGATGCGCTACCGCTTCTATGCCGGGTGGTCGGCAAAGGACGACGAGACCCAGGGTGTACGCCCCGACCGGGTAGCGCTCAAGCTCGACAAGGCGGCCTATGCCGTCGGCGACACGGCCCGCCTGACGATCACGCCGCCGCATGCCGGCGAAGCGCTAGTAACGGTCGAGGGCGACCGGGCGCTATGGGTCCGCCGGCTGGCGGTCGGCGCCGACGGCGCGACCATCGACATCCCGCTCGACAAGGCCTGGACGCGTCATGATCTCTATGTCTCGGTGATGGTGCTGCGACCCGGCAACAGCGGCGAGAAGGTAACGCCGGCGCGTGCCCTGGGACTGCTCCACATACCGCTGGATCGCGGCGCCCGAAAGCTCGCGGTCAGTCTTGAAGCCGTGCCGACAATGGAACCCGAGCAGCCGCTGAAGGTCAGGGTCAAGGTTCCCGAAGCCAAGGGGCAGCGAGCAATCGTGACGCTATCGGCAGTCGACGTCGGCATCCTCAACATCACGCGTTACGCCAGTCCTGATCCTTTCGGCTTCTTCTTCGCCAAGCTGCGTTACGGCGCCGACGCCTACGACGTCTATGGCCGGCTGATCGAAAGGATGGATGGCCAGAGAGGCAAACTCAAGTTCGGCGGCGACGCCGCGCCGAAGCCCACCCGCAGCCTGCCGAAGAAGGTTCGCCTGGTCGACCTGTTCAGCGGCCCGGTAGTACTCGATGACCGGGGTGAGGCCGAGATCTCGCTGGCAGTGCCCGATTTCAATGGCAGTCTGCGGCTGATGGCGGTCGCCGCGACCAATGACCGCTTCGGCATGCAGGAAGCCGAAGTCACCGTCGCGGCACCGCTGGTCGTCGAACTGGCGATGCCACGCTTTCTCTCGGTCGGCGACAGCGCCGTGCTGGCACTCGATGTGCAGAACCTCGCCGGCAGCCCGCAGGAGGTAAGGATCGCACTGAGCAACCGTGACGGCCTGTTGATCAAGGGCGGGGAGCAAGTACTAACGCTCAAGGATCAGGAGAAGCGGATCCTGCGCTTTCCGGTCGAAGCGGGTCGCGCCATTGGCCTCACCGAGGTGCAGGTCCAGGCCGACAGCCCGCGGGTGAAAATCCGGCGCAGCTTCCCGCTGCAGGTGCAGGCGCCAACGCCGCGACAATCGGTGGTCAAGCGCCTGGGCGTCGCCGCCGGCGAAACGGTCGAGTTGCGTGATGCCGAGCTCGGTGGCTTCCTGCGCGAAAGCGTGTCGGCGACGCTGGCGATTTCGGACCGCGCGCCGATCGACGTCCGCAGCGCCGTCCAGGGCCTGCTGGCCTATCCTTACGGTTGTGCCGAGCAGACGACGAGCAGCGCCTACCCGCATGTCTTCATCGATGAAGCGGCGGCCAGGCAGTTCGCTCTCAAACCCTTCTCGCGGGCCCAGCGTGCCGAGATGCTTGACAAGGCAATTGGTCGACTGGCCGGCATGCAGGCGCCCAATGGCGGCTTCAGCCTGTGGGGCAATCCGGGGGAATACCAGTACTGGCTCTCCGCCTATATCAGCAACTTCCTGCTCGACGCGCGCGAACAGGGCTTCGACGTCCCGCCTGCAGTCGAGAAGCGGGCGCTCGAGTTCCTGCTCAAGGGGCTTCAGGAGGGGATTGCCGGCCTGCCGACGGCAAACGTCAAGTACAACCAGAACTCGATCTGGAATGACACCCGTTACGCCGGTTCCGGTCGCTTCGCGGTACTCGCCTATGGTGCCTATGTGCTGGCGCGCCAGGGCAAGGCGCCGCTGGCGACGTTACGCCAGTTGCACGAGTCCGAAGCGGCGGCCTACTCCGGCCTGTCGCTGGTACACCTTGGTCTGGCGCTCAAGCTGATGGGTGACGAGACACGCGCCAGGAGTGCGATCGAAGCAGGCATCAGGAAGCCACGCGCCGGCCCGGAGCACGCCTGGTGGGGCGATTACGGCAGCAATCTGCGCGACTGGGCGATGATCTACAGCTTGCTCGAGAAACATCAGCTCAAGCCCGAAGGGCGCGAGGATCTCGTCAGCCAGGTGGCTGGCGCTATGGCAAGCCAGCGCTACTACAGCACGCAGGAGAGGCTTGCGCTGTTCCTGCTCGGGCGCAGTTTCGTCACCGACGCGGGCAAGGAGTGGAACGCCGAGCTGCTGGCGAGCGGGCAGGCTCAGCCGATCGCCGGCAAGGGCACGCAGTTCAAGGCCCTGTCAGCCGGCGAACTGGCCGCCGGGATCAGGATCAGGAACCCTGGCAAGGAGCGCCTGTTCGTCGAACTCACCTTCACCGGCCATCCGCTCAGGATGCCTGCCGCGCGGCGTGATGCCTTCGATCTGCAGCGTGACTGGTTTACTGCCGACGGGCAGCCACTCGGCAATCGCCCGCTGCGCGTCGGAGAAACAGCCATCGTGCGCTTGCAGGTGAAGACCGCCGGACGCCACGCCAACGGCCTGGTGGTGGACCATCTGCCGGCCGGACTCGAGATCGAGAACGCCAACATCGTTCAGGGCGAGCAGTCGGTGGTGACCGTCGGTGGCATTGATCCGCGACAGGCGATGCAGAACAGCAACATCCGTCACGTCGAGTTCCGCGACGACCGCTTCGTGGTCGCCGCCAGGCTCGCCGATCAGATGCCCTTCTTCTACCGCGTGCGGGTTGTCACCCCCGGTCGCTTTGTCGTGCCGCCGAGCTACGCTGAAGACATGTACCAGCCGCAAATATACGGTCTCGCTGGTGGCGACGAGGTGCTGCTGATCAGCGACGGCAGCGCGGAAAAAGACGCTGGCACGAAGAAGTGAGACGGGCTTTGCGGCTGGCGTTGGCCGCCACGCTGGCGCTGTTGCTGATCGCCGACCAGCTTTTTCCGCCACCGCTTCCCCGAGGGTCAGCGCCGAAAGCGCAGGTTGTGGTCGCGCGCGACGGCACGCCATTGCGTGCGTTTCCGGACCGGGCGCACATCTGGCGCCACCCGGTGCAGCTCGCAGAGGTGTCGCCGCGTTATCTTGAAGCGCTGGTGGCTTACGAGGATCGCAGCTTCTGGTGGCATCCCGGAGTCAATCCCTGGGCCCTGCTGCGTGCCGGCGCGCACTGGCTGGAGCATGGCCGCGTCATCTCCGGTGGCTCGACGCTGACCATGCAGGTTGCCCGCCTGCTCGAACCGATGCCGCGCACCCCGGTCGGCAAGCTGCGCCAGGTCGCCCGCGCCCTGCAGATTGAGCTGCGCTGCTCGAAGCGCGAAATCCTCCAGATCTACCTCAGCCTCGCGCCGATGGGCGGCGTTCTCGAAGGGGTCGAGGCAGCCAGCCGGGCCTACCTCGGCAAGCCGGCACAGCGCCTGACAGCAGCCGAGGCGGCGCTGCTGACGGTGTTGCCGCAGGCACCGTCGAGGTTGCGACCGGACCGCTACCCGCAACGCGCGCGGAGCGCGCGCGACAAGGTGCTGGAACGGATGGAATCACGCTGGGGAGCAGCAACCGTTGCCGACGCCAGGCGCGAACCCGTGATCGCCCAGACCGTTCGCGAGCCATTGCTGGCGCCGCTCTTTGCCGAACGCCTGCGGCGGCTGCAGCCAGGCGTGGCAAGGATCGAAAGTACCCTCGATGCCGGCATGCAACAGACCGTCGAACAACTGCTGTCATCCCGCCTGGCAGTGCTGCCACCGCGCGTGTCGATGGCAGCGCTGGTAGTCGACAACGGCACGCTGGAAGTTCGCGCCTACGCCGGCTCGGCCGATTTTGCCGACGAGGCGCGCTTCGCGCACGTCGACATGGTACAGGCGGCGCGCTCGCCCGGTTCGGCACTGAAGCCGTTTCTCTACGGCCTGGCGCTCGACGAGGGCCTGATTCACTCCGAATCGCTGCTGGCCGACGTACCGCAGTCGTTCTCGGGTTACCAGCCGGGCAATTTCCAGGCCAACTTCAGCGGTCCGGTCAGCGCCTCGGAAGCCCTGCAGAAATCGTTGAACGTGCCGGCGGTCGAGGTTCTCGAGCGGCTCGGGCCGCAACGCTTCGTTTCCCTGCTGCGCCGTGGCGGCCTGAAACTCGAGCTGCCGCGGGGCACCGAACCTAATCTCAGCGTCATCCTCGGCGGCGCAGCGGTCAGGCTCGAGGGCCTCGTCGGCGCCTATACGGCGCTGGCGCGTGGCGGGATCAGCGGCCGACCGCGCTTTCTGCCCGACGCCCCGCACGAAGAGGCGCGGATGATGAGCGAAGGTGCGGCGTTCATCATCCGTGACGTCCTCGAATCGGGAGGCCCGCTAGCTCGGCAGGTCGAAGGCGGCGTCGGCACGCGCCGCGGCATCGCCTGGAAAACCGGTACCAGCTTCGGCTTCCGCGACGCCTGGGCAATCGGTGTCAGCGACGGGTTTACCGTCGGCATCTGGGTCGGGCGCCCTGACGGCACACCGAATCCCGGCTTCTTCGGCGCCAACATCGCGGCGCCCTTGCTGGTCGATGTCTTTTCGGTGATCGACAATTCGCCACCACCGGCGAGAATTCAGCCGACCAGCGTCTCGTCGGCGAAAATCTGCTGGCCACTAGGCGCCCGTAGCGAGACCACACCGCCGGAACTGTGCCATCAGGAAAGGACCGCATGGCTTCTCAACGACACGGCGCCACCAACCTTTCCCGACAGATTGCGGGGCAGCGCCGCGCGCTACACCGACTACCTCGATGCCGCCAACGCAATGCGCGTACGCGCCAGTTGCGCCACCGGCGAGATGCAGGCGGTGGAAATGGCACGCTGGCCGGCAGCCCTCGAACCCTGGCTCGATACTGCAACGCGCAGGAAGGCGCTGCCACCCGCCTGGGCGCCGACCTGCAGCAGCACACCGGCTCCCGAAGGTGGCTTGAAGATCGTTGGCGTCAGTGACGGTGAAACGATCCGTCGCGCCGCCAACGGGTCGGAGCCACAACTGCGTCTCGAAGCGCGCGGCAGCCAGAACGACCTGATCTGGTTGCTCAACGGCCGCCAGCTCGGCCGTCTCCCGGCAAATCGCGCCTTGCAGCAAGAATTCGCCGAGGCGGGACGCTACCGGATCACGGTCATGGACGACGCTGGCCGCTATGACCGGGTCGAGATCAGTGTACGCTGAGCGCTGTCGCCCCCGCGCAAGGCGGGCGCGGCGCCAGGCTTTCGGCGGCCAGGCAAACGATCAACCACTGTTTACCGGATCATTCGACGGACTCTGCCTTCTTGCCGGTGCGCGCAGCCCATGGTGGATATCCTGGACGTATGACGTGCCGTCAGCTTTCGTCCGCGGAACCGAGCGGGCACACCGATTTTGGCAAACACTTTCCCTAGGCTAACACGTGTTCGAGGTCGTACTGGTACACCCCGAAATACCGCCCAATACCGGCAATATCATCCGGCTTTGTGCCAATACCGGGGCGCGGTTGCACCTGGTGCAGCCACTCGGCTTCGAGCTGACGGAACAGCGGCTTCGGCGCGCCGGCATGGACTATGCCGAGCTGGCAGCGGTGCACGTTCATCCCAACTGGGCATGCTGCTGCAAGGTGCTGGCCGAGCTCTCACCACAGGGTCAACGCTTTGCGCTCACCACCAAGGGCACCCGTCATCCCGCCAACGCGGACTTTCGGGCGGGCGACGTGCTGGTCTTTGGCTGCGAGACGCGCGGGCTGCCAACGGAAATTCTCGCCGAGTTCGGCGCCGACCATTGCCTGCGCCTGCCAATGCTGCCGGACAATCGCAGCATCAACCTGTCGAATGCCGTCGCCGTCACAGTCTATGAAGCCTGGCGCCAGATCGGCTACCCTGGCGCGACTTGACAGCGCAGGCTACTCGCCGGGCGCTTCTCCCCTACTCGTCCTCGAAACCAATGTCGCGCGCCATCAGGGCGGCAACCCCTTCAATCGGCGTCATGCTGCCGTCGAGAACGGCACACACCCAGTCGGTAATCGGCATCTTGATGCCCAGCGCAGCAGCACGGCGCTGCACTTCGCGTGCGGCGGGCACGCCTTCCGCCACATGGCCCAGTTCGCCGGTGATCTGGTCAATCGGTTTACCGGTCGCCAACAACAAGCCAACGCGCCGGTTGCGCGAAAGATCGCCGGTACAGGTGAGAATCAGGTCGCCCATCCCGGACAAGCCCATGAAGGTGTCAGCGCGTCCGCCCAGCGCCTTGCCAAAACGGGTGATCTCGTGCAGTCCGCGAGTCAGCAAGGCGGCACGGGCATTCATGCCCAGCCCGAGGCCATCACAGACGCCGGTGGCGATTGCCATGACGTTCTTTACCGCGCCACCGACTTCAGCGCCGACGACGTCATCGCCAGCGTAGATGCGCAGGCGTGGACAGCGCAGATTTTCGGCGCAACGGAGCGCGAAGCCGGCGTCGGCCGACGCGATCGTCACCACCGTCGGCAGGTTCCGTGCCAGTTCATCGGCAAAACTGGGGCCGGTGAGAACGCCACACAGACGCTCGCCGAGCACTTCGCGCACCACCTGGTGGGGCAACAGTCCGGTACCTCTTTCCAGGCCCTTGCAAAGCCACAGAAAGGGCGTCCCGATCCGCGCATCGCGCAGGTGCTGTAACGTCGTACGCAAACCGGCGAGCGGAGCGGCGATCAGAACCAGGTCGGCGCCATCGGTGGCCAGGGTGAAATCGGCGGCCAGCGCCAGCGAGGCAGGAAAGCGATGCCCCGGCAGGTAGCGGCTGTTTTCACCGGCAGTTCGCATGCTTGTAACCTGGTCAGGATCGCGTGCCCACAAGACGACGGAATGTCTGTGGGCGAAAGCGATGGCCAGGGCAGTGCCCCAGGCCCCGGCACCTAGAACCGCGATGCGCATTGATCTTCCTTTCCTGCAATGGCGTTGTCTGGTGACTCGCTGCGGCGCGCGTCGGTGGCCCCAGATCGGACCGTGCTGGCGGTGCTGGCGGGGTCAGACGTATCGAACTGAAGCAGGGTCGGCGAGAAAACTTCGGTCACCAGAACTGATTGCGCACCGAAGCCGAAATGCGAGCGACGAGCCCAAAGGGTAAACGGAGCCGGATCGGCGAATTGCAGGGCGTTCAGCGCTGGCAAGAAGAGCGCATGCCGGCAGTCGAGCCGCCTGAAGTTCATCGGTCCTCGGGTGAAACCAGCATCGGCGAAGAGCAGGGCGCCGAGCGAGCGATTGCCAAGGCGCGCCAACCAGAGGGTCAACGGGCCACGCGGTCGACAGGGTAGAACCGTGTGGGCGAAGACGACGACGCGATCCTCACAACTCAGCGCCACTTCACGGACCCAGGCCTGTGCGCCACGCTCAAGGCCGAGCGCCAGCGCTTCATCGTCCGTTGCTGCGCCCAGGCCCTGGCGCAGCACCCGCACAGCGAAGCTCCCTCTGGCCTGGATGCGTGCCGTCAACGAACCGCGGTGGCGCAGCCAGGGGATGAAGGGGCTGCTGTCGGCTGTGCGCAGCAGACTGCTGCGCCACTGCCGGTTTTCCGCAACGCTCATCATGACAAGCCGGAGGGCTACCTTTCAACTACTGTGGAGCCGGGGATTTCTCGATCCCGCCAATGCGCGCCCCCGGCTTGATGCCCTTGCTCGAAAACCAGCCAAGGTTCATTTCCAGCGCAAAGCGCGCGGCCTTCGCAGCGCAGTGGTTATCTTCGGTCTCGGGCTGCATGTTCTCGATGTTGATAATGCGCCCTTCCTGGTCAAGAAAGGCCACCGAGAGCGGCAGGTACGTGTTGCGCATCCACATGCAATGACGGCCCGCCTGGGAGAAGACGAACAGCATCCCCTGGTTGGTCTGCATGGTGCGGCGATGCATCAGACCCTGTGCCCGATTCGGCTCGTTCGCGGCCACCTCCGCGTCAATCCGGTAGAAACCGGCACTCAGCTCGATGCGCGGCATTTGCGCCGAAGCGACTGGCGCGGTGAGGAGCAGCCAGAGAGCGATCAACGACAGAGACGTGTGGGCCATCAGAGACTCCGGAAGGACTGCGATCAGGAACCAGAACAGACGATCCACCTGACGACGACGGTCACTATTTCTTCCCTGCCTTGCCTTTGGGCTTGGCCTTCTCGGCAGCCTTCGTCGGCTGGGGAGCCTTGGAGGTCGAGGATGAAGCGGCTCTTGCCGGCTTCGCTGATCCGCTCTTCTTCTTTCCGGTCGGCTGCCCGGCTTCCTTGGCCACGGGTTGCCCTGCGGCCTTGCTTCCCTTGTTGGGCGGCTGCGTGGCGAGCTTCGCCGCGGGCTTCGGCGGCGCCCCGACGGCGCCGCCGAAGGTCACCTCGGCATCTTCATGCTCGGCAGCCCTCGGTACGGCCAAGGTGGCCGCACAGGACAAGGACAAGCCCAAGGCGAGAAGGTATCGCAACAGCCTGTGGGTGGTTTTTCTCATAGCCAGCTTTCTCGACGGTCCCGGTCCTGATTATCGCATTGCCTCAACAGGCGGCGAACTCGCCTCCTGGCGCCCCGATGAAACCCGCCTCGCCGTCGACCGGTGAAGCGTACGGGTGCGAGTGGCACCCGACCGATCCGCCCCGTGCTGCCGACCTGATCAGTGGCTGGTGCCTTCTGAACGCGATATTTTATTCCAGACGTTGTACTTGCCGACCGGTTTCTTCGCCGGGATGCGCTTTACTTCCTTCAGCGTCCGCGCATCGATCACCACCAGCGCGCCATCCATTTCCCACAGGCTGGCAAGCGCGTAACGGCCATCCCGGGTGAACTCGACATGCGCCAGCGTCTGTCCGGGCTCAGCCTTGATCTGCGCCACGACTTCGAGCGTCTGTTTGTCGATTACCTGCAGCGTGTTCTTGTGTTCCTTGCTCATCATCGAGTCGGTAAAGGCATAGCGCGTGTTCTCGTGGCTGCGCATGAAGAATCCGGGTCCGAGCGTCCTGATCTGCTTGACGGTCTGGTAGTTGCCCAGGTCGATCACGGTCACCAGGCCTTCATTGAGATTGGGCGAGGCCATCACGGTTCGCTCGCGCCCCGACGGGTCTTTCCACTTCCAGGTAATCCCCGAGCCAAGATGCGGCATGCCGGACAGGTCGAGGTCGGCGATTTTCCGGCGCAAGTCGAGGAGAATCACTTGGCCCCTGGGCGCCGAACGAGACGAACCCAGGACTGCGTCGTAACCCTGGGTGAAGAAAAAATCATCAAGACAGTCATTGAGCATCGTCCGGCGCGGGTGGAACATGGCCGGCTTGAAGTGGCCTTCCTTGTACCGGTAGTCGTGTACCAGCCCATCGGCAATCGGCTCCGCGTCGGGATCATAGCTGATCTCCCAAACCTCCGGCACGTCCTTCAGCGCTGCGACGAAGCTCCTGCGCGGCGCAGCATCATAAACGGCCGACACCCGAGAACTCGTGCTACCGGCGGCGTTCAAGGTCGGAATCACCTTGACCAGCGAGAGATCCCTTGCGTCGAGCAGAACCAGGCTGTGCGGCAGGTAATTGGCGACCATGACCCACTTGCCGTCGCCCGAAACTGCTGCATTACGTGTGTTCAGGCCGGCGCGTATCTCGGCGACGACGACCAGGTTGTAGATGTCGAACTTGGTGATCCAGCCGTCGCGCGAGGCGAAATAGACGAAGCGGCCGTCCGGCGAAAACTTCGGCCCGCCATGCAGGGCATAGCGGCTGGGAAAGCGGTGCAGGCGCTCGAACTTGTCACCGTCGAGGACGGACACATGATGGTCGCCGGTCTCGACGACAATGAACAGGTTCAGCGGATCAGCTCCCTTCAGTCCCGCGCCGGGGTGCGCTGGCAGCTTCGCGGCATCGGCATTGACGACCTGCGACGCGCGGATCTGTGCTTCACCCCATACCGGCGCCGGGCTGACCTTGCTGTAGATCCATTCCGCCAGTTGCTGGGCCTGGTCGGCATCCAGCTTGTCGCCGAAGGCCGGCATCTGTGTCGCCACACGCCCCTCCCGGATGACCTTCAGGGCGTCTGGCCGGCGCAAGCGCTCGAGGTTCTCCGGCAACAGCGCCGGGCCGATACCGCCCAACCGCGATTCACCATGACAGGCAGCGCAGTGCTCCTGGTACAAGACCTTGACGTCGGCGGGACCGGCAAACGCCGGAGCGCCGACAAGAATGACTGTCAGACAGAAAGCTGAGAAGCCCGCATGCCATTTCATGACGTTCTCCGTATCCGGATGTGCGGTGTGACCGTCAGGCGCTCACGGCCGGGGGCGACACCGATTTCCTCGTCGTCGAGATAACAGCCGGGGTCCTCAGCCCACGCGTCGCCCGTCAGTTGCTGCGCACGGACGCGGGTGTTGCCGTTGCAGATGTCGAAGTGCTGGCATTCGCCACAGCGCCCTGAGACACTGCGCGGGGACTGCTTCAAACCCGCCAGCAGCGGGTCCGAGAGGTCCATCCAGATTTCCGAGAAGGGACGCTGGCGAACGTTGCCGAGAGTGTAATGCCACCACATGGTGTCGGGATGGACGTTGCCGAGGTTGTCGATGTTGGCGACGTTCACGCCCGATGAATTGCCACCCCACTGGACGAGGCGAGCGCGAATGTTGGCTGCCTTGTCGGGAAAGCGCCGCTGCACCCAATGCAGGAAATACACGCCGTCGGCATCGTTGTTACCGCTGGTAAACTCCTTGTGCAGTCCCCGCTGCTGGTACTCCCAACAAGTTGCGAAAAGCAGATCCATTGCCCAGCGGGTCAGTCGGTGCTGGGCGTCATCCTGACGGTTCTTGTTGCCACGGCCGGCATAGTTGAGGTGCGAGAAATAGAAGCGGTCGATGCCTTCGTCCTCGACCAGTTCGAGCAGGTGCGGCAGGTCGTGCGCGTTGTCCTGGGTCATCGTGAAGCGGACACCGATCTTCATGCCGAGGTCACGGCACAGGCGGATGCCTCGCAGCGAGGCTTCGAAGGCGCCCTTCATCTGGCGGAAGCGGTCGTGCGTTTCACCGATGCCATCAAGCGAAACACCGACGTAGTCGAAATCACAGTCCGCGATGCGAGCGATGTTCGAAGCGTCGATCAGGGTGCCGTTCGACGATAGACCGACGTAGAAGCCCATCGATTTGGCCCGGCGGGCGATAGAAAAGATGTCCGGGCGCAACAGGGGCTCGCCACCGGAGAGGATCAGCACCGGCACGCGGAAGCGCTGGAGATCATCCATCACGGCAAAGACCTCGTCGGTCGTCAGCTCACCCGGGAAATCCTTGTCGGTGGAGATGGAATAGCAGTGCTTGCAGGTGAGATTGCAGCGCCGGATGAGATTCCAGATCACCACTGGCGCCGGTGGGTTTCGCTTGGGCCCGGGTAGTGTCGGCGCCAAGAGCTCCTGCATGTACTGCGATATGCGAAACACCGTGCAATCTCCAGCAGAAATTGGACCATTAGAGAGCAGGCTCGTCAGGGTGGCTTTGACTTGGATCAAGGGCTCCGACGTCACCTGCCTGGAAGCAGCACCGAAGAGGATATGCGGCACGCGCGCACAGGCCGGCGAATGCGCGACGGTGAAAGTATCTATGCGCTGACGCCAGCGCGTGCCCCGAGGGCTTGCGCGGTCGACAGGACAATGGGAAACTGGCTGACCTTCAACGGATAGGAGAAACTCATGAATGCGCAGGACATCTCTCGCTGGCAGGAAATCGTACTGCAAACCGGCTCGGAACTTGGGATCAAGGTGCTCGCGGCGATTGCCTTCTGGATCATCGGTCGGTGGCTGATTGGCGTCGTTGGACGTCTCGTGCAAAACGCACTGGGCCGTCAGAAGGTCGATGCGACCTTGATGCGCTACCTCGGGACGGTCATCAATGTCACTCTGAATATCATCCTGGTGATTGGCATCCTGGGCTATTTCGGCATCCAGACCACCAGCTTTGCTGCCCTCTTCGCTGCTGCCGGCGTGGCCATCGGCCTGGCCTGGTCGGGCCTGCTGGCCAACTTCGCCGGTGGCGTCTTCCTGATCATCCTGCGACCGCTCAAGGTGGGTGATTTCGTCACGGTTGGCGGCATCACCGGCACGATCAAGGAGGTCGGCCTGTTCACCACGGCACTCGATACGCCAGACAACGTGCTCACGCTGGTCGGCAACAGCAAGATCTTCTCCGACACCATCCAGAACTTCTCGACCAACCCTTATCGGCGGGTGGATCTGAAGGCACAGCTGTCCGGGGCGGCTGATCATGCGGCAGCGATGGCACTGCTCAAGGAGAAAATCGCGTCTATTCCCAACGTGATGAAGAGCCCGGCGGTTGATGTCGAGATTCTCGAATTCAATCTCGTTGGCCCGGTGCTGGCCGTACGTCCCTACTGCCACACGGACCACTACTGGCAAGTCTATTTCGACACCAACCGGACGATCCGTGAATCGCTCTCGGCAGCTGGCTTCCCGGCGCCGATGCCAGCGCAGGTGGTGTTCGTCAATCAGCAATAGACTCGACGGCGACCGGGTCGCGAAACTCCGTGCCGGGGGTTGCCTGCCGCCAGGCAGCGCAGCACGATGGCGCCTAGGTTCCTGCCCGGCAACCGCTTGACGCTGTTGAACAGCGGCGCGGAGTACTTTCCGGCACTGATCGCGGCGATCAACGAAGCTCGGCATGATGTCCATCTCGAAAGTTACATTTTCGCGGACGATGCGACCGGGCGGGCTGTTGTCGATGCGATGACCAATGCCGCTCGCCGCGGCGTTACGGTGCGGGTGCTCGTCGATGGCTTCGGTGCCCCCGAGTTTTCTGATCGCCTGCAGCCGGGAATGGTGTCGGCTGGCGTCCAGACAATGGTTTACCGACCGGATATCGCACGTTTCCGCTTGCGTCGCCATCGCCTGCGTCGCCTGCACCGAAAACTGGCGGTCGTTGATGGGGAGATTGCCTTCGTTGGTGGTATCAATATCATCGACGATCTGAACGGCCCGCAGCAGATGCCGGCGCGCTACGATTATGCGGTGCGTGTCGAGGGCCCGCTGCTGACGCCAATTCAGCTGGCGCTGCACAGGCTTTGGGAGATGGTGCTGTGGGCGAAGCTGAATCGCCGCTACCGACTGACGAAAACGTCACGCCACGAGCCGATACCGCGAGGGGACCAGACAGCAGCCTTTCTGATAAGGGACAACATCCGCCACCGGCGCGACATCGAGGAGGCCTACCTTGAGGGAATCGCCGCGGCTGAGCACGAGATCATCCTCGCCAATGCCTACTTCCTGCCCGGCCGCCGCTTCCGGCGAGCCCTGCGCGATGCGGCAGGGCGTGGCGTACGGGTGATCATCCTGCTGCAGGGACGCGTCGAGTACCGCCTGATGCATTACGCCACACAGGCGCTTTACGGCAAGCTACTCGGTGCTGGCATACGGATATTCGAGTATCGGCGCAGCTTCCTGCACGCCAAGGTCGCGGTCATCGACAGCTACTGGGCGACCGTCGGTTCGTCCAATATCGATCCTTTCAGCCTGCTGCTCGCCAGGGAAGCGAACGTCGTCACTCGCGATGCAAAGTTCGCCACGGAGCTGCGGCGCAGTCTTCGCCAGGCGATGCAGGATGGCGCCCGCGAACTACCTGTCGACAGCTGGGAGCAACTGGCATGGCATTCCCGCCTGTTGCGCTGGGTAAGCTACAATCTGGTCCGCATGCTGGTAGGCCTCGCCGGTTACGGCGGCAAACACTGATCCGGATATACACCGCGCCGTGCCGGCACCCGCCCGATAGACCAGGCGGCGATGGCCCAACGCCACAGATCGACCAATCGGCCATCGCGGATGTCCTGCGGTACGGCGTGGCCAAGAAAATGCAGGGCAGCTGCAAGCACCGCGCTGCCAGCCGAGGGATCGACAGCTCTTGCCCGGGTCTGCTTGGAGAGCTTCTCACCGGCAGCGTTGGTCACCACCGGCAGATGTGCATAACTGGGCCGAGCCAGGGCAAGGCGTTGTTGCAGCCAGATCTGGCGCGGCGTCGAGTCGAGCAAATCGGCTCCGCGGACGACGGCAGTGACCCCCTGCGCAGCGTCGTCGACAACAACCGCCAACTGGTAGGCAAACTGTCCGTCGGCACGCAGGAGAATGAAATCGCCAACAGCTTTCTGCAGATTCTGCCGCACGCGCCCCTGTACCCGATCCTGAAAAGACAGCTCATGATCCGGCACGCGCATTCGCCAGGCGCGCGCCGCCCGTCCCGCGGCGAGTCCTGGACGACAGGTTCCCGGGTATAACAGCCCGCCATCTACCGCTAGTAGCGGTAAGCAGGCCGCAATCTCGCGCCGTGAACAGGCGCACGGATACGCCTCGCCGTCGAGTTGAAGCCGGGCCAAGGCCGCACGATAGGCATCCAGACGCCGGCTCTGAACCATGACCTCACCATACCATTCAAAACCGAATCCCTCGAGCGTACGCAGGATCCCGTCTGCCGCTCCGGGGACAGTGCGCCGCTGATCAACGTCCTCAATGCGCAGCAGCCACTCGCCGTCGCTGGCCCGCGCATCAAGATAGCTTCCGACCGCTGCAACGAGCGAACCAAAATGCAAAGGACCGGTCGGCGAAGGTGCAAAACGTCCACGGTAAAGGAGACCACGACTACCGTCCCTTGACTTTGCGACGCTCATTCTTGATCACAATCAGAGACCGAGGCGCTGGCGGCGCCGATCAGGACGCGGACCGACGCCAGCCGCCTTTGTAATTGCGCAGGCGCCGGGTAAAATCTCGAGGTCATTAACAGGATTCCCCCCATGAGCGATCGCGCGATCACCCCAGCCGACGAAGCCGCCATTCTCGCCGAGGCACTTCCCTACATCAAACGTTTCCACGGCAAGACCATCGTTGTCAAGTATGGCGGCAATGCCATGACCGACGAGAACCTGAAACAATGCTTCGCGCGCGATGTGGTTCTCCTCAAACTCGTCGGGATGAACGTCGTGGTGGTTCACGGGGGTGGCCCGCAAATCGAGAATCTGCTCAAGCGCGTCGGCAAGAAGGGGCGGTTCGTCCAGGGCATGCGCGTCACCGATGGAGAGACGATGGAAATCGTCGAGATGGTGCTCGGTGGCCAGGTCAACAAGGACGTTGTCAACCTGATCAATCAGGCAGGCGGCAAGGCGGTAGGCCTGACCGGCAAGGATGGCAGTTTCATTCGCGCCAAAAAGCTACTGCTGGCCAACCAGGACAACAGCGAGGATCTGATCGACGTCGGCCAGGTCGGAGACATCATGCAGATCGACCCCTCGCTGATCGGACATCTGGAGTCGGGAGGTTTCATCCCGGTCGTCGCACCAATCGGTGTCGGCAAGAATGGGGAGACCTACAACATCAACGCCGACGTCGTGGCCGGCAAGATTGCCGAAATACTCAAGGCCGAGAAGCTGGTCCTGCTGACCAACACGCCGGGCGTCCTCGACGATACAGGCACCCTGATCACCGGCATGACACCAAAGCAGATCGACGACATGGTCACCAACGGCTCGCTCTCCGGTGGCATGCTGCCGAAGATCAGCTCGGCGCTCGACGCCGCGCGCAACGGCGTCAAGAGCGTACACATCATCGATGGTCGCGTCGAGCACGCGCTGCTCCTGGAAATCCTGACCGACCATGGCGTCGGGACGATGATCAAGTCGCATTGATCGGACATTGGCCCTGAAAGTCTCGTCCCGGGTCTGGCTTTTCGACCTTGATAACACGCTGCACAACGCGACCCCGCACATTTTCCCGCACATCAACCGCTCGATGGTGAGCTACATCTGCGAGCATCTGAGCGTTGACGAATTCGAAGCGACTCGCCTCAGGCAGGAATACTGGCAGCGCTACGGCGCCACGCTGCTTGGCCTGATGCGTCATCACGGCACCGATCCGCACCATTTCCTCCGGCATACCCACCAGTTCCCCGACCTCAAGCACATGCTGGTCCTCGAACGCGGCCTGAAGGCCATGCTGCGGCGGCTACCGGGACGCAAGTTCGTCTTCTCCAACGCACCACTGCGTTATAGCGAGGCGATACTCGAACTCGCCGGCATCGAGACCTGCTTCGACGCGGTTTACTCGGTCGAACGCATCCGCTTTCAACCCAAGCCGGCCGTTGGCGGGTTCCGCTACCTGTTGCGCAGCGAGCGCTTGCATGCCCATCGCTGCATAATGGTCGAAGATTCGCTGGCCAATCTGCAGACCGCCAAGCGGCTGGGAATGAAGACCGTCTGGGTAAGCGGAAGCACACGCCAGCCCTCCTGGGTCGACCAGCGGCTGGTTTCCGTGCTCGATCTGCCAAGACATCTGCAGCGTCTGTAGGCGCTGGGTCGGCTGCTTGCGGCAGGACGATCGAGGTCACCCCCGGGGCAAGCTACCCCGGGCGGCCTTAGTCATGTAGACTTCGTTCGAAGGAGCTTTTGGTCCGTCGCCATGCAAGAGTCTGATTCACTCGAACAGCAGTTGCTCGAATTTAAGGCAATCCTTGATCACTCAGGGATCGCCGTGGTGTGCATGCGAGACCGCCGGGTCTACCGCTGCAACCCACGTGCCGAAGAACTCTTCGGATGGGCCGCGGGATCTTTGGTGGGCCAGCCAGACCTCGTTTTCTACCCGACCACCACCGCCTGCGAAGCACTGCGCCGGAAAGTGCGCGCGCAGTTGCGGGTTGGGCAGATCGTGGACCTCGAGACAGAGATGGCGCATCGCGACGGCGCCACCTTCATCGCGCACCTGATCGCGCGGGCAATCGACCCATCGGCGCCGCGCCAGGGAACCGTCTGGATCGTTCGCGACATCACGCAGGAAGTTCAGGTCCGAGAGGCCAATGCTCGTCTGCTGCGCGAGCAACACCTCATTTTCGAGAACGCGGAAACCGGCATCGTGATCCTGCGCGATCGCGTCATCCAGCGCTGCAACCGACGCTTTGCCGAGATCCTTGGTTACGCGCCAGCCGAGCTGATTGGCCGCTCGACGCGTACCTACTACCCGAGCGAAAGTGCCTGGCTTGAAACCGGCCGGCGGGCGTACGCCGCGATTGCCGAAGATGGCATCTACCGCGGCGACACGATGTTCCTTCGACGCGATGGAACACCGATCTGGACTCACATCACCGGGAGCATGATCAACCCGGATAACCCTGACGATGGTTACGTCTGGCTGTATGAGGACGTGACCGAGAAGCGCCAGGCCAGCCGTGCCATGGACGCCCTGCTGCGAGAGCAGACCCTGATATTCGAACGTGCGCCGATCGGGATTGCCTTTCTCCGCAATCGCGTCATCCACCGCTGTAATCCCAGCCTGGAAGCAATGTTCGGCTATCTGCCGGGGCGACTCATCGGTCAGTCGAGCCGCGTCTGCTTCGCCAGCGAAGCAGAATGGCACGATGCCAGTGAGCGCGCGCACACGGCCATCAACGCGGCCGGAAAATTCGTCGGCGAACTACCATATCGCAGAGCCGATGGCACACCGATCTGGTGCCAGATCACGGCCAGCCTGCTTGACCCGGAAAACCCGGACGAGGGCCATATCTGGCTATTCCAGGACGTAACCGCCAGACGAGCCGCTGAGGAAGCTCTGGTGGAGAGCCTCTGGGAACAACAGCTGATCTTTGACAACGCCATGATAGGCATTTCCTATCAGCGAGAACGCCGGATCCTGCGCTGCAATCGCCGCTGCGAGGAGATTTTCGGCTACCCGGCGGGTAGCCTGAGGGAACACTCGACCCGAGTTCTTTTTTCCAGTGACGAGGCCTGGGAGGAGGTCGGACGCATGGTCTATGGAAGTGGCGCCACGACGGGTACCTTCGACGGCGAGATCCTTTATTGCCGCCGCGACGGCACACCGATCTGGGTGCACGCGATTGGCCGCACCCTTGGCGAGCATCAGGATGACGACACCTGGATCTGGACCTTTGAAGATGTCACCGCCCAACACGCTGCCGAGCAGGCGCTGCGGCAAAGCCACCTCGAACTCGAGCAACGGGTGGCCGAGCGGACCCGCGAATTGTCACACCAGCTCGATTTCATGCGTCAGCTGATCGAGGCCATTCCCGGTCCGGTGTATTACCAGAACCGCGAAGGGCGTTATCTCGGGTGCAATCAAGCCTTTCTCGAAATGGTCGGCAAACCGCGAAACGCCGTGGTCGGTGCCACCGTCTACGATCTTGCCCCCCGCGACCTCGCCGAGCGCTACAGGAGTGCCGACGACGATCTGTTCCAGCACCGCGGCTCCCAGGTCTACGAGTCCAGGGTCCAGCACGCCGACGGCAGTTACCGCGATGTGGTCTTCCACAAGGCTACCTATGGCAGAAGGGGGGACCCGGGCGGCGGTCTGGTTGGCGTGATGCTCGACATCACCGATCGGAAGCGGATGGAGGCGCGCCTGCAACAGGCCGCGACGGTTTTTGACAGTAGCGCCGAGGGCATTACCATCACCGCGCCAGATGGCTGCATCATCGCCGTCAACCGGGCGTTTACCGATATCACCGGTTACAGCGAAGAGGAGGTCATCGGACGAAACCCCCGAATCCTGCAGTCCGGGCGTCAGGATCGAGGTGTGTATATCGAGATGTGGCGGACTCTTGGCAATTGCGGGCGGTGGCAGGGTGAACTCTGGAACCGGCGGAAGGATGGCCAGACCTTTCTGCAGTCGTTGACGATCAGCGCCGTCAAGGACCGCGGGGGTCACGTGACGCATTACGTCGGCGTCTTCTCTGACATCACCGAACTGCGGGACGCGCACGATCAGCTGGATCACCAGGCTCACCACGACCCCCTGACCGGTCTGCCCAACCGCCTGCTGCTTGGCGACCGATTGCACAAAGCCATTCAACGTGCGCACCGTGATGAGACAGGACTGGCCGTCCTTTTTATCGATCTCGATCGCTTCAAGAACATCAACGACACCCTTGGCCACCAGGTCGGTGACCGCGTTCTCTGCGAGGTGGCGGGGCGCCTGGGCAAACTGATGCGGGAATCCGATACGGTTGGCCGCCTGGGCGGTGATGAGTTCCTGATTGTCATCGAGGACATTGGCGCAGCGATCGCCGTCTCGCATATTGCCGAAAAGATCCTCGATGTCCTGGAGAATGCACCAGTCACCGTCGGACAGGAGTTTTTCGTCGGCGCCAGCATCGGCATCAGTATTTATCCTGAGGATGGCGGTGACGCCGAGACGCTGATGAAGAATGCCGATGTGGCCATGTACCGTGCCAAGGAACGCGGCCGCAACACCTACGAGTTCTTTACCAAGGAGCTGACCCAGTCTTCGCTGGCGCGTCTGCAGATGGAAACCAACTTGCGACATGCCATCGATCGTGCGGAATTGAGGGTCTACCTCCAGCCGCAGTTCTGCCTTGCCAGTGGCAGGGTGGTGGGGGCCGAAGCGCTGGTGCGCTGGCTACGGCCCGAGCAAGGATTGGTCCTCCCCGGCGAGTTCATCAAGGTTGCCGAGGAGTCGGGACTGATCGTCCCGATCGGTGGGTGGGTTCAGCATGACGCCGCCTGCCAGTGGGCGGCATGGGTGGCCGCAGGTCTCGATCCCGGCGTATTGTCGGTCAATGTTTCCGGCGTGGAATTCGCCCGCGGCCGAATTCAGGAAACCGCGCGCCAGACACTGGAGGCATCGCGACTGTCGGCGCAGTTCCTCGAATTGGAAATCACCGAAAGTGCGATCATGAGCCATGCCGAGGACAGCACCCAGGTACTGGACAACCTGCGCGCCATGGGCCTGAGCCTGGTGATCGACGACTTTGGGACGGGCTATTCCTCACTCGCCTATCTGAAGCGCCTGCCGCTCAACAAGCTCAAGGTGGATCAGAGCTTCGTGCGCGGGCTACCCGGCGACACGGAAGACTGTGCCATCGTGCGCGCGGTGATCGCGCTTGCCCACAGCCTGCAACTGACGGTGATTGCCGAGGGCGTCGAGACCGAGGCACAGCGTGAGTTCCTTGCGCGGGAGGGCTGCGACGAAATGCAGGGTTACCTGCGCGGCCGACCGATGCCTTTCGAGGAGTACGCCATGCGCTTCCTCCATGCATGAGGCTCCCCCGACTGGCGCCACTTCACGGCTTGCCTTCATCGACACGCTGAAGGCCCTGGCCTGTCAGTTGATCGTCCTGCATCACCTGGCCTTCTACGGACCCATGTCCGACCACGCCTACTCGCTGGCGCCGACCCTGATCAGTTGGCTGAGTCAGGACGCGCGCATGGCGGTGCAGGCCTTTCTCGTCATCGGCGGCTTCCTCGCGGTACGCGCTATCGCGCCATTCGGCACGATGCTGTCGAGCAAGCCGCTCGTGCTCTTGCTGAAGCGCTATCTGAAACTGGTGGCGCCCTATCTGGTCGCCGTGCTGATCGGCATCGCCTGCGCGGCTCTCGCTCGCACGCTGATGACGCATGACTCTGTCCCGGACCGGCCCACCCTGCCTCAAGTCCTTGCCCACATGCTGCTGCTGCAAGGCATTCTCGGCTACGAGGGACTATCGGCAGGCGTCTGGTACATTGCCATCGACTTTCAGCTCTTCGCGCTCCTCGTCGGCGCCCTCTGGCTCGCGCGTGGCATCAGTCGCCGGCGCGCGGCGGTACCGGTCGCTGGAGCCTTGCTGGTTACGACACTGGCGCTGTCATCGCTTTACTACTTCAATCGCGACGGCGACTGGGACAATTGGGGAGTGTACTTTTTCGGTGCCTACGCGCTGGGGATAGCCAGCTACTGGGCGACGAACCAGCGACGGACGTTTTCCTGGCTAGTGCCTGTACTCGCCTTGGTCATCAGCGCGCTGCTGCTCGACTACCGACCACGTATTGCCGTGGCGCTGCTTGTCGCGCTGATGCTCGCCTTCGCTGGCCGCTGCGGTTTTATCGAACACTGGCCGAAATCGCGCCTGATTGCCTATCTTGGACAGATTTCCTATTCAGTCTTTCTCGTTCATTTCCCGATCTGCTTGATAATCAATGGCTTGTTCGCGCGTTTCGCTTCACGCGACCCTTGGGTCAATCTGGCTGGCATGATCATCGCGTGGCTGGCAAGCATCGCAGCCGGTGCACTTTTCTACCGCCTGGTCGAAAGTCCGGCGCAACACGGGCTTCTCCGAACGCGCTCGGCGTCTGTGGTCAAGCAGACGCTTTGAGCCAGCCTGCCGCGGCGAGCGCAAAGTAACTCAGGATGCCGTCAGCCCCAGCCCGTTTGAAGGCAAGCAGGCTCTCGAGAACACAAGCCCGCTCGTTCAGCCAGCCGTTCAGTCCGGCTGCCTTGAGCATGGCATACTCGCCGCTGACCTGATAGACGTACGTCGGCACATTGAACTCCTCTTTCACGCGCCGAACAACGTCGAGGTAAGGCATGCCGGGTTTGACCATCACCATGTCGGCACCTTCGGCAAGATCAAGCGCCACCTCGCGCAGCGCTTCGTCCGTGTTCGCTGGATCCATCTGATAGCTGTGCTTGTTGCCCCTGCCCAGACTGCCGGCGGATCCGACCGCGTCGCGAAATGGGCCGTAGAAGCTCGATGCGTACTTGGCCGAGTACGCCAGGATACGCGTGTGAATCTGCCGGGCGCGGTCAAGCTCGCTGCGTATACGCCCGACACGGCCGTCCATCATGTCCGAGGGTGCGACAATGTCGGCGCCGGCCTGCGCGTGCACCAGCGCCTGCCTGGCGAGTACCTCCAGCGTCTCATCGTTCAACACGTAGCCGGCGGGATCGTCAGCATCAATGAGCCCGTCCTGACCATGGCTGGTATAGGGATCAAGAGCGACGTCAGTCATTATGCCGAGTTCGGGAAACTCCTTTTTCAGTGCGGCGACCACCCGCGGTACCAGGCCATCAGGGTTGAGTGCCTCTTCGGCTCCCGGCGTTTTGCAGGCGCTGTCGACCACCGGGAACAGCGCCAAGGCGGGAATACCGAGCGCAAGCGCCCTCTCGGCCGTCTTCAGCAGCCGATCCAGGCTCTGCCGTTCCACTCCAGGCATCGAGGGTATCGGCTCCACGCGCTTGACGCCTTCTAGCACGAAAACCGGGTAAATCAGATCATCGGCAGTCAGCCGGGACTCGCGCATCAGGCGCCGCGAAAAATCGTCACGACGCATGCGGCGCATGCGTGTCGCGGGGAAGCGTGCTTGGTCATCCATGGAATTTTCCCGGCTCATAGATACAATTGATAACAAAACCTACACTGACGGGGAACTGTTGGCAAGCTTTGGCCGTCTCAATGCGCAGATGGCGACGCCGTCTCCCGCTTCACCTCCCTGAGCGGGTGCCTTATTCCTGTAAGGCATGTCTCGCCCCCGGCCCCCCCTTTGCCGGGGGCTTTTTTTTAGTGCTTGTCGACGTCCCCCCCATGACGGGCACTCCAGCCAATAGCGCTTCGCTTCTTCTGGCGGGCCGTTCTCTCGCTCGGCAGGCCGATCGGCGGCGCCTCATCGCTGATTTCCAGGCCGAGCCAGCGGCTCAGAACTGCCTCTGCCTCGCCAACTCCGGACTTCTTCAAGCTTGAAAACAGTTGACAGGTGCAATTCCCGCCAACGTCCTTCAGTACTGCCTGAACCTGACGCAGTGAGAGCACCTGTTCCTGACGAGTGAGCTTGTCGGCCTTGGACAACAGCACGTGAATCGGCTTACCTGTCGGCGCAAACCAGCCGAGCATCTGAAGATCGAGCTCGGTGAGCGGATGACGGCTATCCATGATCAGGACCAGGCCATGTAGCGCCTCACGGTAGCGCAGGTAAGGTGCCAGCAGACCTTCCCATTGCGCGCGGATCTCCTCGGGCGCCTTGGCAAAACCATAGCCCGGCAGGTCGACGAAGTACTTGCCCGCGGCGAGCCGAAAGTAGTTTAGATGCTGGGTTCGCCCAGGCGTCTTGGAGACAAAAGCCAGACGCGTGTGGTTGGCCAGCGTATTGATCGCCGACGACTTGCCGGAGTTCGAGCGTCCGGCAAACGCGACTTCACATTGCGCGTCGGTCGGCAAATCACGCAAGTGGGCAACCGTAGTATGAAAAGCCGCCTGCTGGAAAAGGGGCATGGCAGAACCTGAGAGTAGGTGGAGAGGACAGGCACGCGGCCGGCAAACTGATATAGAATATCAGCTTTGTTGCTTCACTTCTCCGGCCTGAGATCAGTCATTGTTGTCAATGGGAGTTTGGACATGATTCGTACAACGGCACTCGCGGTTCTCCTGGCCGCCAGTTTCCCCGCCTTCACAGCAGAACAGGCGAAAGCAAAGGTTGACCTGGCAAAGGCCAAGGAAATTGCCGAGGGCGTCTGCGTTGCCTGTCATGCTGCCGACGGCAACAGCCCGACGTCAGCGAATCCCATCATCGCCGGCCAGATCCCCGAATACCTGTACAAGCAGCTCAGCAATTTCAAGGCCGTCGACGGCAAACCGGCGGTACGCAACAACGCGATCATGGGCGGCATGGTGGCGGCGCTGTCAGACGAAGACATGAAGAGCCTGTCGGTTTATTTTTCTCGGCAGAAGATGAAGCCGTCGGTCGCCAAGGAGGAAAAACTGCTCGCCGAAGGAAAGACCCTTTGGCGCAAGGGTGACTTCGACAAGGGCGTCCCGGCGTGTGCCGGTTGCCACGGTCCCGCCGGCGCCGGTCTGCCCGTGCAATACCCACGGCTGGCAGGGCAGTATGCGGAGTACACGGCCAGCCAGTTGAGGACCTTCAGGAGTCACGAACGGGCCAACGATTCGGAAAAAGTGATGCGGCAGATTGCCGGCAAGCTTTCCGATCAACAAATCAACGCTGTCGCCGAATACGCTGCAGGTCTGCGCTAGACCTCTTTCGGACGACCGGCGCCGGTCGTTGATCCTCGTATCGGCCCGGCCCTGTTACCCCTTGGCAAGAAGCGGCAGACGCTCTAGCATGTTGGTGAGTTCCTGACCAGAAAGGACGCATCATGAAGACACTCAGGCAAATCCTTGCCAGCAAGAGCGGACCACTCGCCACCGTCTCCCCGGACGACCCCGTTTTTCATGCTCTCCAGGTGATGTCCGATGCCAACGTCGGTGCGGTCCTGGTTCTTGAAGGGGAACGACTCGTGGGCATTTTCTCCGAGCGCGATTACGCGCGGAAGGTAATTCTGCGCGGCAAGGCGTCAAAGGACACCCGGGTTTGCGAAATCATGACCGACAAGGTGCTCTATGTGACCCCCGAGCAGACGGTTGACGAGTGCATGGCAATCATGACCGAAAAGCACTTCCGCCACCTGCCGATACTCGACGAGGGAGGAAAAGTCGTCGGTATCGTTTCGATCGGTGACGTGGTCAAGGAGACGATCTGCGCGCAGCAGTTCATCATTGAGCAAATGGAAAAGTACATCACCGGCTGAGATTCACAGAATCGTCTCTGGATGCCCTGGTGCAAGCCACCAGGAGCGTCCCGGCCCACTGTAAGTGGCTCTCGTTTGTTCGATGCTCGCGCCTGCCGCCCGCTTTTCCTGGCGGCTGGTCCGGTAGCAGCCCGGCGGGGTGCATGCCTGGGACGCGCCGCCAAAGCGCTTCAGGACTCAAACCCGGTCACGGCCTTGCTGTTCGCCGACGCCGGCAATGAGAGACACAGGGCCGCCCTCGTGGCGGGAGGAGAACCCTTGCCTACTCCAGGGCATTTGGCTGCTGCGCCCAGATGTCGCTCAGAGGGCCTTGAGTGATCCCTCCCTTGCGGACCGATACCATGCTGGAAGCGAACATGGCGATGCGAATCGGGATAGACCTTGGCGGTACCAAGATAGAACTTGTCGCTCTCGACGGATCGGGTCGGGTATTGCTTCGCCGCCGTCGGCCGACGCCGCAAGGCGACTACGAAGCGACTGTCAAGGCCGTCGCCGAACTGGTTGGAGCGGCCGAGCGGGAGCTTGGGCAGCCGGGCAGCGTTGGTATTGGCATACCCGGTGCCGAGTCTTCCCTGAATGGCAGAATTAAGAACGCAAACTCGACCTGGCTTATTGGCAATGCTTTGCGGCATGACCTCGAGGAGCTGTTGCAACGCCAGATTCGCCTGGCCAACGATGCCAACTGCTTTGCCCTCTCGGAGGCCATTGACGGCGCCGGGCGCGGTGCGGAAGTTGTCTTCGGGGTCATTCTCGGTACCGGCGTTGGTGGTGGCATCGTCGTTGCTCAGCGCGCACTGGCTGGCGCCAATCGAATTGCCGGCGAATGGGGCCACAATCCACTGCCGTTGCTGGAAGACGAAGACCAGACACCGCCGCAATGTTACTGTGGGCGCTTCGGTTGTGTCGAAACCTGGCTCTCCGGTCCCGGGCTTTGTGGCGACCACCAGCGTCATGGCGGCGAGTCAATCACTGCGGAGGAAATAGCTGCCCGAGCCGGTGCGGGCGATAGTGTCTGCGAGGCGAGCCTCCGCCGCTATGAAGGACGCCTGGCAAGAGCGTTGGCCCTGGTGGTCAATATTCTCGACCCTGACGTGATCGTCCTCGGTGGCGGCCTCTCCAACATCGAACGGCTGTACCTCACGGTGCCGGAGCTGTTGGCAACACATGTCTTCTCTGATCACGTCGATACTCGACTGCTGCGTAACCAACACGGCGACTCGTCCGGCGTGCGTGGCGCCGCCTGGCTCTGGGATGCGCATTACAACGCTAGCTTTGCCAGCGGTTGATTGCGCTCACCGGACGGGAATCGACCAAGCGAGTCAATGGCCGGGCAGAACGGGGCGAAGGAGCACCATACAAACCATGCTGTGGCTGAAACTCTTCCTGCCCTTCGCCGGCGCCTATTTCCTCTCCTACCTCTATCGAACGGCGAATGCCGTCATTGGACCGGTACTCAGCGCCGAGCTGGCCCTGGGCGCAGCTGGCCTTGGCCTGCTGACCAGTGCCTACTTTCTCTCCTTCGCTGCTGCCCAACTGCCGCTCGGCATGTTGCTCGACCGCTTCGGGGCTCGACGCGTCGAATCCGGGCTGCTGTTGATCGCAGCCGTCGGCGCGGCCGTCTTCGCCCTTGGTCAGGGGATCGCTGAACTGGCGGTCGGCCGTGCGCTCATCGGACTGGGTGTTTCGGCATGCCTGATGGCTGCCTTCAAGGCCTTTTCACTGTGGTTTCCGGCCGAGCGGCAGGCTTCGCTAACCGGCTGGATCATGACCTCGGGTGGCCTCGGAGCGCTGGCTGCCACGGCCCCGCTCGAAGCAGCCCTGCAACTCGCCGGCTGGCGGGAGATCTTCTTCGCCTTGGCCGGACTGACCCTGGCTGTCGCCTTCTGGCTGTTCTTCAGCGTCCCCGAGCACAGGGACGGCGGTCAGCCGGCACCGCTGGCCGCTCAGTTCTCCGGCGTCAGGGCGATCTTCGGCAGTGCGCACTTCTGGCGCTTTGCGCCAATGGGATTGATGCTCACCGGCGGATTCATGGCAGTGCAAAGCCTGTGGTCGATATCCTGGCTCATGCAGGTCAATGGCTATACTCGCGCCAGGGCGGCAGAGCACATGGCCGGGATGAGCATCGCGATGCTGGCGGCCTACATGCTCATCGGGCTGCTGGCCACCGGACTGGCCCGCCGCGGTATCAGACCCGGCATGCTGCTCGGTGGTGGGCTAGGCCTTTCCTTGCTGACGCTCGCCTTGATCGCCACCGAGGCCCTGCCACAAACCCATCTGCTGTGGGTCGCTTACGGCACCTTTTCAAGCTTTGGAACCCTGGCCTATCCGCAGGCGGCCGCCGGCTTTTCCGTCGCGCTCTCCGGCCGGGTCAACACGGCGCTGAACCTGATGGTTTTTGTTGGTGCCTTTGGCGTGCAATGGGGCATCGGTCTGCTGATCGACGTGCTGCAAACGCTGGGGCACAGTATGGCAACGGCCCACCGCTACACGTTCCTTGCCTTGCTTGCCACACAGGTCATCGCTTACGCCTGGTTCTGCCTCTCGAGCCACCGAGCACGTTGATTGGGGAGGGAAATCGGGTGGTGCCCGCTTTGCGAAAGCCGCGCGGGAGCCCGCAACCGACGCTCAGCGGTACAGCGGCAAAGCTGCCAAACGGCGCTCGATCTCTGTCGTCACCTGCCGATAGGCGGCGTTGTCACCAGCGCCAAAGCGCTGTTCAAAGTCGGCTGCAGCCAAAGGCTCGGGCAGCCCATCCAGCGAGGGCGCCAGGTCGGCGTCGGTCAGTGTTCTGCGGAGAGCGTTCTCGAGGTGCGGCGAGCCGCTGGCAACCAGTTCGCCAAAGCGTGTGCCGGCACGATCTGCCGCCAGATCCGCAAAGGAGAAACCGCTACCGCCTCGGGAATCCTGGATCTCCTTGAACAGGCCGACTGCATTTGCCGCGGGCTCGCCAGCCCAGGCCGCCAGGGCAGCTGAAACGATAAAGTGCTGAGCACTGTCGTGACGCCCGAACAGGGTCAGCTTCACTCGCCGTGGACGAGGCCACTTTGCTGATTCCGGCAACACGACGGCGAGGTTGCTTCCGGTCAGATAGGTCGCCAGCACCAGCAGCGCCGCGCGGCCCTCCTGTGGGGTGGGGTCACCACAGCATGCCATCAGCGGCGTCAGAACCTTGCTCACCGGAACGTTGGCGCGGTGGGCGTAGGGATCAAGAAGACGTGCCAACGCTCTTTGGGCAGCCTCGATGCGAACGATCTCTTGCGGTGTAAAGGCGAGCCTCCGCGCCTGTTCAAGAAGGTCCGGCTGCCAGGTGTAGCGGACCTCCACGTTGCCCTGATCCGGCTCGAACACCAGGTGACGGATGGCCTGCCTCGCCACTTTCCAGTCGTCGGCAAAGCCGGCGCTTCTGATCGCCGAGGCGATAAGCCATTCGGCGAGCCCGGCCGGAATCGGCAGGGAGGAAATCGAGGCCTTGACAACCCGCGGCTCACCCGCAACCGCCTCGAAAGCCGTGCGCAGATTCAGGTAGCGGGGTCCAGGCACGCCGGGAATGCGGACAGTCAGGCGCACTTCAGCGGTATCGTCGGCAAGGAAGAAGGCGCCGCGGGCGCCCAGACTACGGCTTGCCAGATGGTTTATGGCGGCATCAAGCAACGCCGCGGGAATGACGGCTGTCCGCTCATCCCCCTTTTGGAGATGACGTGGGTCGTTGCTTGCCAACAGGCGTTTGGCCTCGGCAATCGACGATTGCGAAATGGTCTCGCCACGGCTGACCAGCGGCACCTGATCGAGCGCGGAGAAAAACAGGGTCGCTGCGAGCAGGAGCGGCAAGAACAGCAGCGCCGTCGTCACCGCCGCCCGGAACAGCATACGGCGCACGGTCACGATTGGGGGGCGCCTCCTGCTGCCGGCGTTGGCTCGATGCCGGCAGCACCACTGCCAAGCCGCAGGTCAAAACCTGCTTTTCGGAGCAGCCGTGCTTCCATCTGGAGGTCTGCGCGAGTCAACGGGTGCGCCGTCAGCCAACCCGAAGGAAAAACCAGGTGCATCCGCTGCCCATCGACACGCAGGCTGATCGCCGGCAGTGGTTCGTTGCTGCGGCTACGATGCAGTACCACCGCCAGGCGGAGGAGTGCGCAGAGACGGCGAGCCGTCCGCACACTGTCCTTTGGCAACTCGGCAAACGCATCATCAGGAAACGACCGCCGATGTCGCCTGACCAGAGCCGCGAGCAGCTGCTGATCATCGCGCGAGTAGCCCGGCAGATCAGAGTGTTGCAGGACATACGCCCCGTGTCGGTGATACTGGTCATGGGTCAGCAGCAGGCCGATCTCGTGCAAGCGGGCAGCTCGTTCGAGGACGTCGCGTGACTCCTTTCCCGTCAATCCCCATTTCGCTCTCACCTGTCGCAGCAGATCAAGCGCCGAAGCGCTTACCCGCGCGGCCTGGGCCTCGTCGAGACCGAAGCGGCGCGTGACATCCGCGATGGTCCGATCACGTACATCCTCGTGGCGGATGCGACCGAGAAGATCATAGATCAGCCCTTCGCGCAGGGCCCCTTCGGATACCTCCATCTGCTCGATGCCGAGCGCCTCGCACAAGCCATGCAGGACGACGAAGCCGCCAACGAAGACGCGGGCGCGGGCAAGATCCAGCTGCCAACGGCTGGCCAAGGCCGCGGTATCTCGCACCTCGAGCAAAGCCGCCCGCAACCGCCGCAATCCTTCGAGCGAGATTCCCTCGCGACTCCAGCCCTCGCTGTTGAGGACCCCCTGGATGGCCTTGATCGATCCGGAAGCTCCGGTGGTCACCTCCCAACCGCGCGCCAGATACTCTTCACGGAACGGTTCAAGGTTGAGCTGCACCAGCAACTCCGCCTCGCGCAAGCGCCCCGCCGTCACCCGACCGTCGGCGAAACAGGAACGGCTCAGGCTGACGCAACCCATCCGCAGGCTCGCCAAGTGCAAAGGATCAAACTGTTCCCCGACGATCAGTTCGGTACTGCCACCACCAATATCGATCACCAGCCGCTGCCCGGCGACGTCACCGACGCTATGGGCGACACCAAGGTAAATCAGGCGGGCTTCTTCCTGTCCGCTGACGATCTCCACCCGATGGCCAAGGAGCTGCTCGGCTCGGGCGACGAACTCTGCACTGTTTCGTGCCTGGCGCAGAGTATTGGTGCCGACGATACGCAGTCGGGCCGGCGGGATGTGCCGCAACCTCTGGCCAAAACGAGCCAGACAATCAAGCGCCCGCTGTTGCGAAGCGGGCGAAAGCCGGTTTCGGCCATCCAGTCCTGCGGCCAGTTGGACCATCTCGCGCAATCGGTCGAGAATCTGAACATGCCCGTTCGCAATGCGCGCGACAATCATGTGAAAACTATTCGAACCCAGGTCAATCGCTGCCACAAACTCGGAAGGCACAACAGGACTCCTCAAAATGATAGGGAAAGAACGCGGCCCGCCTCGCGGCTGCGAGCCGGAAACCGGCCTCACGTTCCATGGCCAGACCGCAGCGCGCCGCGCTTACCGCCGCGCCAGAAGCCAGGTCCGCGCTTCTTTGCCGGTACCATTCCGCGCTGCATGCAGGCGGTGCCAGGCCCCGTTTCTCCTGGCGACACAAACGATAGCTGCTATGGTTGCCAAACGCTGTGCGATGCTTCACGTGGCAAGGGAAAAGCAGCTACGGCGGAAGTATCCTAGCGCTGGGTGCCCCAGTCAATCCTGGCGTCGACCCGTCCTGAAGCACTCTGTTGTAAACCGCCAGAATGCGAGTACTCGGCGATGGCAGCGGGTTGGAAGGACAATTCACCCGCGGTTGGGATCAGAACTCGAAGGGGTCGACTTCCAGATGCCAACGCAGTCGCGAGGGCGACTTGATGGCGTCGAGCTGGGTGACCCAGTGGCCAAGAAAGCGCTGCAATGTACGCCGTGACGACGACTCGACAAGTAGCTGGCCACGTTCCAGGCTGGCTCTGCGGGACAGACGCATCGGTACCGGGTCGTAGAAGGTCACCAGAGGTTCCTCCTTGGGCAATGGACAGCCGCGCGCAGCAGCAAGAAAGCACAAAGCATCGGTCATTCGGGGCGCCTCCGCACGCAACATGGCCTGATAGGTGTAGGGCGGGAAACCGGCCTGCTGCCTTTCCCTGAGCTGTGCCGCCGCGAAGGCCTGGTAATCATGTCGAACCACAGCGTCGTAGAGCGGATGGTCGGGAAATTGGGTCTGCAGCAGCATCTCACCTGGCCTCTCGGCTCGCCCAGCGCGGCCGGCAACCTGCATCAGCTGGGCGAAAAGACGCTCGGGCGCGCGCCAGTCGGCAGCGAACAATGCCGCGTCAGGAGCAATCGCACCGACCAAAGTAAGTTTGGGAAAATCATGGCCTTTGGCCAGCATCTGAGTCCCGACGAGAATGTCCGCCTCGCCGCCCTCTATTCTTGCTACCAGTGCTTCCCATTGCCGGCGGCTGCTCGCCGAGTCCCGGTCGACGCGGAGGATGCGCGCCTCTGGGAAGCGCTCCGTTAGCGCTGCCTCGATACGTTGGGTACCGCGACCAAAAGCGCTGATGTCCTGGTTACCACAGGTAGGGCAGTGCATTGGTACCCGCGCCTCGAAGCCGCAATGGTGGCAGCGCAGGCAGTGGTCAGCGAGGTGGAGAACCAGATTGGCAGCGCAACGATGACAGTGTGACGTCCAACCGCAGGCAGGACAGGCCAGTACCGGCGCATAGCCGCGCCGGTTGAGGAAGACGAGACTCTGCTCGGCCCGCTCCAGACGTTCCTCGATGGCCACCAGCAAGGCCCTGGAGAGTCCTTCCTCCGGCTTGTCGACGCGCGTATCTATGGTTCGGACCAGCGGCAGGCGCGCACCTTCTACCGCTCGCTGCTGCAGCGAAAGCAAGCGGTAGCGTCCACCTCCATCAGTGCCGGTGGCATTGGCCCAACTCTCCAGCGAAGGTGTTGCCGAGCCAAGGACAATCGGGATGTGACTGTCGCGCGCACGGAAGACGGCAAGGTCGCGTGCCGAGTAGCGAATCCCGTCCTGCTGCTTGAACGACGAATCATGTTCTTCATCAACCACGATCAGGCCCAGTTCGGGCAAGGGGACAAAAACTGCCAGGCGAGTGCCAAGAACGATCCGTGCCCCACCGGTCAAAGCAGCCCGCCAGTTGCGGCCACGCGCTGCGTCCCCCAACTCGCTATGCAGGCTGACCAGGCCGGCATTCGGAAAGCGCGCCGTGAGACGGGCTTCAAGTTGCGGCGTCAGGTTGATTTCCGGCACCAGGAGCAACGATTGCTGCCCGGCAGCCAGCGTACGCTCGATCAGACGAAGGTAGACTTCGGTCTTGCCGCTACCGGTAACACCGTGCAGCAGATAGGCACAGAAGCCGCCGGCGCCTTCTGCCATTGCCCTCAGCGCGGCTTCCTGTTCGAGCGTCAGCGCCGGAGCTTGCTGCGCCAAGGTCTGCGGAATCGCCTGCCGGCGCGCCCGAGCCTTGACCGGTGCAAGCGAGCGCAACCCCGTGGGTAACGTCGAAAGCATGACCTGGCCAAGCGGTGCATGATAATAGGCTGCACAGAATTCAGTCAGGTGAAACCAGGCGGCCGGCAGGCGAGGCACATCGCGCAGAACCGCAGTAACTGGTTTGAGCTGTGCGAGCGGCAGTTCGCTGGCTGCTGCCAATTCGACGATGATACCGACCTTCTGGCGTTGACCGAAGGGAACACAGACCCGATAGCCAATGTCTGCCGTCGATAACTGCTCGTGGTCAGGAAGGCGGTAATCAAACAGGTGGCGCAACGGCACATCAAGCGCTACGCGGACGATTTGCAGCAGCAAGGAGTGGTCTGGCATCGTTGAATGCGGGGGAATAGTGATATCACTTACCGCCGGAAGCTCGCGCCACTTCTGGTAATAGCGGTTAAGGTGTTCAGTTATCAGCGCTTTTTTTGCATTCACCGCGCCTGTGGATAACTCTGTGGATGAGCCTATCAACAAGTCGCTGGAAAGCTCATACCGCAAGGGTTTGGAGGCATCTGCCCAAAAAATAAGCGATTTATAATCCTCTATAAATCATAGGCTTATAAATAGTTAGCTGATTCTAGTCAGAGCCTCTGGTCGGCGCAAACGGGTAACCCAATTTCTGTGAATAAGTCAACGGGGCAGGGGTATTCAATGCATTTTTTTTTGCGACTTCCGGCTGTGTTCATGGACGGCATCGACCAGCGCGGTGACGTTCTCCGGTGGCGTAAACTGCGAAATCCCGTGACCTAGATTGAACACATGGCCGGTGTTGTCAAAGCCGTAGCTGTCCACGACCGTCCTGGCCTCGGCGGCCACCCGACCCGGCGAGGCGAAGAGCACCCCTGGATCAAGATTGCCCTGCAAGGCGACCAGGTGACCAACTCGCCGACGCGCCGCGCCGATGTCAATCGTCCAATCCACACCGATGGCATCGCATCCGGTCTCCGCGATCGATTCCAGCCACAGGCCACCGCCTTTGGTAAACACGATGGACGGTACCCGTTCCCCATCCCTCTCTCGAATCAAACTGGCAACGATACGTCGCAGGTAGGGCAACGAGAACTCATGGTAGGCTGCCGCAGAGAGCGAGCCGCCCCAAGAGTCAAAGATCATGACAGCCTGTGCGCCGCAGTCGATCTGGGCATTGAGATAACTGCTCACCGCATCGGCGGTAACTGAAAGAATACGATGCAGCAGATCGGGGCGCTCGTAGAGCATCCGCTTGATGTGGCGGTAATCGCTGCTGGAAGCGCCTTCGACCATGTAGCAAGCCAGGGTATATGGACTGCCGGCAAAACCGATCAGTGGCACCGAGTTGTTCAACGCCCGCCTGATTTCAGACACTGCATCCATCACGTAGCGCAGATGATCCCAGGGATCCGGTGCGCTGAGGTCGCGAATTGCCCATTCCTCGCGCAGCGGACGTTCAAAGCGGGGCCCTTCGCCATCGGTGAAGTAGAGCCCTAGCCCCATGGCATCAGGCACGGTGAGAATATCGGAAAAAAGAATTGCGGCATCCAGGTCATAGCGGGCAAGCGGTTGTAGTGTCACCTCACAGGCCAGAGCAGGGTTCCTGCACAACTGCAGAAAGCTGCCGGCACGCCGGCGGGTTTCGCAGTACTCGGGCAGATACCTGCCGGCCTGCCGCATCAGCCAGATAGGTGTCTGGTCGGTAGGCTCCCTGAGCAGGGCGCGCAGAAGACTGTCGTTGCTGGGTCGGGTCACGTCAAATTCCGCCAGAAAAAGGAGAGGCGCCGGAAAAGGAAGATTATCCGCCTTTAGCCCCTACTTGCGCCAGAAAGCCGGCGTCAGGACAACCAACAAGGTAAAGATCTCCAGCCGACCTAGAAGCATGGCGAAGGTGCATACCCAGGTCTGAAAGTCGGTGAGTACACCGAAGTTCGTCGCCGGTCCGACCTGGCCCAAACCCGGTCCGGTATTGTTGATGCTGGCAACCACTGCCGAGAATGCACTGATGATTTCGAGCCCCGAAAGTGAAAGAGCCAGTGTCATCGAAACGATGCACACCATGTAGATGAAGCCGAAGGCAAGCACTGCGAAGAGAATATTGGAAGGTACCACCGCCCCCCCGATCTTGATCGGATGCACGGCGCTCGGGTGCATGGCGCGCGTCAGCTCCCGATAAACCTGCTTGTAAAGGACGATGGCGCGGATCATCTTGATGCCGCCACCCGTCGACCCGGCGCTGGTCGCAAAGCTCGACAGGAACAACATCCACAACGGCGCAAAGAATGGCCACAGGGCGTAGTCGGTGTTGGCATAACCCGTGGTCGTTGCGATCGAGACGACGTTGAACGCCGAATAACGTAGCGCCTCCAAAAATGTCGGATAAAACTCGTGCACATCGAGAAAAATGGCGATGCCGATCACACTGCCAAGGGTCACCAGCAGGAACCACCCGGCTTCCGGATCCGAGGCGTACGGGCGCAGCGATCGACCGGAAAGGACCACATAGTGGGTCGCAAAGTTGCAGCCGGCAATCAGCATGAAGACAATACTGACTGCTTCGATCGCAGGCGAATCGAAAAATCCAAAGCTCGCGTCGTGGCTGGAAAAGCCGCCAAGCCCCATGGTACTGAACATGTGCATGATCGCATCGAGCCAGGTCATTCCGGCCCAGCCGTAGCCAAGAACACAGCAGACCGATATCAATGTATAGACCACCCACAGCCCCTTTGCCGTTTCGGCTATGCGCGGGGTCATTTTCGAGTCCTTCATCGGCCCCGGCGTCTCCGCCTTGAACATCTGACGGCCACCGATGCCAAGCAAGGGGAGGATCGCCACAGCGAGAACGATCAAGCCCATGCCACCCAGCCAGACAAGCTGGCAGCGCCAGAAGTTGATCGAGACCGGATACCCATCAAGCCCCTCGAAGACCGTCGCCCCGGTCGTTGTCAGCCCGGAAACGGCTTCAAAATAGGCATCGGTAAAACTGGCGTCGAGTTGTATTATCAGAGGAAGGGCGGCGTACACCGGCAGCACTGTCCACACCAGGGCGACCATGAGGAAACCGTCGCGAATCGTCAGATCGCGCTTCTCCTTGCGCGTCGCATACCACAGCCCCAGGCCGGTGCCAACCGTGAGCAGGAAGGCTTCGTCGAAAGCGCTCTCGGCGCCGTCGTGCATGGCCCACGACAGAAGCAACGGCACCAGCATCGTCAGGCCAAAGATGACAATCACCAGCGAGAGAACCCGGATCACCGGGTAGTAGCGTTGCATGGTGGCGCCCCCTCAGAAGAAATGGAAGCCGACCGCGAAGAGTTTCTCCACCTGCTTGACCACCTTCTTGTCGAGACAGAAAACGATTACGTGGTCATCCGTCTCCACCAAGACGTCCTTGTGGGCGATCAGCACCTGCCCCTTCTTCTTCTGCTTGGTCAGACCGAGGAAGCCGATATCCCGGCTCTTGTCGAGATCGCGAACGATCGCAGCGATGAATGCGCCAGCGATCTCCGGCAGTTCGCCGATTCGTCGTCCAACGACTTTCGAGGTCTTCTGGTCGCCATGGGCGACGATCTCGAGCGCTTCGGCTGCTCCCCGGCGCAGACTGTGAACCTGCGCCACATCGCCGTGGCGGACGTAAGTCAGCAGGGTGCCGATCGACACCTGCGCCGGCGAGAGCGCGATGTCGATCGGCCCACCCTGGACGAGTTCGGCGTAGGCGCGGCGGTTGATTAGCGCCACCACCCGTTTGCAACCCATGCGTTTGGCCAGCGAGGCGCCCATGATATTGTCTTCGTCATCGTTGGTCAGCGCGAGGAAGAGGTCCATCGCGTCGATCGCTTCCTGCTGCAACAACTCCTCATCGGTGGCATCGCCGCAGAGCACCAGCACCGACTTGACGGTCGTAGCAACGAACTCGGCGCGGCGCCGACTGACTTCAATGAGCTTGACCTCGCACTTACCCTCAAGTGCCTGGGCGACGCGCAGGCCGATATTGCCCCCACCGGCGATCATGACCCGCCGGACGGGTTCGACCGAGCGTCGCAACTCGCGCATCACAGCCCGAATGTGTTCCTCGGCTGCCAGCAGGAACACTTCGTCGCCGTCTTCGATGGTCGTCTCGCCGGTCGGCGTCATGGCTCCGTCGCGGCGATAGATGGCAGCGATTCGGCCATCGATCTCTGGCGGCAGATGGTTGCGCATTTCCTTGATCGGACTGCCGACCAGCAGCCCTCCGGCGTAGGCGCGAACGGCAACCAGCACCAAGCGGCCTCCCCCAAAATTCAAGACCTGCAGTGCTTCGGGGAAGTCGATCAGACGCGCGATGTACTCGGTGATCACCTGTTCTGGACACAACGCGTAGTCGACGGCGAAGTTCTCTGGGGCGAGCAGAGTCTTGCTGTCAAGAAAGTCGCGCGCGCGCAAGCGGGCGATCCTCGCCGGGACGTTGAAGACGCTGCGCGCAACCTTGCAGGCAACGAGATTGGTCTGATCGCTCTGCGTTACCGCAATCAGCAGGTCAGCGTTCTCCAGCCCGGCACTGGCCAGCACCGAGGGGTAGGCCGCATTACCGACCACCGTCTGCACGTCGAGGCGATCCTGTAAGTGCGCCAGGCGATCCTGGTCGCTATCGACCACCGTGATGTCGTTGTTTTCAGACGCCAGACTTTCGGCGACGCTGGCCCCGACCTGACCAGCGCCGAGAATGACGATGTGCATTTTCCCTGATCTCCCTGACCGGCTGCCGGCACGAAACCCCCCTGCTACTCTCGTTCATCGCCTCGCCGGCCGACGTTCAGACCGAGTTGCTTCAACTTCCGATAGAGATGTGTTCGCTCGAGGCCCGTCTTTTCCGCCAAACGCGTCATACTACCCCGTTCTCCGGCCAGATGGTATTCGAAGTACATCCTCTCGAAGGCCTCACGGGCCTCGCGCAGCGGTTGATCAAAGAACATCGGCGGCAGCGGCAGCGGGGCGCCGAGCTGCCCACCGTCGCTCTGCAGAATCAGCGCGACGTCGTCGGCGCTGATCTCCTCCTCCAGCGCCGAGAGGGCAAGATTTTTCACCGTTGTTAGCAGCTCCGCCCACTCGCCGTGCCAGCGGTGAAGACGGAGCGCGTTCTGTGCCCCACTGGAAAAATGCCTCAACGGCACTTCGCCACGCTCGGCGAGATGAGCGAGCAGCAAGGAGGCGATTTCCGGAACGTCGTCGCCATGTCCGGAGATCTGCGGCAGCGCCACCCAGACCTCACCAAGCCGGTTCACCAGGACAGGATCCCAGCCGGCCTCGACGAGCCCCGCCATTGGACGAGTCGAGGCAGCCACCAGCTGCAGATTATGTCTATCGAGCCGCTCAAGCGCGAAGACAAGATTCATCTGTTGCAGTTTGCCCAGCTGCGCCAGATCGGAGATGAAAACAATGCCGCCACTGGCGTTCTGCAACATCTCCTGCGTCAAGGGCGCGCTCGAGGTCGATAGATCCAGCCACGGTGTCAGATTCGTCTGCAGGGTACGCGCGCAGATTTCTGCGATGCTGCCCGAAGCGCTTTTGAGCAGCAGAACAGAGGTTTTTGCTGCCGCCTGTTCGAGACGTCGCTTGAGATCCTTGAGTAACGGCGAGCGCGCGAAGGCATCAAGCGTCAGCGGCTTCTTGACCAGTACGGTTTCATGCTTGAGCGCCTTCTTCACGGTGAGCAGCAGCTTTTGCAGCGCAATCGGCTTCTCGAGGAAATCGGTGGCACCGATGCGTGTCGCTTCAACCGCTGAGTCGATGGTGCCGTGACCCGACATCATCACCACCGGCATCGTCAACAGTCCGCTCGCTGCCCACTCCTTGAGCAAGGATATGCCGTCCGTATCAGGCATCCAGATGTCGAGCAGAACCAGATCGGGCCGCTTGTCAGTCCGAATCCTGCGCGCCGCTGTCGCATTCTCGGCCAGCCAGACCGAGTGACCTTCGTCAGCAAGAATCTCGGACAGCAGTTCTCGAATGCCCATCTCGTCATCAACGATCAGTATTTGCGCCATACTCAGGCCTCGGGAGAAAGTTGGCTTACGCGTCGCTTGGGGGTCGACAGGGAAGCCAGCGGCAGCATGATGCTCACCTCGGCGCCGACCGGCTGACGGTTGTTTATTCTGATGCCGCCGTGATGTTCGTCGACGATCTTCTTGACGATCGCCAGGCCAAGACCGGTCCCACGCACCTTGGTGGTGACATAGGGTTCAAAAACCCGTGCAATGATCTCAGGCGGAAAGCCTGGCCCGAGATCGCTCACCACCAGTTCGGCCATGTCCTCTGAACGGCGCGTACTTATCCGGATTAGCGGAGCGTCGACGGCTTCCTGCGCGTCTTCCGCGTTGCGCAGCAGATTGTGGATGATTTGCCGCAGCTGGGTGCTGTCGCCCCAGACGGGCGGTAGCTTCGCCGCGAGTTTCGGCTCGATCTTGGCCCGGGAGGTTTCATAAAGGCCAAGCACCTCACGAACCAGTGCGTTGAGGTCAACGGCGGCCAGTTCGGGTGCGGGCATGCGCGCGTAGTCGCTGAAGTCATTGACCATTCGCTTCATCGCCTGCACCTGGGTAATGATGGTCTGCGTCGAACGAGTCAGCATCTCCGCTTCGGCGCCGCTCAGGCGATCGGCAAGCTTCATCTGCAATCGCTCGGCAGACAACTGGATCGGCGTCAGCGGATTCTTGATTTCGTGCGCCAAGCGCCGTGCGACTTCACCCCAGGCGGCACTGCGCTGGGCGGCGATCAGCCGCGTCACGTCGTCAAAGACGACCACATAGCCTCCATGGGGTCCGGCAGGCAGCTGCGTGCCGCGCAGGAGGAGCGTCTGCGGCAGGCTACCGCTACGATCAAGCTCTATCTGTTCCTGCCATTCGATTCTGTCGTCTTCGGCAAAGGCCTCACGAATGGCCTGCCCAAGCGCCTGCTGGCGCGGCCAGACATCGGTCTCCTCGCCGAGCAGGCCAGCGAAGTCGTCCGCGAGGATGGCCAGCGCGCCCTCATTGACCGTTCGTAGAACGAACCGCCGATCGAAAACCAGGACGCCAGCGGAGAGGTTGGCCAGGATCGACTCCAGATAAGCGCGCGCAGCCTCAAGCTCGCCACGGTGACGCTCGTTGTCACGCCGCGCCTCGTCAAGCTGACTGGTCATCTGCTTGAACGATCGGGTCAGGATGCCCAGCTCATCGCGACTGTAGACCGCCTGCTTGGGGGTGTAGTCGCCAGCTGCCACAGCCTGGGTTCCCTCGGCAAGGATCGACAGCGGTGCCGACAAACGACGGGCAAGAACGAAAGCCAGAGCGATTGCGGTAAACAGGGCGAGCAGCACGGTCAGCGTCAGGGTCATCGCGTAAATCCGGGTCAATCCCTCGCGACCCAGCGAGAGCTCCTGATAATCAGCATACACTGTTTGAACACTGTCCGCGTTAAGTGCGAGGGCACTCGGTACCGGTTCGACCAGCTGCAGAATGCGAGTCTCGGCGCCAAGACCTTGGGGCATCACGGTCACCAGAACGCGCAGGGTCAGATCCTTCTCGCCGGTGCTTTCAATGACCGCGTATCTGCGTTCGCTGCGCGCTCGGCGCAACTGCTCGGCTGCCGGCTGCGACGGCAGCCGACTTGTCAGGTCGGCGGCGGCCGTTGCCAGCAACTCGCCACTGGTTGAGAAAAGCGCCACAGATTGCACCCCGTTCTGCTCGCGCAAACGGTTGAGCTCAAGTCGGCGCTGTGCCTCGGAACGCTCGCCCAGTTCCAGCGCCATCGCCTGTCCCTTGGCCGCCAGGTCCTCAAGCAGTGAATCGAGAGCGCCGCGGCCGAGATTCAGCCCCGCCTCCAGGGCCTTCTCGACGCGAACATCAAACCAGGTTTCAATACTCTTGGTGACAAACTGCACCGAGACGGCATAAATCAGCACTCCCGGCAGTACCGCCATCAGACCGAACATCAACATCAGGCGCAGCTTGAGGCGTGAGCCGAAGACCTGCGCCCGGTGTTCTCGCCACAGAGCATGCAGTTGCCACGCAATCAGCGCCAGCAACGAGAGGGCAACGACCGCATTCAGACCAAGCAGCCACGGGTAGTGGCTGGCAAACAACGCCGTGTTGGCACTTGCCGAAGCCAGCAGGAACAGGAGGATGCCGCCAAACGACGCAGCGGCAACGATCAGACTCTTCATTTGCCTTCAGCAGTGGCAACCGTCAAGGTCGATATTCCGGCAGCAGCAGAGGAGGCGGATTCGGCTGGGGTAAACAGCCAGCGCGCCCACTCTGAAGAGAGGTTCCAGTCCCGGTTGGCCAGCGCATTGACCTGAAAGGTCTTCGGCATTTGTGTCAGATCAAGGCGCATTCGCACGGCCGCGAGGTAACTCTGATCTGCCTTGACCGCTCCCTTGTCGAGGACCTGCCAGTGCCGCAGTCGCGAAAGAATGCGCTGTGCATCGTCGAGCGAGGTGAAACTCTGATGCAGCGCACCGCTTGACAAACGATACTGGCGCGTCAGCGCGTGGTATGAAAGCTGATAGGTCTGACTGCGACTGACCACCTGTTCGTCCAGCCAGTACCAGCGAGAACGGGTCAGTTCGAAGTCGACCACAAAGTACAGGGTAACGCCCCTGGCGATGGCCTCTTCAAGCCGGGCATTGAGATTGATGTTGAAGTCTGCAGACAGCGTGTAGCCGTCGTCGCCCTGTGAAAGGGTCGGGTTACGGACGGTAATGTCGGCAGCCTGCGCGCCAAGCGAGGCGAGTAACAGCAGCAGACCGACAAGAAAGCAGCTAAACAGATTTCTGCAACAAAGCATAAAAGAATCCGTCATGTTCTTCCTGAGGCAGAAGCCTTTCCTCGACCAACCGGCGAGCAGCCGGTTGGCGAACGAGGAAGGCATCAATCTGCGCGCCATTCTCTTCCGGGAAAACCGAGCACGTAGCGTAGAGCAGCTTGCCGCCCGGCTTCAACAGGGGCCAAAGCGCGTCGAGAATTTCCGTCTGCAAACGAGCGAAACGCCGAATGTCACTCTCACGGCGCAGGTACTTGACATCCGGATGGCGGCGAACAACGCCCGACGCCGAGCAGGGCACATCCGCAAGAATGACGTCGAACGGCAGACCATCCCACCACTCATCACTGGCTCTGCAATCCGCCACAGTGACCGTAGCCGAAAGGCCAAGCCGCCGCACGTTCTGCATTATCAGCTGTGTCCGACTGGCATCGCTATCAAGCGCCAGCAAATCGATATCCGCAGCTTCCAGAAGATGGCAGGTCTTTCCGCCGGGTGCTGCACAGGCATCAAGGACGCGCTGGCCAGCAGTCGGATCAAGGATTTGCACCGCGCGCTGGGCACCCGCGTCCTGGATCGAGACCAGGCCATCGACGAAGCCCGGCAACGACTCGACAGCAACGGGCGTTTCCAGTATCAGCGCATCGCCTCCCGGCTGCTTGGCTGACAAGCCAACGTCCTGCAAGCGCGCCACATAATCAATCAGCACAATACGGCGCCGATTCACGCGCAGGGTCATCGGGGGCTGGGAATTGCCCACCTCGACAATCTCCTGCCAACGATCCGGATAGGCACGACGAAGGCGACTCAACCACCAGTGCGGGTGTTGGTGCGCAGCCTCGTCGTCATCGGCAATGGCTAGATGCAGAGTCTCGCGCTGACGCAAGTAATTGCGCAGCACGCCATTCACCAAGCCACGAAATGCGCCACCAGCCAGTTCGCCGGCGGCCGCCACCGCCTGATCTACCACCATGTAGGGCGATTCGGGCCGAGTCTGCAGACGATAGAGGGCGCCAAGCAAGAGAGCCTCCACTTCCGGGTGAGGCAACGCCCTTTCCAACAAACGTCGCAGGACAAACTCGCCACAGGCGTAACGGCGCAAAGTGCCATAGGCCACATCCTGAGCCCCCGCGCGGGCAGCGCCGGGCGCCGTGCTCAGGCCGGTGAGTGCCTGCGTCAGGCTTCGCCCCGCCCGCACCTCGGCAATCACGCGTCCAGCCAATAACAGGCTCAGAGCGAGCGAGTCCGGTGGTAGGTGGCAGGGCGTAACGGCAGCCGCCGGGAGGGACGATGCTTTGCCGGTGTGTGCCGGTCTACGCACGCGTAGCGCACGCGGCGAGGGGAAGGAGGGGGTAGGCGACAAGGCCACGATCCGCTGGTATAGAAGGGATGGGCGAGTTTAGCACGACGCCCGGTGATGGCGAGACCGTCCCTATGGGATGATAATGTGCACATGGATTCCTCCTCGCTCAAGCCCTGCGCATCGCTTTCGGTCACAGCCGCTTTGGCAACGGTTCCGCTGAAGGGGATTGCCTGGCTTGTCGCAGGCTCTGTCGGACGCCCTGGGGAGGGGCATCAGTGAACGATATCGACCTTGACCGCTGATCGACAAGCGATGTTGAGACTTCTTCAGCAATTTTTCCGGCTGACCCTGCTGCTTCTCATCACATCGCCGGCATTCGCCTGGAATGCTGCCGGGCACCGGATCAGCGCCATGATTGCCTGGGAGCAACTGGACGCCGACACCAGGGCGGCAGTGACCGCACTCCTGCGCCAGCACCCGGACTTCGATCGCTGGCAGACACGCGGCAAGGGCGTCGACCAAGGCCTGACGGCCTTTCTCGAAGCGTCGACCTGGCCGGACGACATACGGAAGGATCAGCGCTTCTATACCGCCGGCATCGAGGAACCAACGCCAACCCTTCCTGGCTTCCCGGATATGGAACGGCGACTCGATTGGCACTACGTCGACCGTCCGCCGAATCCTGCCGGCACCTTGCAATCCTCGCCAGGCAAGATCGATCGACAACTGGAAGTACTGGCGCAGACGTTATCGAGTCGCAAAGCAACGCCCAGTGAGCAGGCCTATGCCCTCCCCTGGTTGATTCACCTCGTGGCGGATGCCCACCAGCCGCTGCACGCTGCCAGTCGCTATGGAAGGGACGGGCGGAGCGACAACGGGGGCAATGCGCTGGCCATCATCAATCCATACAGCACGCGCCACCCGTCGATGAACCTGCACCGCTATTGGGACGATTTGCCGGGTCCGCCCTGGCTGCGCACTAGCCGGCTTGAAAGCGCGGTCAAATGGCTGACGGAACGGCACCCGCCTCCGGCATCAGCGGGAACCCCAACGCTATGGCTCGACGAAAGCTGGCAGATTGCCCGCGAACACGCCTATCCGCCGGGGGAAGACTCCGTACCAACGATCAGCGCCGCATTCCATGAGCGCGCGCTGGAGATCGCGAACCGTCGTGTTACGGCCGCCGGCTATCGCTTGGCCGGGCTGCTGCAACACCTCCTGCGCGGCGCGAAGAAGCCTCGGGGCACAGGTACGAACGACCCGCCTGCGCCTCGCAATGTTCCACGTGAAACAGAATCATCCCTCTATCCCCCTGATCCTGGCTGCGTTCACGATGGCGACAGGCGACAGTGGGAACCCTCTATAACCTGCGTTCCGAACAGGAACTGGGCCGCGGAGAGTCGCTTGCCGCCAGATCGCTGAATCTCCGTCAGCCGCAGCGCCCCTTGGCCACAGGCCACGACCAATCCGCTCTGGTCAGCCGCAAGAATCTCGCCGGGTAGCCCGCGGCCGGCGACGAGTTCAGCGCGCCAGACCTTGAGCAAATTGTCGTCAAGAGAGAACGTCGCACCGGGATAGGGGTTGAAAGCACGCACCTGCCGTTCCAATTGTACTGCTGGCAGACGCCAATCCAACGGCGCCTCCGACTTGCTGACCTTGGCGGCGTAGCTGATCCCGGATATCGCCTGCGGGCACGCCGCCATTGGCAGCCGCGCCAGCACCTCTACGATGAGGCGGGCGCCCTGCTCAGCCAGCCTGTCATGCAGGGTAGAAGCGGTATCGTCCAGCGTGATCGGCTGCCGAGCCGAAAGCAACACCGGTCCGCTATCGAGCCCGGCATCCATCTGCATGATGCACACGCCGGTTTCCGTGTCGCCAGCCAGAATCGCCCGCTGAACGGGTGCCGCACCGCGCCAGCGAGGAAGCAGAGACGCATGAATGTTGATGCAGCCAAAGCGCGGCATGTCAAGCACTGGCTGTGGCAGAATCAGACCGTAGGCTGCGACAACGACCACCTCGGCACCCGCAGCACGAATCCGGTCCTGTGCCGCGGCATCCTTCAGCGTTGGCGGTTGAAAAACCTCGATCTCTGCGGCTGATGCCAGTTGCTTGACCGGCGAGGCATGGACCGCCATCCCCCGCCCCGAGGCCCGATCAGGCTGTGTCAGTACCAGCACCACCTCATGGCCCGCAGCGACAAGCGCCCGCAGGGCAATCGCAGCGAACGCGGGTGTGCCTGCGAATACCAGTCTCATGCGGTAATTCGCGCTTGCTTGGCCAGCTTGTTCTTGATCCGCAGCTGCTTCAATTGCGAGAGGTGCTCGACAAAAACTCGCCCGTCCAGATGGTCGATCTCGTGCTGCAGGCATACCGCCAGCAAACCAGTCGCCTCAACGGTCTGCTCTCGTCCTTCCAGATCCAGATAACGGACGACAACATGTTCGGCACGCTCAACCTTGTCGTAAATCCCGGGCACTGACAGGCATCCCTCCTCACAGACCTGCAGGCCATCCTTCTCGATGACTTCCGGGTTAATCAGAGTCAGGAGCTGATCCCTGGTTTCCGAAGCGTCAATCACTATGACCCGTTTGTGCACGTCGACCTGTGTTGCCGCAAGACCAATCCCAGGCGCCTCGTACATTGTCTCGGCCATGTCACGCGCCAGGCGACAAATGCTTCCGTCAACCTCTTCGACGCGTGCGGCAATTTTCTTCAGGCGCGGATCGGGAAAGCGAAGTATCGGTAATAGAGACATAAAAAGCTTGATCGAAGAAGTAACTACGTGCAAAATCTAACGCAGTGTCTTGAGAATGCCGACGTCGTTTGCACGGCGGGTTGGACAAACTGGATAACAGACTTGCGTAACCAACGAAAAGGGACAAACGCCTGCAGCGGGAGTTCCCTGACCGCCCCGCCCCCGCGTCTGCGACTATTCGTACGAGGATAAAACGATGATCCGCATTATATCCGCGTTCATTCTGGCCATGGTCAGCTCGCTCTCCAGCGCTGCCGGGCAGGAACTTCGGCTCGTCGACGGCGCCCCCCAGCGGCACGTCGTTGTGCCGGGAGACACGCTCTGGGGAATCTCGGGTAAGTTTCTAAAGGACCCCTGGCTCTGGCCAGACATCTGGCGCATGAATCGCGAGGACATCAGGAATCCACACCGCATCTTCCCTGGAGACGTCATTCTCCTCGACCGCGATGCGCTTGGCAAGCCACGACTGCGGCTTGAGAGGACCCGGATGGTCCCGCAGATCCATGTCGAAACAATGGCGCAGGGAATTCCTGCGATTCCGCCAAACGTCATCAGGCCATTCCTCTCCGACCCTCTGATCGTCGAAGCGCACAGTCTTGACAGCGCAGCACGCATCATCGCCACGCCCAATGATCGGGTCTATATTGGCAACGGTGATCTTGCCTATGTAGCCAATGCCGATCCTGCCAAACTCGATTGGCAGGTCTACCGCAATGGCAAACCGTTGCTGGACCCCGAAAGTGGCGAGATTCTCGGCTATGAGGCCTTCTATCTGGGTACCGCCAGGCAAATAGAGGCCGGCAACCCGGCAACCTTCGAAGTCGTGACCATGAAGCAGGAGATCGGCCGTGGCGATCGTCTCGTGCCGGCCATTCGACCCCCGCTGGTCGCCTATGTCCCGCACAGGCCAGATTTTCTGGTTGATGGTCGCGTGATTTCGGTATATGGCGGTGTCGACGCGGCAGGGCGTGGGTCGATTGTCTCGATCAATCGCGGTACCCAAGACGGCATCGAGATCGGCCACGTGCTCGTCCTGGAGCGCAATCGCACGGTGATTGAGCGTGACGAGCAGGATCAGAAGGTGGTCGTGCCGATCCCCCCCGAGCGAATCGGCCTGCTTTTCGTGTTCCGACCGTTCGAACGTATCTCCTACGGCCTCATAGTGCAGTCGGACGGTACCGTCGACGTCAACGACTTCGCCCGCACTCCCTAGCGATGGGTGTGGCCGAGTCGCTGGCTGACTGGCTACGACTGACGCTGATTCCGGGTATTGGCGGTGAAACGCAGCGCAAGCTTCTAACCGCCTTCGGGCTGCCGGAAACGATTTTCTCTGCTGGCCGAGAGGCGCTGACCTCGATTGTCGGCGACAAGGCCGCGAGACTCCTGCTCGACACCGACAATCACCCCGCCGTTGAGCAAGCGCTTGTCTGGTCGGACGCACCCGGCCAGCACCTGGTCTGTCTGGCCGACCCCGACTATCCCCAAACGCTGCTTCAGATTCCCGACCCACCGACGCTACTCTACGTCCGCGGGCGGCTCGATCTCCTCAACTCGGCAGCTTTGGCGATGATCGGTAGCCGCAACCCCACGCCCCAGGGTAGCCAAAACGCCCAGCGCTTCTCTGCAGCCCTCGCCCAAGCCGGCCTCACAGTCACCAGTGGGCTGGCCTTGGGCATAGACGCTGCAGCGCACCGCGGTGCCCTGACAGCCTCAGGCAACACCGTGGCGTTCATCGGAACGGGGATTGACCGCATCTACCCCGCCACGAACAGGCAGCTAGCAATCGAGATAGCTGCCAGAGGCTCGATCATATCGGAGTTTCCCCTTGGCACACCGCCTGTCGCCGCCAACTTCCCCCGCCGCAACCGCCTGATTGCGGGCTTATCACTCGGTGCGTTGGTCGTCGAGGCAACCGTAGACAGCGGCTCGCTGATTACCGCCCGCTTGGCCTCCGAGCAAGGGCGGGAAGTCTTTGCCATCCCCGGCTCGATCCACTCGCCGCAATCACGGGGCTGCCACAAGCTGATCAAGCAGGGTGCAAAACTGGTTGAAACGGTTCAGGATGTGCTTGACGAGCTGCACTGGAAGAGCGCTCCGGCCGAGTTTCCTTTGCAGTCCGAATCGGCTCAGGATATCCCGGGCCTGCTGCACAGCATGGGTTTCGATCCCTGCAGCGTGGACGAGCTCGCCCACCTCAACGGCTTGACGGCTGGCATCGTTTCGGTGATGCTCCTTCATCTGGAGCTGGATGGCCAGGTCGCCAGTCTCCCGGGCGGCCGCTATCAACGGATTTCCCAAGCCTGAGAACCTGTACGATGATCGACATCCTTGTTTACCTGTTCGCGAACTATCACGATTTCAACGCCCGACCGAAAACCAAGACGCTCAAGCGCAAATTGAGCGCCGTTGGCTTCAAGGACGAGGCCATCAGCGTTGCCCTGCGTTGGCTGGATGGCCTGAAGGCCACCGCAGTCGTTGATTTGCCAGCCAGCCATCGTGCGCTACGGGTCTACCTAGCGCCGGAACAGCAAAAGCTTGGTCTCGACGGCCTGGGGTTCCTCGCCTTTCTTGAAGCAGCCAACCTGATCACGCCCGCCTTGCGGGAACTGGTCATTGAACGCGCGATGATTCTCGACGATGACCCCGTGCCACTTGCCAAGTTCAAGATTATCGTCTTGATGGTTCTCTGGAGTCACGAACAAGACCTTGAACCACTGGTTGTCGAGGAACTGCTCGACGCCGGCGACTCTCGAATGTTGCACTGACCACCGTTCAGGCACCCGTCCGTATGCGTCCACCATGCGCGTGCGAACGAGCGGGTCACTGGCAGCCGCGGCGGAAGCGCCTCCGCGACCAGGCTATCCCGGCGAATTGCCGGGTGCTGCTGAGCCGCCACTGATTGGCCGGTATTGGTGACACCAGCGCGTTTGACAACAAGCTCTTGATTACCGCCAGCGACGCCCTTGCTTGCCAAGTACGGTAGAGTGCTCTTATCATGGCCTGCGGGATGCCGGCCATTGATCATCCTCTTACCTTTCCTTTGCCACTCTCCCCGGTTGATGAATGCCCCCCATGAGCAAGAAACTGATCATCACCGAGAAGCCGTCCGTTGCCGCCGACCTTGCTCGTGCCATCGGCGGATTCGTTCGACAAGACGACTATTACGAGAGTGAAGACTACGTTCTTTCCTCCGCAATTGGTCATCTCCTGGAACTGGCCTGCCCAGAGGAATATGAAGTCAAGCGTGGCAAGTGGTCTTTCGCTCATCTTCCAGTGATTCCACCTCACTTCGCGCTACAGCCGATTGCGAAGACTGAATCACGCCTCAAGCTTCTGGTTCGGCTGATCCGGAGGAAGGACGTCGTCGGTCTTATAAACGCCTGCGATGCTGGCCGCGAAGGCGAGCTGATCTTCAACTACATCAACCAGCACGCGGCGAGTGGTAAACCCGTCGAGCGCTTGTGGCTTCAATCGATGACCCCGTTATCCATTCGCGACGGCTTTTCCCGACTGCGCAGCGGTACCGAGATGCTCGGCCTCGCCAATGCCGCTGTCTGCCGATCGGAATCGGACTGGCTGGTCGGCATCAATGGCACGCGGGCGATGACCGCTTTCAACTCGAAGACTGGCGGCTTCCACCTGACGACCGTCGGCCGCGTCCAGACGCCCACGCTGGCGCTGATTGTCGACCGCGAGGACCGGATACGCAAGTTCAAGCCTCGCGACTATTGGGACCTCGAGGGCCGCTTCACCTGTGTTGCGGGGGAATACCGGGGCAAATGGTTCGATGAGAACTTCAAGGGAAGGGATGACGACGAACATGCGCGCGCCGACCGGCTCTGGGATGAAGCCCGAGCAATCATGCTGCAGCAAAAATGCGTCGGCAAGGACGGTGAAGTCAGCGAGGAGTCAAAGGCTTCAACCCAGCTTTCGCCTCTGCTCTACGATTTGACCAGCCTGCAACGCGAGGCCAATGGCCGCTTCGGTTTTTCCGCCAAGGCAACGCTCGGTTTGGCACAGGCGCTTTACGAGAAACACAAGGTACTGACCTATCCTCGTACCGACGCCCGTGCGCTACCGGAAGACTATCGCCAGACCGTCAACAGTACGCTCGCGATGTTCACCGGGGAGGGTATCGGCAAAGGCCACGATGAGGCCACCCTGGCTCGCTACGCACCTTTTGCACAGCAGATACTTGCTCGCAACTGGGTAGTTCCAAACAAACGCATCTTCAACAATGCCAAGATCTCCGATCACTTCGCAATCATCCCGACGCTGCAGGCACCAAAACACCTGTCTGAGCCCGAGTTCAAGCTCTACGACATGGTCGTCAAGCGCTTTCTGGCGGTTTTCTATCCGGCAGCGGAATACCTGATCACGACCCGAATCACCCGCGTCGAGAGTGAGCCGTTCAAGACCGAAGGCAAGGTACTGGTCCAGCCGGGTTGGCTGGCGGTCTATGGCCGCGAAGGGCAGCAAGGGGAAGAGGGTAATCTGGTCGCTGTGGACCCGAACGAACGGGTGAACGCCGAAGAAGTGGTCCTCTGTGCGCACCAGACCAAGCCGCCGGCCCGCTATTCGGAAGCCAGCCTATTGACGGCTATGGAGGGTGCCGGCAAGGCAATGGACGACGAGGAACTACGGGCAGCGATGGCCGGGCGCGGTCTGGGCACTCCCGCTACGCGTGCCCAGATCATCGAGAACCTCCTTGCCGAACAGTATCTGCTGCGTGAAGGCCGCGAGCTTGTGCCGACCGCCAAAGCCTTCTCGCTGATGACTCTTCTCAACGGACTGGGCATCCCGGAGCTGACTGCCCCAGAGCTCACCGGCGAATGGGAGTGGAAGCTTGCCCGCATGGAACGGGGAGAGATGTCGCGAAGCGAGTTCATGAAGGAAATCGCGGCGATGACACAACACATTGTCGACCGCGCCAAGAGCTACGATAGCGACAGCATCCCGGGCGACTTCGGTGAGCTAACGACGCCCTGTCCACGGTGCGGTGGTTTGATCAGGGAAACCTACAAGAAATTCCAGTGCCAGGCCTGCGACTTCGCTCTCTGGAAAATCGTTGCCGGTCGACAGTTCGAAGCCAAAGAGATCGAAGAGCTCCTGGCGACGCGACGGGTTGGTCCGCTGACCGGCTTCCGCAACAAGATGGGCCGCCCCTTCAGCGCCCTGATCCAGCTCAACGCCGAGAACGCCCCGGAGTTCGACTTCGGACAGTCCAGAGATGGCGACGACCGCGTCAGCGAAGAGGTTGATTTCTCTGGAAGCGAGGCGCTAGGGGCTTGCCCAAAGTGCGGCGCTCAGGTCTTCGAGCACGGAATGGCCTATGTTTGCGAGAAGTCCGTAGGCTCGGCCAAGAGTTGTGACTTCCGCTCGGGTACTGTCATCCTGCAGCAGACAGTCGAACCCGAACAGATGCGGAAGCTGCTCAGGACCGGACGTACCGACTTGCTCGGCCATTTTGTCTCCGCCCGCACTCGTCGCAAGTTTTCCGCCTATCTGGTACGCGGTGCGGATGGTAAGGTCGGCTTCGAGTTCGAGAAACGCGAACCCAGAACGACCAGGAAGACAAGCTCGGCTACGGCCGGGAAGACCAGCCCAAAGGAAGTGCCAGCAGGACCCAACGTGCCGGCACGTCGGCGGAAGGCTGGGTCCTGACCCCACAAAGGGAAGCCTGTTTCACGTGGAACAACGGTGGCTATCACTGCCACCCTGCCGCCACAACCGCCTCGCCGCAAGTATCACCTGTCAAACAGCGATCACGCCAGGTGGGGGCGCATCCAGGATGGCAGCTCGCAAGATATCAACGGCCTGTGGTCTGGGGAAAGTGGCTCGCCAGGCGATCACCACCTCGCGTAGGGGCACAGGCTCACTGAAATGGCGAAATGACAGCAGCGAGTCTTCCTGTGGCCACGACGCAGCGGCCGATGCCGGGACGACGGATATGCCAGCGCCACTCGCTACCATATAGCGCACTGTTTCCAGCGAACTTCCTTCCACCGCGCCTTCCGTACCTCCTGGCGCCGCCAGCTTTGGGCATGCTTGCACCACCTGATCTCGAAAGCAGTTGCCAATACCCAGCAGCAACAGGTTCTCCGACGCTACCTGCCCGGGGTCGATCAACGATTGCTGCGCCAGTTGATGTCCCCGCGGCATCACGACACAGAACGGCTCCCGGTAGACCAGTCGCGATACGATACCAGACTCCGAAAACGGTAAGGCCACAACGATCACATCCAGCTCGGCCCGACGCAGCTGCGCAGCCAGGTTTACGGTGAAGTTCTCGTGCAGGAAGAGTGGCATCCGCGGAGCTCGCGCGTGCAGCGCCGGAATTAGCCTTGGCAACAGGTAGGGCGCTATCGTATAGATGACGCCGAGGCGCAATGGCCCCTGCAGCGGATCCTTACCTTGTGCGACGATCTCCCTGAGCTTTCCTGCTTCCTCGAGTACGCGCTCAGCCTGCGCCGCGACCTGGTCGCCAATCGTTGTCAGGCGGACATCGGCTGATGACCGTTCGAAAAGGATAACGCCGTATCGCTCCTCAACCTTCTTCAGCGCCACCGAAAGGGTCGGTTGGCTGACGTGGCATTTCTCGGCAGCGTGTCCAAAGTGTCTCTCGCGAGCAAGGGACACGATATAACGCAGTTCAGTCAAAGTCATCACGAAGATCCCTCGGCTCAGACGGCGATTGCCTTGTGGGTATGGATAGCCCACTCCGCAACTCTGGTTAGCCGCCCAACACCAGCACCATCGACACCACCGTCACAACACCTCGTGACCGCCCACAGATACCAGACAGACGAAACGGCGTACCTCGTTGTACCAGATCCTCGAATCAACCCCATAGCCATCGCCATCCTCCCGAAAGAGCACCCGCCCTCAACATCGTTCAGCCCAATCATCGTTAGCCATCGACTCGGCCTCCCCGACGTTCCGCCAGGAGTTCAAGATCCGGCGATTCCAGCCACATCCATTGACCCAAAGGCAATGTGACCGGCAAAGAAAAGCCACCAATGGCAATCCGATGCAATCCCACCACACGATTGCCGGCTGCCGCGATCATTCGCTTGACCAGATGATACTTGCCCTGCGTCACGGTCAAGCGCAACTTTCGCTCGTCCAATAGCGTGCAGGCGCTGGCTACCACCCGCTTCGGTTCGCCATGCAACTCCACTCCGCCTAGCAGCGCGGCGCATTGCGCATCGTCTACTGGATGCCGGGTGATCACATCGTAAATCTTCGGCACCAGCTTTCGCGGTGAGGTATAACTGTGAATGAAAGGACCATCGTCCGTCATCAGAAGCAGGCCTGTCGTATCCTGGTCAAGCCGGCCAACAGCCTGGACACCTCGCACTACCAGCGGCCGAGGTAACAGCGAATAAACGCTTGGATGGCACACCGGCCGACGTGAACACTCATGGCCCGCAGGCTTGTTCAGCGCCAGATAGACAAGCTTGCGATAGGTCCACAGAACATTGTCGACGGAAAAACTCAAACGCTCGGCCTCAAACTCAGCATCCGCATCATCGCAGACCTCTCCGTCCACCCTGACCCGACCCTGGCCAACCAGCGCGCGGCACTCAGCGCGGCTACCAAAGCCCTGCGATTTAAGCAATTGCTCAAGGTCCATTCGCATACGATACCTCTTCGGCTATTGTTGCCCAACGCGACAACTGCAACAATAGGAACCCTGCCCCCCAACTTCGCGGAGACCGCCACTCATGTTGGTGAAATTCACTTCCAGCACCTCCGGCCAGATCATGATGTTCGCCCAAACCGCGCGCCAATTGCTCGCTATCCTAGGCAAGGAGTGTAACGCCCGCGGAGTCATCACCACGGAGCAACTACCAGGGGCCATCGAACGACTACGCCTCGCAGTTGCGGATGACAAGGGCGTCTCTCCGGCCACGGACGAGCGGCCAAACGATGCTCCCGACAGCGATGACCGGGACCAGGCTGCAAGGGTTGGGCTTCGTCAGCGTGCGTACCCTTTGATCGAACTCCTCGTGTGGACGAGCAAGGAAGACGGATTTATCCTTTGGGAGGCTGCGAAGGACTTCTGACTGTTGTGGTGGAACCGGGACGGCACAACCCGGACCGACCGCGACCCCCTGCGGTGGTTTGGCTTTGTGTCTCACACGACAAGCACCCTGCGCTCTGCGTCAGCCATGGTTGCGAGCCTGCCCCGGACCGGAATTCTGCCAACCCTGCCTTTCACCCAAACAGTGCTTGGCCCAGCTTGATCCACCAAGCAGGAAACAAGCAGCCGACACGATCGCCACCTATAGAGCAGCCGCCCTTAATGTTCCGGGAGGCTTCCCGGTTGGGCGGCGACACGCATGGCGCCGCTTCAAACCTTCCGATAAACCTCTGCGCCTGCCTTGACGAACTCGATAGCCTTGCCTTCCATTCCCACCGCCAGCGCTTCAACCTCAGTCACGCCCTGCGCAAGAGCGAACTCCCTCACCTCCTGGGTGATCTTCATCGAACAGAAGTGCGGACCACACATCGAGCAGAAATGCGCCACCTTGGAGGACTCCTTGGGCAGCGTTTCATCGTGAAACTCGCGAGCCTTGTCGGGGTCGAGACCGAGGTTGAACTGATCCTCCCAGCGAAACTCGAAACGCGCCTTTGACAGGGCGTTGTCACGAATCTGTGCGCCCGGATGACCTTTGGCCAAGTCTGCGGCATGCGCGGCAAGCTTGTAGGTGATGATTCCGGTCTTCACATCGTTCTTGTCGGGCAAACCGAGATGTTCCTTGGGTGTGACGTAGCACAACATCGCCGTACCCAACCAGCCGATCATCGCCGCACCGATACCACTGGTGATATGGTCATAACCCGGCGCGATGTCGGTAGTCAGCGGACCAAGGGTGTAAAACGGCGCTTCCTTGCAGTATGCCAGCTGCAGGTCCATGTTCTCCTTGATCATGTGCATTGGCACATGCCCGGGGCCCTCGATCATCACCTGCACGTCGTGCTTCCAGGCGATATCAGTCAGTTCTCCGAGGGTCTTCAGTTCAGCAAGCTGGGCTTCGTCGTTGGCATCGTAGATCGACCCTGGACGCAGGCCGTCACCCAGGCTGAAGGCGACATCATAGGCCAGCATGATTTCGCAGATCTCCTCGAAGTGCGTGTAGAGGAAACTCTCTCTATGGTGGGCGAGGCACCACTTCGCCATGATCGAACCGCCGCGGGACACGATTCCGGTCAGGCGTCCGGCAGTCAGTGGCACATAACGCAGGAGCACGCCGGCGTGAATCGTGAAGTAATCAACCCCTTGCTCGGCCTGCTCGATCAGGGTATCGCGAAAGATCTCCCAGGTCAGATCCTCCGCCTTGCCATCGACCTTCTCCAGGGCCTGGTAGATCGGTACGGTCCCTATCGGCACCGGACTGTTACGAATGATCCATTCGCGCGTCTCATGGATGTTCTTCCCGGTCGACAGGTCCATCACCGTGTCGCCGCCCCAGCGAATTGCCCAGGTCATCTTTTCAACCTCTTCCTGAATGCTCGAGCCCAACGCTGAGTTGCCGATGTTGGCGTTGACCTTGGTCAGGAAGTTGCGCCCGATGATCATCGGCTCGCTTTCCGGATGGTTGATGTTGCAGGGAATGATCGCGCGACCTCGCGCGACTTCCGAACGCACGAACTCGGAGCTGATTTCATCGGGAATACTGGCGCCGTGGCTGTTGCCGCGATGCTGGCGTCCGAGTATCTCGGCGAGACGCTCGCCTTGCGCACCAGAAGCCTTCAGCTGCTCCATGTAGCGGCGGCGGTTATTGTTTTCCCGGATAGCCACATATTCCATTTCCGGCGTAACGATGCCGCGCCGCGCATAGTGCATCTGGCTCACGTTGGCACCCGGCCTGGCACGCAGAGGACGGCGCTGCAGACCTGGAAAGCGCATTTCGTCCAGCGTCACGTCGGCGGCGCGACTACGCCCGAAATCCGAGCTGAGAGCTGGTAGCGGCTCGCTGTCGGATCGCTCGGCGACCCACCGTGCGCGCAGCGCTGGCAGCCCATTGCGAATGTCGATTGTTGCCTGCGGGTCGGAATACGGTCCGGAACAGTCGTAGACATAAATTGGCGGGTTCTTCTCGCCGCCAAAAGCGGTGTCGGTGTCCGCCTGACTGATCTCCCGCATCGGTACGCGGATGTCGGGCCGACTGCCTGCCATATAGACCTTACGCGAATTGGGCAGCGGCTGGATCGCGGCTTCGTCCACATGAGCATCGGCAGCGATGAATTTTTCGTTAGCGTTCATGGTGTTTCCTTGCAAAGGGCTATGGCAGAAGCGCTGCAACAAGAGGCAGCATGCAAGGGGATTGGCGACGCGACGGAGACGGATGAGGCACAAGACCGCGCAAGGCGACCGGCTCCGCTTCCCTACGACGGCATGACCCGTACAGGTTCGAAGGGACTCTCTCAGCCACACCAGGATCGACGTGGCACCCCCAACGTGACGCCACAACTTACTGGAATTGCCGCTCTTTGGCAAGAATCTTGATGTTCACCGTGCATGCGCAGCTGCGTGCTGCAAGGAGATTTCCATGTGACCGCTTCCGGCCTGCGGCAAAGACTGGAAGAATCGCTCGCTGCTTTGGAAAACTGGGGCCGACTGCTGCTTGCGTGCAGGCGCAAGGCTGATCGACAAGGTGATACCGGCTGCAGCCAAGGCTGGCTGGCGTCCCCACGGGGATTCGAACCCCGGTACCTACCGTGAAAGGGTAGTGTCCTGGGCCTCTAGACGATGGGGACCCGGAAAAATCTCCCTCGACGTGCTGGTGGAGGTACGCGGGATCGAACCGCGGACCTCTTGCATGCCATGCAAGCGCTCTCCCAGCTGAGCTATACCCCCCTCGAAAGGAGCGCCGATTATAGGGTTCATGAGCGCTCCTGTAAAGCTGGTGGAACCCCCTTCGCATTGACCACCGTTCCGAAGTCGACCCAATCGCTCTCGCCAGCAATGCCCTGAAGACGACGGAGGTTTCGCGCGCGCTGGCGCTTGCTCAGGCGTCTCAGTCGAATCCGTGCATCGGAGATATCGATCAGACCAAATCGATGTTCAGGCGTGTAGACCACGTTTCCCAGGTGCAGCGAACGGAAATACACCCCGCACTCATGCAAGCAGATGACGAAACGCGTGAAGGCTTCCCGCAAACGATCTTCCGAATCAGGGTCCAAACCCTCCCGCCGAATCTCGCGCAGCGTCTTGCCAACTAGCGGATGATAGTGCACGGCGTCGCGCGCTATTGAGGGAATTCGCAAGACCTCGATGACCTTCGGCACGGGAATCCCGCGTTTGTCCAGAGCGACAGCGTTGTCAGCAAAACGTTGTGCGTACGGATACCATGCCGCCGATGAAAACATGCGCTTTCGTCGAAAGAGCTTCAGCATCGTTCCATCGGCCAGGCGCAGCACCTTATCGCCAAATCCATCGGCTTCAAGGACCGTCGCTCCGGCGCGCATGGCCAGATAGTCATCGTGCACCAGTCTCTTCAAGGTGCCAACTCTGCCAAAAGCCCTCAGTTTGCATTCTCCTGGAAGACGCATGCACGATCGACTGCGCAAGCCAAGCCGTCGATACGAATACCTCTTAGAATGATGCCTTTGCAACAACTGCTATAGCCATGAACTTCATCCATGCCTTGAACTCGGCTTGGCGCGAGCGCGACAGCCTGCTTTGCGTTGGTCTCGATCCCGACCCTGACCGCTTCCCTCGCCACCTCAAAGGCAAGCCGGATGCCATTTTCCAGTTCTGCGCAGCCATTGTCGACTCCACGGCAGACCTCGTCTGCTGCTTCAAACCCCAGATAGCGTATTTCGCCGCGCGCCGCGCGGAAGATCAACTCGAAACACTGATTGAACATATCCATCGCCAGCATCCGGCTACGCCCGTGATCCTTGATGCCAAGCGCGGCGACATCGGCAGCACCGCCGAACAGTATGCGATCGAGGCTTTCGAACGCTTCCAGGCCGATGCGGTAACGATCAACCCCTACATGGGACACGACTCGGTGGCTCCCTACCTGGCCTACAGCGACAAGGGCGTCATCATCCTTTGCCGGACATCGAACGCTGGTGGCAGTGATCTGCAGTTTCTCGAGGTCGGCGGCGAAAGGCTTTACGAGCGAGTTGCCCGTCTGGTAAGCACGCAATGGAATGTCAATGGTCAGTGCGCCCTGGTTGTCGGCGCCACCTTCCCCGGCGAGATCGCCCGCGTCCGAACCTTGACCGGCGACATGCCGCTGCTTGTACCGGGCATCGGAGCACAGGGCGGTGACATCGAAGCGACTGTACGCGCTGGGCGCACGGCGAGCGGCTGCGGCCTGGTGATCAATTCCTCCCGCGCCATCCTCTACGCCGGCAATGGTGAAGATTACGCAGAGGCCGCACGCGCAATGGCCCGGTCTACTCGCGATGCCATCAACCGCCATCGCCTATCGGGCTGAGTCAACTTTGCGTCAAACGTCAATGTTGCGTGCTGCCAGAGCATTCGATTCGATGAAACTGCGACGCGGCTCCACCAGTTCCCCCATCAGTGTGCTGAAAATCTCATCGGCACCGATTGCGTCTTCAATCTGAACCTTGAGCAAACGCCGTACCTTCGGGTCCATTGTCGTTTCCCAGAGTTGCGCCGGGTTCATCTCTCCGAGGCCTTTGTACCGCTGCTTGCTGACACTACGCTCGACCTCGCTGAGCAGCCATTGCATTGTTTCTGCAAAACTGCTGACCGCCTTCTTCTTTTCACCGCGGACGACGAAACCACCCGCACCAAAGAGCCCTGCGAGAATCTCGGCCGTCCTCCGCAGCTGCGCGTAATCACCGCTGACCAACAAGTCTTCGTCAATGACACCCAGCTTGAGGTTGCCATGCAGAATCTTTTCCAGACGGAGCTGCCAACGCTCCTGAACTGCGTCATAGCGTGCCAGGATATTGATGCCCAGCTTGTTCCCCACGGCTTTCATCAAAGCGTCTGCGCTGGCCATGGAAGACGTTTCATCGGCGAGTTCAACCTTCAGATTGCTGTCGATCAGCGCATGCAGCACCTCCGGGTTGATCAGATGCGAAAGACGATTGATCACTGCCTCGGCCAGCAGATACTCTCTTGCCAGGTTTTCCAGCGCAGATCCCGAGATTTCTGGCGAACCGGCCTGTGGGGTCAGCACCGAACCCTCGAGCGCTAGGGTCAGCAGGAACTGCTTCAGCGCCTGATCATCCTTGATGTAGCGCTCGGTCTTGCCATGCTTGACCTTGTACAGCGGCGGCTGCGCGATGTAGATATGGCCACCCTCCACCAGTTCCCGCATCTGCCGGTAAAAGAAGGTGAGCAACAGTGTGCGGATATGGGCCCCGTCGACGTCGGCATCGGTCATGATGATCAACCGATGATAGCGTAGCTTCTCCGGCTTGTACTCGTCCTTTCCGATACCGGTACCAAGTGCGGTAATCAGGGTGACGATCTCCTGTGACGAAATCAGTTTGTCGAAACGAGCCTTCTCCACGTTCAGGATTTTTCCCTTGAGCGGTAGGATGGCCTGGAACTTCCGGTCTCTGCCCTGTTTGGCCGAACCTCCGGCAGAATCACCCTCGACCAGATAGAGCTCACAAAGCGCCGGGTCCTTCTCCTGGCAATCGGCAAGCTTGCCCGGCAGACCAACGCCATCGAGCAATCCCTTGCGTCGAGTCATTTCCCTGGCCTTGCGCGCGGCGTCCCGAGCACGTGCGGCTTCCACGATCTTGCCGGTAATGACCTTCGCATCGACCGGCCGCTCCTGCAGGAACTCTGTCAGTTTCGCCGCCACCACTTCTTCGACTGCCGGACGTGCCTCCGAGGAGACCAGCTTCATCTTGGTCTGTGAAGCAAACTTTGGATCCGGCATTTTCACCGACAGAACGCAAGCAAGGCCCTCGCGCATGTCATCGCCACTGATATCGACCTTGGCCTTCTTGGCAATCTCGTTTTCTTCGATATAGCGATTGATCACCCGCGTCATGGCCGCGCGCAGCCCGGTCATGTGGGTTCCACCGTCAGCCTGCGGGATGTTGTTGGTGAAACAGAGAACCTGCTCGGCGTAGCTGTCGTTCCACTGCATGGCCACTTCGATGCTGATGGCACCATTGACGCTCAATGACTCACCGCTGGCGTAGAAGATGTTCGGATGCAGAACCGATTTTGTCCGATTGATGTACTCGACGAACCCCTTGACGCCCCCGAGAAAGGCAAAATTCTCGTCCTTGCCAGTGCGCTGGTCATTGAGGCGAATCTTCACGCCATTGTTCAGAAAGGAAAGCTCTCGCAGGCGCTTGGCGATGATCTCGTAGTGAAACTCGACCTGGCCAAAGATCTCCTCATCAGCCATGAAGTGAAGCTCGGTACCTCGCTTCTCGGTGTGACCCACCACCCTCAGTGGGGAAACCTCGACACCCCTCTGAACTTCGATCAGTCGATCGACGACAGAGCCCCGATTGAACTCCACCAAGTGCTTCTTGCCCTCACGCCGAACAGTCAGACGCAACCACCGGGAAAGCGCATTGACACAGGAAACGCCAACGCCGTGCAAACCGCCCGATACCTTGTAGGAATTCTGATTGAACTTGCCACCCGCGTGCAGCACACACATCACGATCTCGGCCGCCGACCGCTTCGGCTCATGCTTGTCGTCGAACTTTATCCCGGTCGGGATACCACGACCGTTGTCGCTCACCGATATCGAATTGTCGGCATGGATGGTGATCACGATATCATCGCAATGACCGGCCAGAGCCTCGTCAATGGCGTTATCAACCACTTCAAACACCATGTGGTGCAAACCCGTGCCGTCAGAAGTATCCCCGATATACATCCCGGGACGCTTGCGCACTGCCTCCAGGCCCTCAAGCTGCTGGATGCTGGATTCGTCGTAGGCAAACTGCTCGTTCTCTTCAATCATCTGAAACCGGTATTCCTTTCGTGTTGAACCGCTGCAACTTCCGGGCCTTTGCTACCAACTCAGCTAGATCCGCATCGGCATCACGACGTACTTGAATCGGTCGTTGCCCGGGATGGTCAACAGCGCACTTGAATTGGCGTCGTTGAAACCCCACTCGATGATGTCGTCGGCCGTATTGTTCAGGACATCAAGCAGATAGGACACATTGAAACCGACGTCCAGGGGCTCGCCGCTGTAATCCACTTCAATCTCTTCCTGCGCTTCCTCCTGTTCAGCATTGGCGGCCATGATCTTCAAACTGCCGTCCGCGAGGACCAAGCGAACGCCACGAAACTTCTCGTTGGTCAGAATTGCCGCTCTGATCATCGACTGCAGCAGAAGACTGCGCTCCACGGCCACGACATTCCGGAGCGCTGTCGGTATGACCCTCTGATAATCCGGGAATCTCCCATCGATCAGCTTCGAAACAAGATTGATCTGTCCAAACTGGAAGCGGATTTGCGCCGGCAGAATCTCGATCGACAAAGGCTCATCGCTATCGGCGAGCAAACGATTCAGTTCGATCACCGTCTTGCGCGGCAGAATGACTTCCTGACGCTGGCCGCTATCCGGAGGTGATGCATCCCCTGTATCACCGAGGGCCATGCTCGCATAGGCAAGCCGATGACCATCGGTCGCTACGGCACGCAGCTCACCGCCTTCAACGAGCAAGAGGAGCCCGTTGAGGTAATAGCGAACGTCCTGCGTCGCCATCGAATAATGGGTTTGCGCGAGCAAATGACGAAACTGCTTCTGGCTTACCGCAAACCTCCTGGCTTCCCCCTCGGAAAGCGCCATGCACGGAAAGTCGTCAGCAGGCAAGGTCTGCAGGTTGAAGCGGCTCTTTCCCGCTTTCACCTGCATCCGTCTGTCCTCGAGAATGAGGCTGACTTCCGCGGCTTCCGGCAGTGAGCGCAGGATCTCCTGTAACTTTCGGGCACCAACGGTGACCGCGCCATCGCCCTCACCGCTGGCGCCGGTCGTGGACGTGGTGATCTGGATCTCGATGTCGGTCGCCAGCAGCGTCAGCACCTGTCCCCTCTTTTCGAGCAGAACATTGGAAAGGATCGGCAACGTGTGACGTCTTTCCACTATCCCGGAAACTGCCTGCAAGGGTGCCAAAAGAACGTCTCGCCGTGTTTTGATAAGAAGCATATATATAAATCCTAAAAAGACTATGGTCCGGTCAAGTCTGTTGATACATACAATTTTTATAATTTAATCAATAAGTTATATATCATTTCACGACTGTATAAGGGCGGTATCGTGTTGTGTACTCATTCTTACAACTTATCCACAAGCCCTTCTCGCACGTCTTGTTCACTATTCCTCAACAACTTTTCCACTGATTCGTCCCCAGGGCTGAGTCAGCCCTTGAGCACCTGCTGCAGCACATGCACGTCGTGATTGAGGTCGTTATCCCGGGTACGCAGTTCATCAATCGTTCGTACAGCATGCAGTACTGTCGTATGGTCACGACCACCAAAGGCACTGCCGATAGACGGATAGCTTTGCGAGGTCAGATTCTTTGCCAGCCACATGGCGATCTGCCGCGGTCGGACAATCACCCGAGTTCTCTTCTTCGAAAACAGGTCGGCTACCTTGATCTTGAAATACTCGGCCACGGTCTTCTGGATGTTCTCGACCGTGATCTGCCGGTTGACCGAACCGATCATGTCCTTGAGAGCCTCCTTGGCCAGATCGAGTGCTATGTTCTGACCGTGAAACGCGGAGTAGGCGAGGACCTTTTTCAGCGCTCCCTCCAGTTCGCGAACATTGGAGCGCAGATGTTTGGCGACGTAAAAAGCGACCTCGTCGTCGAGTGCTACTCCCTCCGCCTCCGCTTTCCTTTGCAGGATCGCAACGCGCATTTCCGTTTCCGGCGGCTCTATCTGAACCGTCAGTCCCCAGTCGAAACGGGTTACCAGACGATCCTCCAGACCGGAAATGTTTTTCGGATAGGTGTCACAGCTGATGACAATCTGTTTCTTTGCCTCACTCAGCGCGTTGAAGACGTAGAAAAACTCTTCCTGCGTTCGGTTCTTGCCGTTGAAGAACTGAACGTCGTCGAGCAGCAGCACGTCCAGTGACCGATAGTAGCGCTTGAACACGTCGAATGACTTCTGCTGGTAAGCACGAACGACGTCGGAATAGTAGTCCTCGGCATGGACGTAACGCACCACCTTTTCCGGGCAATGTTCGAGAATCTGGTTGCCGATCGCGTGTACCAGGTGGGTCTTGCCAAGACCAGCGCCGCCATAGATGAACAAGGGGTTGTAAGTCGCTTCGCCAGGACTGAGGGCGACGCGCCTGGCGGCTGCCCGCGCGAGATCGTTTGCCTTTCCCACGACCAGGTTGTCGAAGGTGAAAGTAGGGATCAACCTGGTTTTCTCGTAGCTCGACCGGTCCTTCTCAACCGGAGCCGCCATTCTCGCCATCGTACCAACGGCAACCATCTTCCCGGCCGTGGGGTTCGCAGCCCTGCCAGTCGCACCTGAAACCTGAGTCGGCGCTACAGCGACACGTTCGCCCAAGGTCAGCGTGATGTTGACGGGAACCGAGAAGTACTCGCTTCCCAGTGCTTCAATTCTTGCCAGATAACGCTCCTTGACCCACTTCAGGATGAAACCGTTTGGCGCCAGCAAGCGCAAGCCGCGCGCCAAGTCCTCTTCACCGTCAAGACGCAGGGGCCGGATCCAGGTATTGAATTGCTGCGGCGGGAGTTCCTGTTCGAACTGGCTCAGGCAGGACGACCAGAAGCTACTCATTGGCGATCATGACGGTAAATTCTGACGTGGGGCAAAGGTCTGGGTGGCTGAAGATGCTGCATTTTTCTTTCTTGAACTCAACAACATCAGTGGGCATCGCTGGCAGCGGCAAGCTAACCAGCAGACGCGTCAGCTTGCCGCTGGGAGTCTGGTGCCATCTCTTGCCGAGAATTCCTAAACGCAAATTCTAACCCGTTGGGGCGAAGTTATCCACAGCTCGAACAAAAATATGGCCTTGACAAAGGTCTCGCGGAGGCTGTCTAATTGCACGTTTTTCTTGCTTTGACTTCAAGGGTTTAACCATGAAACGTACCTATCAACCGTCGGTTGTTCGCCGCAAGCGCACGCACGGCTTCCTCGTTCGCATGTCTACCCGTGGCGGTCGTGCCGTAATCAGGGCCCGTCGTGCCAAAGGTCGTCACCGCCTGGCCGTTTGAGCGGTAGCTCCCTTGCCACGGGCGATCTTGCACTAGCATCTGCCACTTTTCCGAAGCACTACCGCCTGATCAAAACGGATGAGTATTCATCCGTTTTTGGTTTCAGGAGGGCACTGAAAAGTCGGCATTTCCTGCTACATTATCGCCCGCGTGGTGTCGACGAAGTGCCGGGAGCTCGGCTAGGACTGGTTGTTGCCAAGCGCTTCCTGCGTCGCTCCGTTGATCGAAACCTTCTTCGACGTCTGGCCAGGGAGCAGTTCCGCCTGCTGCGGGCGCAGCTTCGCTCAAGCGATTTCGTGCTACGGTTGGCCGTCAAGCCATCAACTCTTGATCGGCAAGCCATGGCGCAGGAAATCAATGCCTTGTTGAGCAAGGCGACCTCACCTCAACGATGAGCCGATGAAACAGTTGCTGCTGGCGTTGATAGCCTTTTACCGATACGCGGTCAGCCCCATGCTCGGCCGCCGCTGCCGGTTTTTCCCCAGTTGTTCCGAGTACGCAGCAGACGCCGTCGAGAAGTATGGCGCCATCAAAGGGGCAGGTCTGTCCCTGCGCCGACTGTGCCGCTGTCATCCGTGGAATCCAGGCGGTTTTGACCCAGTACCCTGAACAGCAATCAAATCGTATAGGTTTTCATGGATAACCGACGCCTGCTCCTCCTCCTTGTTTTTTCGTTCTCGCTGGTGATGCTCTGGGACGCCTGGCAGAAGTACAACCAGCCGAAGGCCGTTGCTTCAATCACGGTCAGCACGGCCGAAACGCCGACACCACAGCCGACCTCAAGCCTGCACGCACCGCTTCCGGTGGCACCTGTGACTGCCGCCGTGCCTGGTGCTGAACGAGCCGAAACAGTCGTCGTCAAGACCGATCTGTTGAGTGCCGAGATTTCGAAGCAGGGTGGTGACATCGTCCGCCTCGAGTTCAATCACTACAAGGACAGCGTCAACAAGAAAAAGGACTTCGCGCTTTTTGAGGCCAAGCATCAGTACGTCGCGCAGAGCGGTCTGATCGGTGACAACCTGCCCAATCACAAGACCGTCTTTTCTGCGGTAGCGGGCAAGAGAGAGCTCGGCAGTGACGCCGAGACCCTGGAGCTTCGCCTGGAGGCACCGACGACCAACGGCGTCAGCGTGGCCAAAGTCTATACCTTCACCCGCGGCAGCTATCTGATCAACGTCGCCTATGAAATCGACAACAAGGGCGAGAAGGAGATCGCAGCGCACGCCTACTATCAGTTGCAGCGCGACATTAAGGCGCCTGATGGTGAAAGTTCGATGGTCTCGACCTTCACCGGCCCGGCAGTCTATACCGACCAGGAAAAGTTCCAGAAGGTCGCCTTTGCCGACATCGAGAAAGGCAAGGCCAACTTCGCAACCAAGGCAGATAACGGCTGGCTTGCCATGATTCAGCACTACTTTGTCTCTGCCTGGATTCCGGAGCCCGGATTACCGCGCGAGTTTTACATGCGGATGGTGGAAAACAGCGTCAGTCCTGCCGTTGCGGCGGGGGTCATTGTGCCGGCACCGGTTGCTGCGCCCGGCACCAAGGCCACCCTTTCGGTGCCAATCTATGCCGGCCCACAGATTCAGACAACGCTTGAACAACTTGCCAAGCCCAAGGCAGACGGCGGTATTGGCGCGCAGGGCCTGCCGCTGGTGGTCGACTATGGCTGGTTGACAATCATCGCTGCGCCGATCTTCTGGTGCCTCGAAGCCATCTACAAGGTGGTCGGTAACTGGGGCTGGGCGATCGTCCTGCTCACCGTGTGCATCAAACTGCTGTTCTTCCCGCTGTCGGCGGCCAGCTACAAGTCAATGGCCAAGATGAAGACCGTCACGCCGCGGCTGATGGCCCTCAAGGAACGCTATGGCGACGACCGCCAGAAGCTCAACCAGGAGATGATGGCGCTCTACAAGCGTGAAAAGATCAACCCGCTCGGCGGCTGCCTGCCCATAGCCGTGCAAATCCCGGTTTTCATCGCCCTCTACTGGGCCTTGCTGGGTGCCGTTGAAATCCGCGATGCACCGTGGATCCTCTGGATTACCGACCTCTCGGCGCAGGATCCCTATTATGTTCTGCCGGTGATCATGGTCGTCACCATGTTGATCCAGACCAAGCTCAATCCCACCCCGCCCGATCCGATTCAGGCCAAGGTGATGATGATGATGCCGTTCATTTTTGGCGCGATGTTCTTCTTCTTCCCGGCCGGCCTGGTGCTCTACTGGGTGGTGAACAACATCCTTTCGATAGCCCAGCAATGGCAGATCACAAGGATGATCGAACGTGGCGGAAAAGCCGCCAACGACAGCAAGGCCTGAGGCAACCATAGCCGCCATCGCGACCGCTGCTGGTCGCGGTGGTATCGGCGTCATCCGCGTCTCGGGAAAAGGCCTCCTCGCGTTTGCTGAAGCAATTAGCGGCAAACGGCCGGCCGCCCGAGTGGCAACGCTCACCGATTTCTCGGCGGCTGACCGGAGCGTGATCGACACCGGGCTGCTGCTGTACTTCCCGGCGCCAGGCTCCTTTACCGGCGAGGATGTCCTCGAGCTGCACGGCCACGGTGGGCCCGTGGTCATGCAGATGCTGCTGGCGCGCTGCCTCGAACTTGGTGCACGACTCGCCGAACCCGGCGAGTTCACGCGCCGGGCCTACCTCAACGGCAAACTCGACCTGGCGCAGGCCGAGGCGGTCATCGATCTGATCGACGCGGCGACGACAGCCGCCGCCCGTAGCGCCGTGCGCTCGCTGCAGGGCGAGTTTTCCAGGGAAGTGAACGCCCTGCTGGCGCAACTGACCGAACTCCGCGCCCTGGTCGAAGCCACCCTCGACTTTCCCGACGAGGAAGTCGACTTCCTCGAAGCGGCCGATGCCTTTGGCCGCCTTGAGCGCCTGCAGCAGTGCTTGACTCAGGTGTTCGACCGCGCCCAGCAGGGCCGGCTGCTGCAGGGCGGCCTGCACGTCGTACTCGCCGGCCAGCCGAATGTCGGCAAATCCAGCCTGCTCAACCGGCTGGCCGGCGACGAGCTGGCAATCGTTACCCCGCTTCCCGGCACGACGCGAGATCTGGTGCGCAGCACCTTGCAGATTCATGGTATCCCGCTGCATGTGATCGACACCGCAGGCTTGCGCGAGACCGACGACGAGATCGAGAAGATCGGTATTGAACGCACCTGGCGCGAGATCGAACGCGCCGACGTAGTCGTCCTGCTGGTTGATGCGCGCACCGGTGTCGGCCCCGCCGACCGGGCCATCATGGCTCAGTTTCCTGCTCAGCTTGCTCGGCTGACGGTCTACAACAAGATCGATCTGGTCTCCCTGGCAGCTGAACGCCGCGAAGAAGCCGATGCCGTGGCGATTGCCCTGTCTGCCAGGACCGGCGCCGGCATCGAACTGCTGCGTCAGGAGTTGTTGCGCATCGCTGGCTGGCATCCCGCCGAAGATGTCTTCATTGCCCGAGAACGTCACCTGCGCGCCCTCACCGAAACCTGCCGACATATGGACCGCGCGCGCGAACAATTGCCGCGGCTGGAACTCTTTGCCGAGGAGCTTCGCCTAGCGCAGTTGTCGCTGAGCGCCATCACCGGCGAATTCAGTGCCGATGACCTTCTGGGCGAGATCTTCGGGCGCTTTTGTATTGGCAAGTGAGTATTACGAGTATTTAAGGGACGTATTTAAGGGACAGTATATTAATTTGAGGGTAAATAGAGCCGCATTACGGGGACAGTATATTCATTAGAGGGAAAGGAGGGAGAGGGGACCACGGTCGACATACGTTGGGCAACTGAACGGCTGTCCCCCTTGCAATTCCCTTGCAAATAGGTTGAAATTCGTGGTGTCGCCTTGGGGATTCGACCCTTCTGGGGGTCGGCTGGTGGATTGGGGGGGTTTTCCGCTCTGAAGATTGGCCGCTGACAACAGCGAACCGGAGACCGGATACCCTCGGGCTGCTCAACAGCGCCTCAGGGAAAACGCCGCAAACTGCTCACCCACAGGACAGCCAGCTCCAGACGCCAGGACCCCCAGGATGAAGAGACCCCGCGCCCCGTCTCCGACCATACCGCGCTGGCCCCACTGGACCCCCCGTGCCCTTCTCGCCATCGCCGCCCTGCTCGGCGCCCCGGCCGCCTGGAGCGCCACCTGCAGCTACCCCAACTTCGCAATCGGCTTCGAGATCTCCGCTCGCCAGGGCCCTGACAGCACCGGCAAATACCTCTTCGCCGTCTCGCCCCTGCGCTGCAACGCCAGTGGCAGCGTCATCCACGACAGCGGCCTCGGCTTTTCCGACGGCTACGAAATGGGCTGGTACACCCCGACCGCCATCCGGGAAGCCCTCCAGAAATCCTTCCTCTTCAACCTCAAAGCCTTTGAAGGCTGGTGCCGCCTGCACTACCTCGGCATCCACCGGACGTACCGCGGCGAAGTCGCCGGCGTCGACGTCAACCGCTATCCCGTCCAGCCGACGCCCCACCTCGGCGTCTTCCCCAGCCCCCTCCACCTGCCGCTCGGCGACACCCCGCAAACCTACCTGCGCGATGCCGTCGCCGAACTGGACAGTAACCTGTGCCATCTACCGGCCCAGATCAAGGAAGCGCAAAGCTGTATCGGCAACCCCATCGTCCCCGGCCAGGGCTGCAAGCGCCAGCAAGAAACCGACTACCGCGCTGCCGGCACCTCACCACTCGACTTCGTCCGCCACTACGACAGCCAGAACCCCTACCACGACTTCAGCGCACCGCCGCGCCCGCTCGGCAACCGCTGGCGGCACAACCACGAAGTCAGTCTCAACCCCAGCGTCCCCGGCCTCGTCGTCGTCCAGCGCGAAGACGGCCAGATCCACCACTACCGCCAATCCGGCAATGGCCCATGGACCGCCGACGCCGACCTCGTCGGCCAGCTCAGCCAGACCGGCCAAGGCTGGACCTGGCACGGCCCCGACGACGCCCGCGAAACCTTCGACCGCAGCGGCCGCCGCCTCAGCCGCACCCTCGCCGACGGCCGCCGCCTCAGCTACACCTACGACGCAACCGGTCGCCTCAGCGAAGTCAGGGACCCGGCCGACCGCCGCCTGCAACTCACTTACGACCCCGACGGTCGCCTGAGCACCCTCACCGACCCCGCCGGCCAGGCCACCACCTACCGCTACGACCCCGACGGCTCACTCGACACCGTCCGCTACCCCGATCACAGCGAACGACGCTACACCTACACCCAGGTCACCGTCGCCGGCCAGCGCCAACCGGCCCTGCTCACTGGCCTCATCGACGAAAACGCCACCCCCTACGCCAGCTGGACCTACGACGCCAACGCCCGCGCCACCAGCAGCGAACACGCTGGCGGCGTCGACCGGCACCAGCTCACCTACCAAACCAGCGGGGACCAGATCACCGGCGTCACCCTCACCCACCCCCTCAACGCCGTCAGCCAGCACAGCTACCAGGCCATCCTCGGCGTCAACAAAGTCAGCCGCAGCAGCCACCCCCTGCTTCCCGGCCTCAGCCAGACCTACACCTACGACGCCAACGGCAACCTCAGCCGCCGCACCGACTTCAACGGCCGCCTCGACACCACCCAGCACGACCTCAGCCGCAACCTCGAAACCCGCCGCAGCGAAGCCACCGGCCAGGCCGAAATGCGCACCGTCTCCACGCAGTGGCACGCCACCTGGCGCCGCCCCGTCCAGCGGGCCGAACCGAATCGCCTCAGCACCTGGACCTACCACGGCGACCCCCTCGCCGGCAGCCCCGTCAGCTGCGCCCCCGATCCCCAGCCGCTCGCCCTCGTCTGCCAGCACAGCGAACAGGCCACCACCGACACCGACGGCAGCAGCGGCTTCAACGCCACCCTGACCGGCCAGCCCCGCACCTGGACCTACCGCTACAACGAGCAGGGCCAGATCCTCAGCGCCGACGGCCCGCGCATCGACCTCGCCGACCTCAACAGTTACCGCTACTACGACCTCGACGATCCCGACCCCGGCCGGCGCGGCCAGCTCGCCAGCATCACCAACGCCCTCGGACAACGCACCGAGATCACCGCCTACAACGAACATGGCCAGCCGCTCACCCTCATCGACGCCAACGGCAGCGTCACCACGCTCGGCTACGACCCCCGCCAGCGCCTCACCAGCCGCAGCGTCGACGGCGAAGTCACCACCATCACCTACGACCCCGCCGGACAGATCACCCGCATCACCCTCCCCGACGGCAGCCACCTCGACTACACCCGGGACCCCGCGCATCGCCTCACCACCCTCAGCGACGGCCTCGGCAATCAGATCCGCTACACCCTCGACGCCCAGGGCAACCGCCTGCACGAAGCAATCCACGACGCCACCGGCCAGCTCGCCCAGACCCGCCAACGCCTCTACGACAAGCTCGGCCGTCTCGCCCAGGAGATCGGCGCCCGCGGCCAGATCACCGCCTACGAACACGACGCCCAGGGCAACCGTAGCCGCATCACCGACCCGCTCAACCAGCAGACCGTCCTCGCCTACGACGCCCTCGACCGCCTGCGCCAGGTCACCGACGCCGCCGGTGGCCAGACCCACTACCAGTACGACGGCCAGGACCGCCTGCGCCGCGTCACCGACCCGAGAAACCTCGCCACCACCTACACCATCGACGGCCTCGGCAACCGGACACAGCAGCACAGCCCCGACAGTGGCCTGACCAGCAGCCGCCATGACGCCGCCGGCAACGAAATCAGCCGCACCGACGGCAAGGGCCAGACCACCACCTTCGACTACGACGCCCTCAACCGCCTCAGCCGCATCCACTACGCCGACGGCCGGCGCAGCGATGTCCTCTGGGACCAGGGCGCCAACGGCATCGGCCGCCTGAGCCGCATCGAAGACCGGCAGAACGACCAGCTCATCAGCCGTCTCGAGAACACCTACGACCCGCCGGGCCGCCTGATCCGCCAGACCCGCAGCGTCGGCCAGGCGAGCCACACCCTCACCTGGACCTGGTCAGCCGGCCGCCTCACCGGCTTCACCACCGCCAGCGGCCGCCACCTCGCCTACAGCCGCGACAGCAACGGCCGCATCAGCGCAATCCACCTGACCGATAGCGCCCCCGGCGGCGACGGCCGCACGCGGCTGATCGCCAGCGAAATCAGCTATCACCCCTTCGGCGGCGTCCACAGCTACCGCGACGGTGCCGGCCAGAAGCACACCCGCAATCAGGACCAGGACGGCCGTCCGAGCAGCTACACTCTCGGCAACGAGCACTGGCTGCTCAGCCACGATGCCGCCGGCCGCCTCAGCGCCCAGTTCGACGCCGCGCAGGCAGCGCGCAGCGCGACCTACGGCTACGACAGCCTGGACCGCCTGACCAGCGCCAGCCTGCCCCACACCCGCTACGGCTACACCTGGGACGCCACCGGCAACCGTCTGAGTCACACCCTCGGCGGCACGACCCGCTCCTACACCCTCGACCCGGCCAGCAACCGCCTGCAGCGTGTCGACAGCACCCCGCCGAAGCACTACAGCTGGGACGCCAACGGCAGCCTGGTCAGCGATGGAGCCAGCCAGTTCGCCTACGACGGCCAGGGCCGCCTCGCCCAGACCACCACCGCCGCCGGAATCACCCGCTACGAGTACAACGGCCTCGGCGAACGCGTCCGCAAGATCGACGTCACCGACACCGTCTACGGTTACGACCCCGAAGGTCGCCTGATCGCCGAAAGCGCCGCCGACGGCACCGTCCAGCGCGAATACCTGTGGCTCGAAGACCTGCCCGTCGCGGTGCTGCAATGAAGCCGAACGACTGCCTCACCCCCGCAAGCTCCCTGCGCCGGTGGTTTGCCCGCCTGATCGGTGGCCTTTGCTCCCTCTGCCTGGTCCTCCTGGCCGGCCAGGCCTGGGCCACCCCCTGCGACCTCGACCAGGATGGCGACGTCGACCTGGACGATGTTACCCAACTCCAGCGCTCGCTACCGGGCCGTCCCAAGGTCAGCGGCCCGGACGATCCCCGCGACCCGGATCGCAACGGCCGCATTGACATTCTCGATGCCCGCGTCTGCGTCCTGCGCTGTACGCTACCTCGTTGCGCCCGCGTCAGCCCGACGCCACCGACCGTCAGCCTCACCGCGCCGGTCGCTGACGCACGCTACCTCGCGCCGGCGACGATCACGCTGGCGGCGGATGCCAGCGGCGCCACGCCGGTGACCCGGGTCGAGTTCCTGGCCGACGCAACGGTCATCGCCACCGTCGGCAACAGCCCTTATACGGTCGACTGGCCGAACGTCGCGGCGGGGACTTACCAGCTGAGCGCGCGGGCGACCGACCGTGCCGGCGCGGCGACGACCAGCGGCGCGCGCCGGATCATTGTCGACAGCCACAACACGCCGCCGACGGTCAGTCTCACCGCACCGCTCGACGGCGCGGCCTATCCCCTGTCAGCGACCGTGACCCTGATGGCGACGGCCAGCGACGTGGAAGTCAACACCCCGATCAGCCGGGTGGACTTCTACCACGGTCAGACGCTGATCGGCGGCAGCACGACGGCTCCCTACCGTCTTGACTGGACGCCGCCCGCGGCGGGGGTCTACCGCCTCACCGCCCGGGCGACCGACAGCGCCGGCGCGACGACCATCAGCGCGGCGCACGACCTCACCGTCCAGGGCAACCTGCCACCGACGGTGAGCCTGACGAGCCCGGGGGCCAACCAGAGTTTCATGGCGCCGGCGACCGTCACGCTCACCGCTGACGCGAACGATCCCGACGGGGTGGCCCGGGTCGACTTCTTCCACGGGGCGACGCTGATCGGCAGCGCGGTGAGCAGTCCGTACCGCGTCGCCTGGAACCACGTTCCAGCCGGCCGCTACCTCCTGACCGCGCAGGCGACCGACCGTCTTGGGGCGAGCCAAACCAGCGCGGCGGTGCCGATCACGGTCAATGCGCCGGCCAGCGCCGGCCTGACGATCCTCTATCTGCACGCGGACCATCTCGGGACACCGCGCGTCGCGACGGACGAGAGCCAGACCGTCGTCTGGCGCAACCCGCCCACCACCGAGCCCTTCGGCATGGCCTTGCCGGAGGAGGACCCCGATGGCGACGGCCGGGTCACGACCATCAACCTGCGTTTCCCGGGGCAGTACTTCGACCAGGAGACGCAGGCGCACTACAACTACTTCAGGGATCATTACTTCCCGGAACTGGGAAGGTATGGGCAGAGTGATCCGATTGGGTTGGCGGGGGGGGGCAACGGGTACGCCTACGTCAAGTCCTCGCCCTTAAATTTTATTGATCCTCTTGGCTTATATACCGAGATTATTCAGTGGGGGTCTGGGCCGCGTTTTGCGAGTCGTTGGGGGCATATTTCTGGCAACATTAACGGAGAGAATTGGTCGTTTGGTCCGAAAGGTTGGGATTCACAACGGCCTTCTGCTGATGCCTATGCGAGGCGCCAAACCGAGCCTGACATTGACCGCGGCGGTCGCGGCATTGTCTTGGATTTGTCGCCATTTGAAGAAGCACTATTGAGAAAATGCCTGAAAGAGACAGGCGACTATCAGGAGATCAGGAATAATTGCGGTAATCCCTGGATTCGATGCCTCAGTCGCTTGGGGATCATAAATCCTGCAGACAAGGCGCGTGTTCTTCCGATGGATGTTTATCGAATAATTCATGATTCTCCTCGGGCTATCGGCAATAAGAAATATCCGGGTAAAAATTTACCAAGTGGGCAGTAATGCATAAATCGTTCGTTTCATTTATATGCATGCGAATGGCAAAATGCAGTACAGTGGTTATTGTTGCGGCAGCGATTTCGGCAGGCATGTACCTGCTGCACATAGGTGAAATCATTACGCTGCATGCAACAGGAACCACTATAGTTTATGCCAATCCCGTAAATCAGGACTTGGCTTATACTCTGGCTGAAGGTGAACAAGCGCACGTTCTCTCATGTGAGGACACGAAGAGCGATCTACTAATTCGAGTTCGTTTGAAAAATGGCGTAACGGGATACGTTTCGAGCGGGAGCTATTTCTTAGAGCGACACCGTATCAATCCCTATCTGCTATTTTCAAAGTACGATGAAATTACATTTGATTGCAAAGGGTTATTTGAGAGCAGACGAGGGACTTTGACGAGTTACAAAACAGGGACAGAGGCTCGCGGAGAATTGCGGAGACAGTATGCGTAATTAATTATGATCGCCATGCGATACGTAATTACGGTGACAGTATTTTAATTAACCGTGACGATATGCACTGCGCGAAACGCCAGTGACCAACGTCGAGTTCCTGGCTGACGCCACGGCCATCGCCACCGCCGACGACAGTCCTTATGCCGCTGACTCGCCGAACGCCACGGCCGGGGCTTACGACCTGGCCGCCCGGGCCACCGACAGCGCGGCGCACGACCTCACCGTCCAGGGCAACCTGCCACCGACGGTGAGCCTGACGAGCCCGGGGGCCAACCAGAGTTTCACGGCGCCGGCAACCGTCACGCTCACCGCTGACGCGAACGATCCCGACGGGGTGGCCCGGGTCGACTTCTTCCACGGTGCGACGTTGATCGGCAGCGCGGTGAGCAGTCCGTACCGCGTCGTCTGGAACCTCGTTCCTGCCAGCCGCTACCTCCTGACCGCGCAGGCGACCGACCGTCTTGGGGCGAGCCAGACCAGCGCGGCGGTGCCGATCACGGTCAATGCGCCGGCCAGCGCCGGCCTGACGATCCTCTATCTGCACGCGGACCATCTCGGGACACCGCGCGTCGCGACGGACGAGAGCCAGACCGTCGTCTGGCGCAACCCGCCCACCACCGAGCCCTTCGGCATGGCCTTGCCGGAGGAGGACCCCGATGGCGACGGCCGGCTGACGACGATCCATCTGCGCTTCCCGGGGCAGTACTTCGACCAGGAGACGCAGGCGCACTATAACTACTTCAGAGATCATTACTTCCCGGAACTGGGAAGGTATGGACAGAGTGATCCGATTGGGTTGGCGGGGGGGATCAATACTTACGGCTATGCGGAGGGGAGTCCGCTTAACTTTAGCGATCGAACGGGGCTCGAGACTGGGGTAACAATTTGGCAGCCAGTTGGCTTTGGGAGGTCCTCGTTCGGGCACGTCTCTACGGATATTAACGGGACCACCTATTCTTTTGGCCCTGGCGGGATGAGTGATATGCCGACGTCGAGCTACCGTGAAGCGAACGCCTTTAGAGACGGGATGGAAGTAAAGCTGAATCTCAAGCCCCAGCAGGAAAAAGCCTTGAAAGCATGCTTATCCTGGTCACGGGATGATTACAGCTCGATAAGCAACAATTGCGGTAACCCTGTCCAGAGATGCTTAAAAGTCTTGGGTATCGATACTGGAAATAAAATACTACCCGTATCACTCGGAAATAAATTGCTCGATTTAGATGCCGCAAATGGGGCGACGGGCTATCCGGCATCTCAACCGGGCAGTGGTTGGAGTGCACCTTGGGCAAAATAGTGGGGTGGCTAGTACCCGTGGCGGTGGGCATAGTCGCCCTGGTGATCGCTTATTTTTCGTTTCGTGCGGCGGGTAGTTTAAACCAAGGTTATTCTTGGCAGGAGATGGACTGGCACCAAAATGGCAGTACATCTCTAGGAGACTTCTTTGCCGCCAGCGATATAGGAAAGCGAGAAGTGAGTCAGAGGGGCAAAAAATGTATCGAGTATTACTATTACAAAGACGGCCTACCCGTCAAAACGGTATGCGCTGGTGATGGACAGCCGGTCCAATGAGTAATCCCGGAATTACGGGGACAGCCCGAATTCCGCAATTACGGTGACAGTCTCCTAATTAACTCTGACGACAAGCGCTGTGCGCAACGCCGGTGACCCAGGTCGAGTTCCTGGCTGACCCGGCAGGCATCCGCCGCTACATCTCGATGCGGCCGCCGGGTCGAAAAGTGTCGGAATTTTTTACAGTAGGCGTTTCTCGAAGAACAGTTCTGCGTAGCATCTATATGATCCATAGAGACTTTTCATTTCAGGCACAAATCTTGCACTTTAATCCGTGTCGGCCACATGGTATCGAGCACAGTGCTAGCATGGCCGTTTTTTCGGGGATTCTGGGGAGATCGACTCGATGAAAACCACGCACCTCTCACGAGCGCTGTTCGGCGCTGTTCTTGCGGGCCTCGTCTTCCTTTCGGGAGCGGCTTCAGCCTACACGCTCAGCTTCTCGCCGTCCACGCAAGACGTGGGGCTCGGCAGGGTCGCGACGGTCGACGTTCGCATTGCTGGCATCTTCCCCGGCACGCCAAACCAGGATGACGGCCTCGGTGCTTACGATTTCGACGTCGTCTACGATCCAGCCATCATCCGTTTCAAGAAGGCAACCGATGGTTTTTCACTGGGAACGTCAATCGGTCTGGGTGTCGACGACAATGGACAGAGCGGCAGACTGACGGTCAGCGATTTCTCGCTGGAGCCCGTGCCTGACCTTCTCGTTTGGCAGACTTTGCTCGTCCGCCAAGACGGTACCATGCGGCTGTTTTCCATCGAATTCGACACCCTTTTGCCCGGCACGACCCTGCTGGAATTCAAGACAGTCACTCTTGGCAACGTCTGGGGCGATCCACGAACGCCCACGCTGAGTACGGGCAGCATCACCGTGCTGCCTGCGGCTGTGCCGGAACCCGGCACGCTGGCTTTGCTTGCCGGTGCCGGGCTGATTACCCTTGGCGGTCGCCGGTTCAGGAGGGTGCGTACCGGCTGATCCGATCAGGGCAGCGTGGTCGCGAATCCTTCGGGGGATCGGGTTTACATCGTCGATAAAATCCACTAAGGTAAGCGGGACAAAACGCTCCAGACAACACCCGGCCCGGCCCGTGCAGCAGCACCCGGCGCTTCAAGCCACCTGCAAAGCGCAACAAACTGGCCGGCGCAACCACATCAAAAGCCGTCCACCTGCCGTGGGCGGAGCAGGCAGCACAGACTGCCGAGCAAGAATACTGAACGCCGGGCGAGGGGCCTGGCCTTGAGTCGAGGCAGCTTTTGAGAGCCTCAAACGCTTGTTCAGGGGGAAGAGGGGTCGATGTTTCGAAGCGTGAAACATTGGGTGTGGCTGCTCCTGTTCTGGTTCGTTCTCGCGGGCCAGGTCGGGGCCATGCCGTGCGACGTCGATAACGACGGCGACATCGACCTCAACGACCTCACCCTCATCCAGAAATCCATTCTCGCCCGCGCCGCAGTGACCGGCCCGAGCGATCCGCGCGACCCCGACCAGAACGGCCTGATCAACTCGATCGACGGCCGCCTGTGCGCCCTGCGCTGCACCCGCGCCAAGTGCAGCACCATCAACCAGACGCCGTTCGCCAATGCCGGACCCGACCAGACGGTCAAGGTCGGCGACCCGGTCCAGCTCAGCGGTGCCGCTTCTTCCGACCCCGACGGCGACCCGCTGCGCTACAGCTGGACCTTCAAAAACCATCCGCTCGGCAGCCTCGCCAGCCTGCTCGACGCTGTCACCGTCGCGCCGCGCTTCACCGCCGACAAACCCGGCCAATACGTCATCCAACTCATCGTCAGCGACGGCAAACTCGACAGCGTTCCCGATACCGTCATCGTCAGCACCGAGAACAGCCGCCCGATCGCCAACGCCGGTCCCGACCAGAGCGTCCGCGTCGGCACCCTCGTCATGCTCAACGGCGGCGGCTCGACCGACGTCGACGGCGATCCGCTGACCTACACCTGGCAGCTCGCCAGCGTCCCGCCGGGCAGCGGCGCCACGCTTGGCAACCCCGACACCGTCAATCCGACGCTGCTGATCGACCAGCCCGGCAGCTACCTGATCGCACTCACCGTCAGCGACGGCAAAGTCCCCAGCCTGCCCGACACCGTCGCCGTCACCACCGAGAACTCACCCCCCGTTGCCAATCCCGGACCCAACCAGTCGATCCCGCTCGGCGCCACGATCACCCTCAACGGCAGCCACTCCAGCGACGTCGACGGCAACCCGTTGACCTTCCGCTGGTCGCTGCTCGCCCGTCCGCCCGGCAGCGCCGCCGTGCTTAGCAACCCCAACACCGTCACGCCAAGCTTCAATGCCGACGCTCCCGGCACCTACGTCGCCCAGTTGATCGTCAACGACGGTACCGTCGACAGCGCCCCGGCCAGCGTCACCCTGACCACCGCCAATGCCGCACCGATCGCCAACGCCGGTCCCGACCAGAGCGCAGCGCTCGGCAGCAGCGCCACCCTCGACGGCAGCGCCTCGCACGATCCCGAAGGCGCCGCGCTGACCTACACCTGGTCGCTGACCGGACGGCCCGCCGGCAGCGCTGCGACCCTCAGCGGCAGCGATACCGTCAACCCGAGCTTCACCCTCGATCGCCCCGGCAATTACATCGCCCAGTTGATCGTCAGCGACGGCCAACTCGCCAGCGCGCCCGATACCGTCACCTTGTCCACCACCAACTCGCGACCGGTCGCCAACGCCGGTGCCGCGCAGACCGTCACCGCGGGTACGCCCGTGAAGCTCGACGGCAGCGCCTCGCACGACGCCGATAGCGACCCGATCACCTTCGTCTGGTCGCTGACCACGCTGCCGCCGGGCAGCAACGCCGCCATCACCCCGTCCGACGGCGTCAGCCCAAGCTTCGTCCCCGACCTCGCCGGCAGCTACATCGCGCAACTGATCGTCAGCGACGGCCAGCTCAGCAGTGTGCCGGCGACCGTCGTCGTCACCGTCAACGCAGCCAACCGCAAACCGATCGCCGTCGCTGAAGCCATCCCGACCCAGACCACGGTCGGCAGCCCGGTGGTCCTCAAGGGCAGCGCCTCGTCCGACCCGGACGGCGACCCGCTGACCTGGTCCTGGAGCATCGCCCTGCGCCCGGGCGGCAGCAACGCCAGTATCGTCAGCCCGACCGCGGCACAGACTTCGTTCGTACCGGACGTGCCGGGCATCTACACGATCCAGCTCGTCGTGCGCGACGGGAAGGTCGACAGCGTCCCGGCGCTGGTCGTCGTCGAGGCGGTGGCGGCCAATCACCCGCCCAGAATCATCTCAAGTCCGCCAACACTGGCTGTCGCGGGGCAAGCCTACAGCTACCCGATCGTCGCGACGGATGACGACCCTGGCGATGTGCTGACGTATTCTTTGGTCCTGGCACCGCCGGGGATGGTCATGGACGGCTCATCCGGGCGCATCCAATGGGTGCCGCAGGTAGACCAGGTTGGCTCGCATGGCGTTACGGTCCGTGTTAGCGACAGAAGCGGCGCGTTCACCGAGCAAAGCTACTCGGTGACCGTTTCCCTGTCCAATCGTGCTCCGGCTATTGCCTCGACCCCGCTGACCATCGCAGCCGGGGGCATACCCTACAGCTACGCGGTTAACGGAACTGACCCGGATGCGGGCGACGTACTCACCTATTCGCTCACCAGTCTGCCGACGGGGATGTCCATCAGCCAGACGACTGGTTTGATCAACTGGACACCCGAAGAGACTCAGGGTGGCAACCACCTTGTCACGGTCCGCGTGCAGGACACCGGGGGGCTGTTCGCCGAACAGAGCTATACGATATCCGTCTGCGCTGCACCGCCTCCCGGAATGGTCGGATGGTGGGGCGGGGAAGGCGATGGTCGGGATCTCTTGGGCCGATTCAACGGAACCTTGGTCGATGCACCCGGTTTCGCGCCCGGGAAGGTCGATCAGGCATTCAGCCTGGTTGGCGGCCCTGAGCATGTTTCCATCCCGGACGATGCCGCTTTGAACCTGGTTGATGCTATTTCCGTTGAGGCCTGGATCAAACCCAGCGCGTTTGTCGCAGGCTATGACCCCATTGTGAAGAAGGCTGGGGAAGGGTTGGGCCAAACGGACGGCTACGCTCTCGAGTTCCTTGGTCAAAACGTAGCCTTTTTTGTCGATGTTCCTGGATGGTTTCTCAGCGAATGGTTTCTCAGCGCGCCTGCTCCCCTCAACCTCGGAGAATGGATGCACGTGGTGGGGACGTACGATGGATCTTACGTTCGGCTCTACGCCAATGGTGTGAGGGTGGACCCACCAACGCATGCCCCCGGCAGGATCAAGGCGTCGGGCAATCCACTCAACATCGGGCATGATCCGGCAAACCCGAACCGGGCGTTCAGTGGGTTGATCGATGAGGCGACGATCTATAACCGCGCACTTTCGCTCGAGGAGGTCCAAGCGATCTATCGAATGGGTTCAGCCGGCAAGTGCAAGGCCGGCTTCCCGATGGCGAATGCGGGCCCGGACCAGTCGGTCGACGAGGGCGCCACGGTCACGCTTGATGGAACCATATCGAAGGACCCTGCTGGTCGACCGATCACTTTCGCCTGGTCGATCCTGAATTCGCCGGCCGGCAGCAGTCCCGTGCTGAGTGGGGCAGCAACGGGAATGCCCACACTGCTGGCCGACAAGCGTGGCATCTACATCGCACAACTGATCGTCAACAATGGCCTGACGGAAAGCCTGCCGGATACAGTGGTGATTCGGGCAGCTGCGGTTCCGAATCACGCGCCCAGAATCACCCCCAGTCCGCCAACAATCGCTGTAGTGGGGAAAACTTACAGCTATCCGGTTGTCGCGGCTGATGACGACGTCGGCGATGCGCTGACGTATTCCTTCCGACGCGTCCCCTTCTACCCCGTCCCGGCCGAGATGACGATCAACGCGGCGAACGGCCTGATCGTGTGGACCCCCACGCTCGCGCAGGTCGGTAGCCACTACGTCACCGTCCGCGTCACCGACGCCGGTGGCCTTGTCGCTGAAGAGACCTTTGTTCTCGTGGTGACACCAACGCCGCCGGTGATCACCTCGGCGCCCGTAACTTCCGCCACCGTCGCCCAGCCCTACACCTATGCCGTCACCGCCACCGACCCCGACCCCGGCGACACGCTGACCTATTCGCTGACTACGGCTCCCCCCGGCATGGTCATCGACGGCGCCAGCGGCCTGATCCAGTGGACCCCCACCGCGGCGCAGGCCGGCGACCACCCGGTCGAAGTCAAGGTCCAGGACGCCGGCGGCCTCTTCGTTACCCAGCCATTCACCTTGAGCGTCGCCGCCGTCCTCGTCTGCGTCCCACCGCCCAGCGGCCTTGTGAGCTGGTGGCCCGGCGACGGCAACACGCTCGACCGCGCCGCCGCCAGCGACGGCCTTGCCGAGAACGGCGCCAGCTACGCCGCCGGCCTCGTCGGCCAGGCCTTCCGCTTCGACGGCGTCGACGACCTGACCCGCATCGCCAGCAGCCGCACCACCGGCTTCGCCGGCGCCTTCAGCGTCGAATTCTGGTTCAACCCGACAACGACGATCAACGTCAGCACGCCCAACCAGATGCTCCTGGCCAAGGGCCGCTACCTCGAAGGTGGATTCAACGCCCCGGTGGCGATCCAGGTGCTGGGCGGCGACGGCCGGCTGCTGGTGCGCATGCCGTCCGCCCCGGCGCTGGTCAGCAGCACCGACACCTGGCCGGCCGGCACGTGGCAACACATCGCACTGAGTTGGGACGGTGCGCGCTATCGCCTCTACGTCAACGGCAGCGAGGAAGCCGGCCTCGATAACGCCTTCTCGATCTTCGACAGCAGCGACCCGATCACGCTCGGCAATGCCGACGGTTTTGCCGCCGGAGGTTTTGCCGGCCTGCTCGACGAACCGACGCTCTACAACCGCGCCCTCACCCCGGCCGAGGTCAACGCCCTGCACGCCGCGCGCGGCCTCGGCAAGTGCACCGCCACCTACAGCCGCGCCGACGCCGGTCCCGACCAGGCCGTCGAAGTGGCGGCCACCGTCACCCTCGACGGCAGCGCCTCGCGCGCCTTCGACGGCGCCCCGCTCAGCTACCAATGGACGCTGACCAGCCGCCCGGCCAACAGCGCCGCCGTCCTCGCCAACCCGGCCACCGTCAGCCCGAGCTTCACCGCCGACAAGGCCGGCGCCTACACCCTCGACCTGATCGTCAGCAACGCCGGCCGCGCCAGCGCCCCGGACAGCGTCAGCATCACCGCCGCGAAGGTCAACCACCCGCCGACCATTACCTCCACCGCGATCACCGCCGGCGCCGTCGGCACTGCCTATACCTACCCGGTCACCGCCAGCGACCCCGACCCCGGCGATACGCTGACCTTCTCGCTGACCACCGCCCCCGCCGGCATGAGCATCAACGCCGCCAGCGGCCTGATCCAGTGGACCCCCAACGCCGGCCAGATCGGCAGCCACGCCGTCACCATCCGCGTCCAGGACCAGGGCGGCCTCTTCGCCCCGCAAAGCTTCCTCGTCGTCGTCGCCGCCACACCGGTTCCGGTCAGCGTCCCCAGTGTCGTTGGCCAGGAACAGGCCGCCGCGCAGAGCGCGATCAGCGCCGCCTCGCTGACCGTCGGCACCGTCAGCCTTGCCGCCAGCGACACCGTTGCCGCCGGCCGCGTCATCAGCCAGAACCCCACCGCCGGCACGCTCGTCAGCAGCGGCAGCGCCGTTGCCCTCGTCGTCTCCAGCGGCCAGGCCGGACCGGCGGTTACCGCGATCCGCGTCACCCCGCTCAACGCCCTGATCCTCACCGGCCAAAGCCAGGCTTTCGCTGCCACCGGCATCCTCAGCAACGGTTCCAGCCTGCCGCTGACCAGCGGGCTTACCTGGACGAGCAGCACCCCGGCAGTGGCCAGCATCGACGTCGCCGGTGTTGCCAGCGCGCTCAGTGAAGGCAGCACGACGATCAGCGTCAGCCAGGGCGGCGTCAGCGGCAGTACGACCCTCAACGTCAAGGCGGCCGTCGCGGACGGCACGAAACCTACGGCCGCCATCACCGCACCGACGAGCGGCGCCACTGTCAGCACAGCGATCCCGGTAACCGGCACCGCGGCCGACGACAACTTCCTGAAGTACGTGCTCGAGATCGCACCCTTCGGCCAGCCGAGCTTCACCACGATCGCTGTCGGTACCGTACCGGTCGTGAATGGCGCGCTGGGCGTGCTCGACCCGACGACGCTGGTCAACGACTACTACCTCCTGCGCTTGACCGTGTTCGACCGGGCAGGCAACCAGCAGACGGCCGAGGTCGACTTCCAGGTCGCACGCGACAAGAAAGTCGGCAACTTCACGCTCGCCTTCCAGGACGTGAACGTGCCGATGGCCGGCATCCCGATCAGCGTCGTGCGCAGCTACGACAGCCGCGACAAGACCAAGGGCGACTTCGGCATCGGCTGGCGGCTCGACGTGAACAGCATCCGCCTGCGCGTCACCGGGGTCGAGGGCGCCGACTGGTTTGAGGACAAGACCCTCGCCATCTTTCCGACCTATTCGCTGGCGCCGACCCGCAAGCACCTCGTGACCATCACGTTGCCCGACGGCAGGGTTGAGGAGTTCGACTTTTCGGTCGTGCCGAGTTCGCGGGAGTTCGTCCCGCTCGATATCGTCCGTGCCACCTACGTGCCTCGCGGCATCACCCGCGGCAGCCTGCGGCCGGCCGATGCCGATGAACTGTTGGTGCAGTCGACGGCCGGAGTTTTCCCGGGGGCGGTCGAGTTGTACGCCATCGTCAACCCCGTTGCGCCGTATGCACCCGCCGCCTACGACTACACCACCCCCGAGGGCCAGACCATCCGCATCACACGCGCCGGGGTGGTGCAGTACATCCGCGACCGCAATGGCAACACCGTCACCTTTGGCCCGCTGGGCGTCACGCATTCGGCGGGCCTGAGCATCGCCTTCACGCGCGACAGCGAAGGCCGCATCACCCAGGTGACCGACCCCAACGGCAATGTCCAGCGCTACGCTTACGACATCAACGGTGATCTGGCCAGCCATACCGACGCGCAGGGCCGGGTCACCAGCTTCCTCTACAACTTCAGCCATGGCCTGATCGAAATCCGTGACCCACGCGGTGTTCGCCCGATTCGCAACGAGTACGACGACGCCGGACGGCTGATCAAGACCATCGACGCCTTCGGCAAGGAGATCGTCTTCACGCACGAGCTGGCCGCCAACCGCGAGATCATTACCGACCGCCTCGGGCGCCAGACCATCCACGAATACGACGACCAGGGGAATGTCACGCGCACGACCGACGCCAACGGCGGCGTCACCGCCCGCAGCTACGACGCGCGCGGCAACACGCTTAGCGAGACTGATCCGCTGGGGCGCACCCGCAGCTACACCTATGACGCAAACAACAACCGGCTGAGCGAAACCGACGCACTCGGCAAGGTCACGACCACTACCTACAACGCGAACCGCCAGGTGCTGACGATCACCGACGCGCTGGGCCGGGTGACGAGCAACACCTACGACGCGCGCGGCAACCTGATCTCAATGCAGGATGCCGCGGGCAATACGACGAGCTACAGCTACGATGCCAGTGGACTGCCGCTTAGCCGCACCAATGCCCTCGGTCAGGTCACCGTTTACGAGTACGATGGGCCGGGCCGTGTCGTCAAGGAAACGGAGCCTGTCGGTGGCAAGACCACGAGCTATACCTACGACGCCAACGGCAATCGCCTGACGCAGACCGTCACCCGCACCCTGCCGGGTGGCGGCAAGGAGGCGCTGATCACGCATTTCGACTATGACGCGATGAACCGGGTGGTCAAGACCACGCAGCCGGACGGCTCGGTTAGCCAGGTTGCGTACAACGCGATCGGCAAGCAGGACAAGACCATCGACGCACTGGGTCGCGAGACGCGCTACGAGTACGACGACATGGGGCGGCTGGCGCGCACCTCGTACCCGGACGGCACCTCCGAAACCTCGACCTACGACGCCGAAGGCCGGCGCACCGGCAGCACCGACCGGGCAGGGCGGACCACCACCTCGACCTACGACGCGCTCGGCCGGCTGACCGCCACCACCTTCCCCGACGGCAGCGGAAGCAGCACCGCCTACGACGCCGCCGGCCAGGTCCTCACCAGCACCGACGCGCGCGGCAACGCCACCACCTATGCCTACGACGGCGCCGGCCGCCGCACGCAGGTCATCGACGCCCTCGGTAAAGCCACCACCTTCAGCTACGACGACCTCGGCAACCAGACGCGCGTCACCGACGCCAACGGCAACGCCGTCGCCTTCACTTACGACGCCAACAACCGCCGCACCCGCACCACCTACGCCGACGGCACCTTCGAGCAAGTCAGCTACGACGCCCTCGGCCGGCAGACCGCCAAGACCGACCAAGCCGGCAAGACCACCCAGTTCGCCTACGACGCGCTCGGCCGGCTGATCAATGTTACCGACGCCCTCGGCCAGATCACCACCTACAGCTACGACGAACAGGGCAACCAGCTCACCCAGACCGACGCCGAAGGACGCACCACCCGCTTTGCCTACGACAGGATGGGCCGGCGCAGCAGCCGCACCCTGCCGCTCGGCCAGACCGAGACCTCCACCTACGACGCCGCCGGCAACCTGCGGACGAAGACCGACTTCAACGGCCGCACGACCAGCTACGCCTACGACAGCGTCAACCGCCTGCTCCGGAAGACCCCCGATGGCAGCCTCGGCCAGCCGCCGGTGGTCTTCACCTACACCCCCTCCGGCCAGCGCGCCGGTATGCAGGACGCCAGCGGTAGCACCACCTACAGCTACGACAGCCGCGACCGCCTGCTCAGCAAGGCGACGCCGCAGGGAACGCTCAGCTACAGCTACGACGCCGCCGGCAACCTGACCCGCATCCAGTCGAACCACGCTGGCGGCGCGGCGATGGACTACAGCTACGACGCGCGCAACCGCCTGGCCACGGTCACCGATGCCGAAGGCCGCGTGACGAGCTACAGCTACGACGCCGTCGGCAACCTCGCCGGCTTCCTCTACCCGAACGGCGTGCAGACCACCTACACCTACAACCCGCTCAACCGACTCACCAACGTCACCGGCGCCAGGGGCGCGACGACGATCGCCGGCTACACCTACACCCTCGGGCCGTCAGGCAACCGCGTCGCGGTGACCGAAGCCAGCGGCCGGCGGGTCGACTACACCTACGACGATCTCTATCGGCTAAGGAGCGAGACGATCAGCGCCGACCCGGCCGGGCCGAATGGCGCCATCGCCTACACCTACGACAAGGTCGGCAACCGGCTGGTGCGCACTTCGACGGTCGCCGGCATCACCGACCAGAGCTTCGAATACGACTTCAACGATCGCCTCGGTGGCGAGGGCTACGACAACAACGGCAACACGCTGACTTCGGGCGGGCGGACGTTCGGGTATGACTTCGAGAACCACCTGACCAGCGCCGATGGCGGCGTGAGTTTCGTCTATAACGGCGACGGGATTCGGGTGGCGAAGACGGCGGGCGGCGTGACGACGGGATTCCTGGTCGATGACCGGAACCCGACGGGGTATGCGCAGGTGCTCGAGGAGATCGTCGGCGGGGCGGTGGAGCGGAGCTATACGTATGGGCTGAAGCTGATCAGTCAGAAGCAGGCGTCAGGGGTGAGCTTCTATGGGTATGACGGGCATGGGAGTGTGAGATTCTTGACGAGATCTGATGGCGTGGCTACTGATGCTATGCGGTATGACGCGTTTGGCGTTCAAGTTTCGCATGCTGGATTGACAGCTAATTCATACCTGTATTTAGGAGAGCAGTTTGAAAACGAATTGAATTCGTACTACCTTCGCAATAGATACCTCGACCCTTCAATTGGAAGATTCCGATCGATTGATCCTGTGGATGGCGACGAGTCGGCGCCCGCAACATTACACTCTTATGTCTACGGAGGCGGCAACCCGGTGAATATGATTGATCCTGACGGACTGAGCTACAGCCCCGAAACGGGCAGGGCCGTTGAAGCCGTTGTTGGGTGGCAATATGCACACACACATCCAAAGGATCGCATCTCCTACGGAGCATGGGCGGGAGTTGGATGGCTAGATAATCTGAAACCTGACATCCTTAACTTCACTCGCAAGAAGTTCCTCGAAATAAAACCTCTATCGAGAAGTGGAATCGCTGCCGGTTTGGCGCAAATGGCTTACTACTGCGTTAGCTTGTGCGATATCGGCTATTCACCTGACACTCGTTGGATCGTGCCAAATCCTGTTGGGATAGTCGATGGGAGGTTGATGGCCATTGCTAATATTGGAGGGCTTGTCTTTTACACTGACCAGTATACTCAGGAACAATTGAACGCCTATGCGCGACAACCGGTTCAGCAACTACGGAATCTGCTGCTTGAGAAGCCTGCTCAATCATTGATAAGCGTGGTCAATGAGTTTGATTTGGTAGATCGCCTTCGGTGGACTATTGCAAGTGAGTCATTTGGTCGAGAAATCTACTACGGAGTATTGACGACGGCGGTAATTGTAGGGTTCTATTTCCTTGGGCCTGCCGCGTTCGCACTGGCGTTTTGAAGCAGGTCGGATGATCCGGTGGGGGGCAGCTCTTACCTATTGCCCTCCCTCTGCAAGTCACGTTTGGGGTCATCACGTTTGGCACGTTTGGCACGTTTGGCACGTTTGGGGTCACGTTTGCGAGCGAGGCTGAGGGTTAAAGGGGCCAGGGTGTTCGCCGTGATCGGCGGTATATCCAGCGGGTTAAAGTCCCGTGAAAGGAGTTGTCCGTACGCCTTTCTAGCACCGGGAAGCGGCGTTCGAGTAATCGGAGGTCGTAAGTTTCCCAGGGCAAAGCAGCAGGCCGCAACGCAAGTGAACCTAGACGTAGCCTCGTCACACTAAATGGGGAAGCCGACCCTGTATCCTGAAGGGGAAGGCCGCTGGAAGGACGCTGGAATAACGGAAGTGGCGTCCATCGACTCCCGGGGTAGCAGGGGTGGCATGTTGTGGAGGAAATACCGTGCAGCACGGGAGACCCGTTACGGTGGTGGGGAGACCACCGACTGAAGCGTATAAGGAAACGAAAGCGCCGCAGACCGTAGCGGGAGTCGGAGGGGTTCATAGTACTGCTGGAGTTCGCGGGACAACACAACCCCGGACGAGGGAAGGGACCCTACTTTGTTCATGCAACCGAAGAGTGAAGGAGAAGGGGATTGCGTCATGCTAACCACCCCTGAAATGATCAGGCCACTACAGAGGAAGCTCTACACCAAGGCCAAGCAGGAACCGGCCTATCGCTTCTATGCGCTATATGACAAGGTCTGGCGAGCAGACATCCTCAATCATGCCTACCGCCTTGTCCGCGCCAACAAGGGAAGTCCCGGTGTCGATGGGATCAGCTTCGAGGCCATAGAGCAGACGACAGGGATAGACGCGTTTTTGTCGGAGCTGGCCCAAGACCTGAAAGAAAAGACCTACCACCCCAGTCCGGTACAGCGCGTCATGATCCCTAAAGCGGACGGCAGCCTGCGTCCGCTGGGGATACCGACGATCCGTGACCGTGTTGCCCAGATGGCCGTCAAGCTCGTCATCGAACCGATATTTGAAGCCGACTTCTGTCCGAACTCTTACGGGTTCAGGCCGAAGAAATCGGCCCACGATGCGGTCGATGCAATTGCCGAAGCGCTTTATCGCGGCTACACGGAAGTCATCGATGCCGATCTGTCGAAATACTTTGACAGCATTCCGCATGCCAAACTGCTGGCCGTGGTGGCCGAGCGCATTGTTGATGGTGCGATTTTGCACGTCATCAAGCTATGGCTCAAAGCGCCGGTCATTGGTGAGGACGCGGACGGCACACGGAAGCATGTCGGCGGTGGCAAAGCCAACAGCAAAGGCACTCCGCAAGGGGGTGTGATTTCACCGCTGTTGTCGAACTGCTACCTGCATCTGCTGGATCGGATCTGGGACAGGCATCAACTCTGCTGGAAATTGAAGGCGCGGATCGTTCGCTATGCGGACGATTTTGTCGTGCTGTGCGGGGGCGAAGTTGACGCGCCCCTCGCCACGGTGCGGCGAGTGCTGGATCGACTTGAACTCACGTTAAACGAGACCAAGACCCGCATCATTGATGCCCGGAAGGAAAGCTTCAACTTCCTGGGATTTGCAATCAGGGTGAGCAAGAGTTGGAAGTCGGGCAAAAGTTATCCGCATGTCTGCCCGGCGCCAAAATCGCTTGCGAAAATCAAGGAACGTATCAAGCAACAGACGGATCGACGGCTCACGCCAGTGCCGCTGGGTGACGTGGTGAGGAATATGAATGCCAGCCTTCGCGGGTGGGTAGCCTATTTCCACTACCGGAATTCCAGCAAGGTGCTCGGCAAGGTGAAAACGCAGGCGGAAGAACGTCTGCGGACGCACCTGATGAACCGTTACAAGATCAGTGATCGGGGGACCGCGCTATTACGGTTTCCGCGTCAGAAGCTCTATGCGAACTATGGGCTGTACAAAGTCCCGATGACGGCAGGCTGGAACACGGCGCATGCCTCGGTGTGAAGAACATCGGAAAGCCGTGTGCGGGCAAATCGCATGCACGGTTTGATGAGGGAGGGCAGGCGACGCAAACTATGGCAAGGCTATTGAGGCACCGCCAGACGAAAGGGGCGGTAACAGCTAGGTTATGCCTAAAGAATGACAAGTCTGTTCTCTACTCTACCGAATTATCTCGGGAAATAGCGCAAGGCGTCTAGGGAGCATGAAGTGGCCGGGAGATGACATGAATAAAATGTGGGTATTGTTGCCAATAGCACTGGGGCTTTTCGGATGTGCGAGCGAGGTTACTCGTCACCCGGTTGATTTGTCGAGAGCGAGGCAGCCACCGGATAAACTGTTTTTTGCTTCGCAAACGGTCCCGGTGCGGCTTGATTCCGGCTACGAGCGGAGCATAAAAGCTGGGACCGAGTTTGTTGACGCCGGCGGCATTGCCCAAGGAGACATACTGAAACCTACGAACGCCAATTTCACCGTCGAGGGCGCGCACATGCATGAGGCTTACCTCGTGGTAAATAGGGGCCGTCTCGTGGGGTTTTATCTCCCTGTTGAGAAGTCGTTTTCTCCATTATCCACTTCAGTCGCCTTGCCACTTGAGATCAAGGAGTTGCGGAAATGAACGTCAATCGTCTCTGTGTCAGTTTGCTCTTGCCGCTCGTATTGGCGGCTTGTGCTACGGGGCCAAAACTCTCGGAAATGAAATCATCGATTCCGACCCTCAGTCCGGAGCAAGGTCGAATCTATTTCTATCGTAGTGGCAGTGCGTTTGGCGCGGCGGTCCAGCCATCGATCCTGTTGAACGGGACTGTGGTCGGTGAATCGAAGCCGGGGGGATTTTTCTTTGTGGACCAGGCTGCCGGTAACAAGGAGGTGAGCACGTCGACCGAGGTTGAGAAGAAACTGTCCTTCACGCTTGATCCAGGTCAGACAAGGTACGTTCGGACCGTCATTGGCCTCGGTTTCTTTGTGGGAAGGGTTTATCCGGAACTCGTAGACGACGCAACAGGGGAGCGGGAGCTTCAAGAAGCAAGCTACATCGGGCCGCCGTTGAGCCAGGGGGTGAAAGCCGATCGCAAAGCGGAATAGGGTCGAATGGCGGGGTTACCCATCAGCCGGCTCCGGTCAACACGCACAGGCGGGGTCTTCCCTTCAGCCTACCGCGGCCGGAGCCTGCGGTCAGGCCTCCCGAGTTCGACACTTTTCGCGTGCCAAACGCATAATCGGGGCTTCGGTCCCAATAAAAACAGGGGGTTGGCGCGCAGCCGAAGATTTGTTGTAGTGACACGTCTGGCCTAAAATCCTATTGCGATCATGGCAGTATGTGGATACAGTAGCGACATGTTCGTGAAGATCACCACGTCCGGCCCGCGCCAGTACGTCAAGCTCGTCGAGTCCTACCGGGACACCGCCGGGGTGCCTCGCCAACGGGTCATCGCCACCCTGGGGCGCATCGAAGCAGTGCGATCTGGCGAGGCTGACTCGCTGCTCAACGGTCTGCTGCGTGCGGCGGGCAAGCCCTCCCTGGAGGAGGGAACCGGCGAGGTCGCCTTCGCGCCAGCGCTGTCGGTCGGCGACACCTGGCTGCTGACCGCCTTGTGGAAGGAACTGGGCTTCGCCGACGCCTTTCGCCGGTTGCTGCGCAACCGCCACCAGTTCGATGCCGAACGCCTGTTGCGGGTGATGGTGTTCAACCGGCTGTGTGATCCGGAATCCAAGCTGGGGATCCTGCGCTGGCTGGAGGGCACCCGGGTTCCCGAGGTCAGCGCCGATTCGGTGAACCACCAGCACCTGCTCCGCACGATGGATACCCTGGTAGAGGGTGCCGACCGGGTGGACGACGCCTTGACAGGTCTTCTGCGGCCGTTGATCGATCAGGAGTTGGCGATCGTCTTCTACGACCTGACGACGATCCGTGCCGAAGGCAGCACCGACGAGTCCGAAGACCTGCGGCACTTCGGCCATGCCAAGGAGGGCGGTACCGTGCGCCAGGTGATGCTCGGGGTGGTCCAGACAGCGGAAGGCCTGCCGATCCATCACGAGGTCTTTGCCGGCAATACCGGTGAGACAACGACGCTGGTGCCGACGATCGAGAAAGTGCTGGCACGCTATCCGATCAAGCGCGTGGTGCTGGTTGCCGATCGCGGCCTGCTGAGTCTCGACAATCTCGACGCCATCCGGGCCCTGCGGGTCGGCGATCAGCCGCTGGAGTTCATTCTGGCCGTCCCGGCGCGGCGCTACGGGGATTTTGACAGCCTGCTCACCCCGTTCCACGAGAAGAGCTGCCAGTCGGCGACGGCAGAGGTCTTCGGTGAGCTGAAGTGGCAAGGGTTTCGTCTGATCGTTGCCCATCGCCCCGACAGGGCCAGCGAACAGAGTCGCGTGCGCGATGAGCGCATTGCGGCGCTGGAGGCCGATGCCGCGCAGTGGGCGGACAAACTCGATGCTCAGGAGGCCGGCCAGACCCATCCGGGCAAGAAGCTGTCAGACGCCGGCACGATCGCCCGTTTCTACAAGGCGGTCGCTGACGCGCATCTGGCGCACATCATCAAGGTCAATCTCGCCTCCGAGGTATTCACCTACGAGATCGACGAACGTGCGCTGAAGCGCGCGCGGCTGATGGATGGCAAACTGATCCTCGTTGCCAACGTTCCGGATTCTCCCCCACCTGAGATCGTGGCGCGCTACAAGGCGCTGGCCGACATCGAACGGGGATTCCGTGTCCTGAAGTCCGAGATCGAGATCGCGCCGGTCTTCCATCGCCTGCCGAACCGAATCCGGGCGCATGCCTTGATCTGCTTCCTGGCGCTGCTGCTCTATCGGGTGCTGCGGCTGCGCCTGAAAGCGAAGGCCAGCCCCCTCTCCCCGGAGCGCGCTCTGGAGATCGCCCGCCGGATCCAGTACCACCAGGTCACGCTGCACCAACGCCAGTCAGCCTCCGGTCTGTCCACCATCACCCCCCAACAGAAGGATCTGTTCGAAACCGTCGCCCTGCCCGAGCCCTCCGCCAGACGCCTGTAGTGCCAATTTAGAACCCGTGAATTGAGCACAAACAATCACTTGGCCGTATTTTTGTCGAACTCGGGAGTCCTTGTTTCTGAGCTACCTCCCTTGAGGAAAGAAAGCAAGGAGCGGAGAACAATCGAGGTCAGACTCGCATTGATTGGGCAGATTTCAGAGAGTTCATCGCCCGGAGCCACCGCTCATCGCCTATGTTCGGGTTGTTGAACAAAGGCGGCGGGCGAATGGGCCAGACCTCCCGAGTTCGACAAAAATACGGCCAAGTGATTGTTTGTGCTCAATTCACGGGTTCGAAATTGGCACTACAAGCGTCTGGCGGAGGGCTCGGGCAGAGCGATGGTTTCGAACAGCTCCTTCTGTTGAGGGGTGATGGTGGACAGGCCGGATGCCGACTGGCGTTGGTGCAGCGTGACCTGGTGGTACTGGATCCGGCGGGCGATCTCCAGAGCGCGCTCCGGGGAGAGGGGACTGGCCTTCGCTTTCAGGCGCAGGCGCAGCACCCGATAAAGCAGCAGCGCCAGGAAGCAGATCAAGGCATGCGCCCGGATTCGGTTCGGCAGGCGATGGAAGACCGGCGCGATCTCGATCTCGGACTTCAGGACACGGAATCCCCGTTCGATGTCGGCCAGCGCCTTGTAGCGCGCCACGATCTCGGGTGGGGGAGAATCCGGAACGTTGGCAACGAGGATCAGCTTGCCATCCATCAGCCTCGCGCGCTTCAGCGCACGTTCGTCGATCTCGTAGGTGAATACCTCGGAGGCGAGATTGACCCTGATGATGTGCGCCAGATGCGCGTCAGCGACCGCCTTGTAGAAACGGGCGATCGTGCCGGCGTCTGACAGCTGCTTGCCCGGATGGGTCTGGCCGGCCTCCTGAGCATCGAGTTTCTCCGCCCACTGCGCAGCATCGGCCTCCAGCGCCGCAATGCGCTCATCGCGTACGCGACTCTGTTCGCTGGCCGTGTCCGGGCGATGGGCAACGATCAGACGAAACCCCTGCCACTTCAGCTCACCGAACACCTCTGCCGTCGCCGACTGGCAACTCTTCTCGTGGAAAGGGGTAAGCAGGCTGTCAAAGTCCCCGTAGCGCCGCGCCGGGACGGCCAGAATGAACTCCAGCGGCTGATCGCCGACCCGCAGGGCCCGGATGGCGTCGAGATTGTCGAGACTCAGCAGGCCGCGATCGGCAACCAGCACCACGCGCTTGATCGGATAGCGTGCCAGCACTTTCTCGATCGTCGGCACCAGCGTCGTCGTCTCGCCGGTATTGCCGGCAAAGACCTCGTGATGGATCGGCAGGCCTTCCGCTGTCTGGACCACCCCGAGCATCACCTGGCGCACTGTCCCGCCCTCCTTGGCATGGCCAAAGTGCCGCAGATCTTCCGACTCGTCGGTGCTGCCTTCGGCACGGATCGTCGTCAGATCGTAGAAGACGATCGCCAACTCCTGATCGATCAACGGCCGCAGAAGACCTGTCAAGGCGTCGTCCACCCGGTCGGCACCCTCCGCCAGGGTATCCATCGTGCGGAGCAGGTGCTGGTGGTTCACCGAATCGGCGCTGACCTCGGGAACCCGGGTGCCCTCCAGCCAGCGCAGGATCCCCAGCTTGGATTCCGGATCACACAGCCGGTTGAACACCATCACCCGCAGGAGACGTTCGGCATCGAACTGGTGGCGGTTGCGCAGCAACCGGCGAAAGGCGTCGGCGAAGCCCAGTTCCTTCCACAAGGCGGTCAGCAGCCAGGTGTCGCCGACCGACAGCGCTGGCGCAAAGGCGACCTCGCCGGTTCCCTCCTCCAGGGAGGGCTTGCCCGCCGCCCGTAACAGCCCGTTGAGCAGCGAGTCAGCCTCGCCGGATCGCACCGCTTCGATGCGCCCCAGGGTGGCGATGACCCGTTGGCGAGGTACCCCGGCGGGGTCCCGGTAGGACTCGACGAGCTTGACGTACTGGCGCGGGCCGGACGTGGTGATCTTCACGAACATGTCGCTACTGTAGCCACATACTGCCATGATCGCAAAAGGATTTTAGGCCAGACGTGTCACTACAACAAATCTTCGGCTGCGCGCCAACCCCCTGTTTTTATTGGGACCGAAGCCCCGATTATGCGTTTGGCACGCGAAAAGTGTCGAACTCGGGAGACCTACATGCGAGACAGCTAGCAGCGGTCACGGGCGCCGACAGCCGAAGTCTCCGCCATGCAGTGTTACTTCGCCTGCAAGAATGTCTCGGGATCGTTGTGTACCGGTTCAGCGCTGGGTTAAACCAGATCTCATGGGAGCCCGCCGCCTGGCGGTGGAATTTCAGGCCGAGCTCTTTCAGACGCTTGACGATCTCGCGGTAGCTGAACCCCGCGAGTTGCCCCATCAGGTAGCCACGACCAGCGGGTAGTCGAAGGCCTCGCGGGCTGGCGGCAGCGGCGGGGTGCTCGCGTCGGACTGTGCCTCGATCAGCCTCTTGGCCACATCGCGCGCAATCTCGATGGTTTCCTGGATCGTACGGCCTTGTGCCACCAGGCCTTGCACGTCATCGCTGGTGGCGAGGTAAGCGCCCTCGGGCAGCTTCTCGATATGCAACTGAATGATATGTTCCATGATCTTCACCCCTGATACGCCACATCAATGGCTCGCGCATGTCGTGGCAGGTGGCAATGGTAGCGTAGACCGGAGATCGGGGTCAGCACGTCGGGGTCACCCACAGGGCACTTGCATGAATCTTGTACAAGACCGAGCAGTTCCAAAAATAGGGGTCAGACTCGCATTTTTCCGCCAGGCTTGGGATCGATCGCTCCCGGAGCCTCCCGCACAAAACCAGCTCAGAGGACTGTTTTCCTGACCCTTGCGTTTTGCTGCCAACAATTCGTGCAGCCGGGTGGCCGTTTGCTCGTGTACCTCCACAGCCTCGAAAAGAGAAGCCGGATAAAGAAAGTCCTCGTCGGAATCGTCAATGATCCGCAGCATGCTGTGGCTGTCCGCCGGGGCGAGCACTTCATAGAGCCGCCCGAGCGTCAGATCATCCGTCGAGAACTCGCCAAATCGCTTCGCGAGACAGGCAAACCACAAACCTCATGGCCATTCCTTTATCTTCAGCTTCACCTCGCCGACAGTACAGAATTCCATTGATCAATGCTATTCCGATTCCCGGACTTGCCAATGCCTTGACGCACACATCGGTACCCAAGCACATAGAAGCGCGGTGGAGCCATTTTTCATAATGCCGACCATCTCAGGCCAGCAGGGCAGAGTGGTGCGGCGGGCAGCAGGCAACGGCCTCCTGGTCGTCCAGGCCAACGGCAGCCGATGCGGCGAGATCGTTCGACGAGCCCCGGCTTTCAGGCGGGGGCAGAAAGACGATCCCTTCTTGACGACCTCAGCGATGACCGTCGGCCGCGTTTTTCCGCTAGCAGCCGGCCCCGGGGCTGTGTCGATCCGGGCCAGAGATTCGAGATGCCGGGCCCCGGATCGAGGGGCCTGCACATTCGGGCATGGCGTTTGCTTTACAGTTAGACTGCGCGGCCGAGCTTCTTTGAAGCCGCGCGGGAGCCTTGGGCGCCTCATTCGGGTGCAATAGCGACCATCTGGCGCACTTTTGTGGTGCGGCGCAACATCTTGAACGGCCCTCCCTTTCGGGGTATAGTCGCCAGTCCCCGAAGAGCCGCTGGACGCTCGTGTTGGCGTCTGGGTGTGTGCCGTTTCAGCAAGCGGTCGCATGGGTACCGCGTCTTTGTTTTGTGAGGATTTGAGCGTGATGGATTCCGCCATACCTGAAGGGCAGGGGCTTTACGACCCAGCCAACGAGCATGACGCCTGTGGCGTCGGTTTTGTAGCGCACATCCGGGGCAAGAAAAGTCACTCGATCGTCGAGCAAGGCCTGTTGATCCTGAAGAACCTGGATCACCGCGGAGCGGTTGGTGCCGATCCACTGATGGGCGACGGTGCCGGGATCCTGATCCAGATTCCTGATGACTTCTTCCGCGAAGAGATGGCCAAGCAGGGAGTCCAGCTGCCGCCACCCGGGGACTATGGCGTCGGGATGGTGTTCCTGCCCAAGGAATCTGCCTCGCGCCTCGCCTGTCAGGAAGAAATCGAGCGCGCCGTGCGCACCGAGCACCAGGTTGTTCTCGGCTGGCGCGACGTGCCGGTCGACCATGCCTTGCCGATGTCGCCAACGGTACGTACCAGGGAACCGATAATCCGCCAGATCTTCATCGGCCGTGGCCCGGACATCATGGTCACCGATGCCCTCGAGCGCAAGCTTTACGTGATTCGCCGCAGTGCGGCGAACGCCATTCAGGCGCTCGGGCTCAAGCACAGCAAGGAGTTCTACCAGCCGTCGATGTCTGCGCGGACGGTCGTCTACAAGGGCTTGCTGCTTGCGGACCAGGTTGGCGAGTACTACAGCGACCTCAGGGACCCGCGTTGTGTTTCAGCCATGGCGTTGGTCCACCAGCGTTTCTCGACCAACACGTTCCCGACCTGGCAGCTGGCGCACCCGTTCCGGATGATTGCCCACAATGGTGAGATCAATACGCTGCGGGGCAATTACAACTGGATGCGCGCGCGCGAGAAGGGGACCTCGTCACCCTTGCTGGGCGCGGACCTGGAAAAGATCTGGCCGTTGATCTATCCCGGTCAGTCCGATTCCGCGGCCTTCGACAATGCACTCGAGCTGCTGGTGATGGGTGGCTATTCGCTTGCGCACGCGATGATGATGCTGATTCCCGAAGCCTGGGAGTCGCATACGCTGATGGACGAGAAGCGGGGTGCGTTCTACAAGTACCACGCGGCGATGATCGAGCCGTGGGACGGTCCGGCCGCCGTGGCCTTCACCGACGGGCGGCAGATCGGCGCAACCCTTGACCGTAACGGCCTTCGTCCGGCGCGCTATCTGGTGACCGATGACGATCTGGTGGTGATGGCGTCGGAAGCCGGCGTTCTGCCGATTCCCGAGGAACGGATCGTCCAGAAGTGGCGGCTGCAACCGGGAAAAATGTTCCTGATCGATCTCGACCAGGGACGCATCATCGATGATAGCGAACTCAAGGACACGCTGTCGCGAACCAAGCCCTACCAGGACTGGCTGAGTCGGATCAACATCAAGCTCGACGAACTGCCGGTGCCCAACAGTGTCCCTGCGAGCAGTTGCTCGGTATCGCTCCTCGACCGCCAGCAGGCTTTCGGTTACAGCCAGGAAGACCTCAAGTTCATTCTTGAACCGATGGCCGCCTCGGGCGAGGAAGCGACCGGCTCGATGGGCAACGATTCGCCCCTTGCGGTCCTGTCGAACAGAAGCAAGCCCCTGTTCAACTATTTCCGCCAGCTCTTTGCGCAGGTGACCAATCCGCCGATTGACCCGATCCGCGAGCAACTGGTGATGTCGCTGGTTTCCTTCATCGGTCCCAAGCCGAACCTGCTCGGCATCAACGAGATCAACCCGCCGTACCGTCTTGAGGTGGCGCAGCCGGTACTCGACTTCGACAATATGGCGAAATTGCGCCACATTGCGAGCTTTACTGGCAACAAGTTCCATTCGGCCGAACTCGATATCTGCTATCCGCTGGTCTGGGGCAAGGAAGGGGTCGAAGCGCGCCTGGCTTCGCTCTGTGCCGAGGCCGAGGACCACGTCCACAAGGGATCGAGCATCCTGATCGTTTCGGACCGTCGGGTCGATAGTGAGCACGTCGCCATCCCGGCGCTGCTGGCCACCTCGGCCGTGCATCACCATTTGGTCACCAAGGGGCTGCGTACCCGGGTCGGACTGGTGGTCGAAACCGGCGCCGCACGTGAAACACATCATGTCGCCTTGCTTGCCGGTTACGGGGCAGAGGCCGTGCATCCCTACCTGGCACTGGAAACGCTGCAGGAATTGGCCGGAGGTGATGCCGAAAAAGGCGAAAAAGCGATCAAGCACTTCATCAAGGGCGTTGGCAAGGGTCTGCTCAAGGTGATGTCCAAGATGGGCATTTCAACCTACATGTCCTACACCGGCGCGCAAATCTTCGAGGCGGTCGGCCTGCAGAAGAAAATGATTGACAAGTACTTCACCGGCACCTCGACGCAAGTGGAGGGGATCGGTGTTTTCGAGGTCATGGAAGAAGCCATTCGCCTCCACCGGCAGGCCTTCAGCGACGACCCGGTGCTCGCGACGATGCTCGACGCCGGCGGTGAGTACGCTTATCGCGTGCGTGGTGAAGAGCACATGTGGACGCCGGACGTGATCGCCAAGCTGCAACACTCGACGCGCACCGGCAAGTACGAGACTTACAAGGAATATGCCCGACTGATCAACGACCAGACGCGGCGACACATGACCCTGCGTGGATTGTTTGACCTCAAGCCCGCAGGTCCGGCGGTGCCGCTCGACGAAGTCGAGCCGGCAAAGGAGATTGTCAAGCGCTTTACCACCGGTGCGATGTCGCTGGGGTCGATCTCGACCGAAGCGCACAGCTCCCTGGCAATTGCCATGAATCGTCTGGGCGGCAAGTCGAATACCGGTGAGGGGGGCGAGGACCCGGCGCGTTTCAAGGTCCTGAAGGGCGGCGAGATGGTTTCCGACGTGATCGGCAAGACACGTGTCGAGCGCGACTACCAGTTGCAGCCTGGCGACAGCCTGCGCTCGGCGATCAAGCAGGTTGCTTCCGGGCGCTTCGGTGTCACCGCCGAGTATCTGGTCAATGCCGACCAGCTCCAGATCAAGATGGCGCAAGGCGCCAAGCCCGGCGAAGGGGGACAGTTGCCGGGCCACAAGGTTTCTGAGTACATTGGTTTCCTGCGCCACTCGGTTCCCGGTGTCGGCCTCATATCGCCACCCCCGCACCACGATATCTACTCGATCGAGGACCTGGCGCAGCTCATTCACGACCTCAAGAACGCCAATCCGAAGGCTTCGATCAGCGTCAAACTGGTTTCTGAAGTCGGCGTCGGTACCGTCGCCGCAGGCGTTACCAAGGCCAAGGCCGATCATCTGGTGATTGCCGGGCACGATGGCGGCACGGGTGCCAGCCCGCAGTCATCGATCAAGCACGCTGGTTCCCCTTGGGAGCTGGGTCTCGCAGAAACGCAGCAGACGCTGGTGTTGAACCGCCTGCGCGGTCGCGTGCGGGTGCAGGTCGATGGGCAAATCAAGACCGGGCGCGATGTACTGGTCGGCGCGCTGCTGGGTGCCGACGAGTTTGGCTTTGCCACGGCACCGCTGGTTGTCGAAGGCTGCATCATGATGCGAAAGTGCCATCTCAACACCTGTCCGGTGGGGGTCGCGACTCAGGATCCGGTGCTTCGGCGCCGGTTCTCGGGCCAGCCAGAGCACGTGGTCAACTACTTCTTCTTCGTTGCCGAGGAACTCCGCGAACTGATGGCGCAGATCGGCATTCGCAGCTTCAATGAACTGATCGGCCGCTGTGATCTGCTCGACATGCAGAAGGGGATCAGTCACTGGAAGGCGGAGGGGCTGGACTACAGCCGCATTTTCCATCGTCCGGAAAACAAGGCGGGGACGCCGGTGTTCCAGTGCGAACAACAGGACCATGGTCTCGGCAAGGCATTGGACAATCAGCTCATCGAGCTCGCCCGGCCGGCTCTCGAAAGGGGAGAGAAAGTCAGTATCGACCTGCCGGTGCGCAATATCAACCGCACTGTCGGGGCGATGCTTTCCGGCCGGGTGGCCGAGCGCTACGGGCATTCAGGATTGCCGGACGGCACCATCGATATCCGGCTCAAAGGCACCGCTGGACAAGCCTTCGGGGCCTTTCTGGCGCACGGCGTGTTTCTCGATCTGACCGGCGAGGCCAACGACTACGTTGGCAAGGGCCTGTCGGGCGGCCGGATCGTCGTTCGTCCGAACGCTGGTTTTCGTGGCGAGAGCCGCAGCAACATCATCGTCGGCAACACCGTCCTCTACGGCGCGACCGAGGGTGAAGCTTTCTTCGCCGGTGTAGCCGGCGAGCGCTTCGCTGTCCGCAACTCGGGGGCCACCGCTGTCGTCGAGGGCGTCGGTGATCACGGCTGCGAATACATGACGGGCGGGACGGTCGTTGTGCTGGGCATGACCGGCCGGAACTTCGCCGCCGGCATGTCTGGTGGCGTAGCCTATGTCCTCGATGAGGAAGGGACCTTCGAGTCACGATGCAACCTGGCGCAGGTATCGCTGGAGCCGGTTGAAGAAGAAATCGTTGCTCGCCAGGGCAGCGACGCCGGCGACGACCTGGAAAGTCACGGGCAGGTGGACGTCCGCCATCTCGGGGTGATCGACGAGGTCCTGCTCAAGGGACTGGTCGACAGACACTATCGTCTTACCGGGAGCAGGCAGGCGTTGCGCTTGCTCAATGACTGGGAACGGTATCGCAGACGCTTCGTGAAGATCATGCCGCACGAGTACCGGCGAGCGCTCAGCGAGCTGGCGGCGAAAAAGCAACTGGAGGCAGCTTAGCAATGGGTAAGCCAACTGGATTCATCGAGTACCAACGTCTGGCGGAGGCCTCCGAGCCGGCGCCTTCGCGGCTCAAGCATTACCGCGAGTTTGTCAGGGTTCTGACGGACGAACAGGCGAGCCTCCAGGGTGCGCGTTGCATGGATTGCGGTATCCCCTTCTGTAATACGGGTTGCCCGGTCAATAACATCATTCCAGACTGGAACGATCTCGTTTACCGAGGCAACTGGGAGCAGGCTCTCGCCGTGCTGCATTCGACCAATAACTTCCCGGACTTCACCGGCCGTATCTGCCCGGCGCCTTGTGAAGCAGCCTGTACGCTCAATATCAACACCGACCCTGTGGGTATCAAGTCGATCGAGCATGCGATTGTCGACAAGGGCTGGGAAAAAGGCTGGATCGTTCCACAGCCGCCGAAGCAGCAGACGGGCAAGAAGGTGGCCGTGATTGGCTCTGGCCCGGCCGGTTTGGCGGCTGCGCAGCAACTGGCGCGTGTCGGGCATGCAGTAGTCGTTTTTGAAAAGAACGACCGCATCGGCGGCCTGTTGCGCTATGGCATCCCCGATTTCAAACTCGAGAAGTCACATATCGATCGCCGGGTCGAGCAGATGCAGGCCGAGGGGGTCGAGTTCCGGGTCAATCAGGAGGTTGGCGGTAGCGGTGCCAACGCGGTGCCGGCATCCCAATTGCTGGCCGAGTTCGATGCGCTGATCGTTGCCGGAGGTGCCGAGTCGCCGCGGGACCTGACGGTTCCCGGCCGGGATCTCGATGGCGTCCATTTTGCCATGGAGTTTCTGCCGCAACAGAACAAGGTCAATGCCGGCGACCAGCTACCAGCACAGATCATGGCGACCGGCAAGCGGGTGGTGGTCATTGGCGGCGGCGATACGGGTTCCGACTGTGTCGGCACCAGCAACCGCCATGGTGCGGTTTCGGTGACCCAGTTCGAGGTGATGCCGCAACCGCCAGAGAAAGAGAACAAGAGTCTGACCTGGCCCTACTGGCCGCTGAAGTTGCGCACCTCATCCTCGCATGAGGAGGGTTGCGCGCGCGATTTTGCTGTCTCCACCAAGGCATTCGTCGGCGAGAATGGCAAGCTCACGGCGCTGAAAGTGGTCCGCGTCGACTGGAGTGATGGCCGCATGAATGAGGTCCCGGGCAGCGAAGTCGAAATCCCCGCCGACTTGGTGTTGCTGGCCATGGGCTTTGTTTCGCCGGTCAGGCAGGGCCTGCTGGAGCAGTTGGCGGTTGAACTCGACAGCCGTGGCAACGTCAAGGCGACGACCGATGGGGATGGCTGCTACGCGAGCAGTGTGCCCAAGGTATTTGCCGCCGGAGACATGCGGCGCGGCCAGTCGCTCGTTGTCTGGGCGATCCGCGAGGGTCGGCAATGTGCACGCGAGGTTGATGCTTTCCTGATGGGCAGTTCCGACCTACCGCGTTGAGCGCTTGAAGCTTTCAGGCGCGCCCGTTCCACGGCGTGGCGGGCAGCCCTGTTCGGTATTCTCCACCAGAGCAGACCGCTGCTGGCATATACTGCTTCCGGGATGGCATGTCCGGTGACTGTAACGACACGACAAGGCCTCAGTGAACTTGGCCCGGTCGGCAAGAAGAGTCATCAAGCGTGACATTGTTGTGAGTTTTTCGTCGCCGAACCTGAAATAATAGATCAATAGAAAGGGACGATTGGCGCCCCCCAGGGACGCCGAACGACTCCGGATGCGGCGCCTTCGCCAGCTCTCCCTGGTCGAGAGACAGCAGCTCCCGGCAGAGGGAGGAACACCAACCGTACTGTTTGACAGAGTTCCAGCTCATGAATATCGTCATTCTCGCCGCCGGGCAAGGGAAGCGCATGCATTCGAACCTGCCCAAGGTGCTTCATCCGCTGGCTGGCAAGGCGCTGGTTTCGCACGTGATTGACACCGCCCGCAGCCTCGCGCCAAAGACGTTGTGTATCGTTTATGGACATGGCGGCGAGGCGGTGCGGACGACGGTTGATGCGCCGGATCTGACCTGGGTTCTGCAGGAGCCGCAACTCGGCACTGGCCATGCGGTCATGCAGGCCCTGCCGTATCTGGCGGACGCCGGGACAACCCTGGTGCTTTATGGCGATGTGCCGCTGATTCAGGCAGACACGCTGCGGCAACTCGTTCACGCGGCGCGTGATGCGCTGGCCATTCTCACCGTCGAACTGGCTGATCCTGGCGGCTACGGTCGCATCGTGCGCAACGCTGCAGGTGTCGTCGCCCGCATCGTCGAGCAAAAGGACGCAACGGCAGAGGAGCGATCGATCCGGGAGATCAATACCGGGATCATGGCACTGCCGACTGCCCGTCTGGCCGAGTGGCTCGCTCGCCTTTCCAATCACAACGCGCAGCAGGAGTACTACCTGACCGACATCGTCGGGATGGCTGTTGCCGCAGGGTTGCCGGTCCGTACCACGCACCCGCAGACCGCTGCCGAAGTGCTTGGCGTCAACAGCAAGGTGCAGCTTGCCGAGCTCGAACGAGTCGCGCAGCGACGTACTGCAGACGGCTTGTTGGAGCAGGGCGTGCGCCTGGCCGACCCAGCCCGGATCGACGTGCGTGGCGAGCTGGTTTGCGGGCGCGATGTGTTCATCGACGTCAACTGCGTTTTCGAGGGCAAGGTGGTGCTCGAGGAAGCGGTCGAGGTCGGCCCTGCGTGCGTCCTGAAGAATGCGCATATCGGCGCGGGCTCACGTCTCGCCGCCTTCAGTCACATCGAAGACGCGATCGTCGGACCCGATGGGGTGATCGGACCCTTCGCCCGGCTTCGTCCCGGCACGGAACTCGCTGCCGGCGTCCATGTCGGCAACTTCGTCGAACTCAAGAACAGCAAGGTGGCCGCCCAGTCGAAGGCCAATCACCTTGCCTACATCGGCGACGCCGTCATCGGCAGCCGGGTAAATATTGGTGCCGGTACCATTACCTGCAACTACGATGGGGCCAACAAGTTCAAGACGATCATCGAGGACGATGCCTTCATCGGTTCCGATACCCAGTTGGTTGCACCGGTTACCGTTGGCCGCGGCGCCACACTGGGCGCGGGCACGACCTTGACCAAGGACGCCCCGCCCGAGACGCTGACCATCTCGCGCGCCCGGCAGATATCCATCCCCGGCTGGAAACGGCCACAAAAAGCCAAGAAGTGATCTGACCATGTGTGGCATCGTTGCCGCGGTCGCCGACCGCAATATCGTCCCCGTCCTTCTCGAAGGTCTGCGCAAGCTGGAATACCGTGGCTACGATTCGGCTGGCCTCGCCCTGATTAACGACAGCGGCCTGCACCGGCTACGCTCCGTCGGCCGGGTTGCCGAACTGACGGCGCAGGTTGATGAATTGCGGGCGGCGGGCAACACCGGCATCGCGCACACGCGCTGGGCGACGCACGGCGTGCCTTGCGAGCGGAATGCGCACCCGCATGTCTCGAAAGGCCTCGCCGTCGTCCATAACGGGATCATCGAAAACCATGAGTCTTTGCGCGGACGCCTCATCGTCCTTGGTTACGACTTCACCTCCGATACCGACACCGAGGTCGTGGCACACCTGATAGCGCATGAACTGAAGGCCACCCCGGATCTGTTGACCGCCGTTCGCCAGGCGGTCGCCCAACTGCAGGGCGCCTATGCCATTGCCGTGCTGCGTGAATCTGACCCGAGCAGGGTTGTCGTTGCCCGTGAAGGGGCGCCGCTGCTGCTCGGCTTGAGCGATGATGCTTGCTACGCCGCCTCGGATGCCTCTGCACTGGTGCAGGTGACGCGCCGGATGGTCTATCTCGAGAACGGCGACTGTGCCGAACTGATGCGTGATACTTACCGTATCGCGCGGGTTGATGGCACGGCAGTGGAACGTCCCGAGACCGAATCACAGCTGTCCGCCGATGCCATCGAACTCGGCAATTACCGGCATTACATGCAGAAGGAGATCTTCGAGCAGCCGGTGGCGCTGGCCAACACGCTCGAAATGCTCGGCGCTGCCCGCAGCATCCAGCCCGGCATCTTCGGCGCCGAGAGCGAGGCGACCCTAAGGGAGGTCCGGCAGGTGCTGATCATAGCCTGCGGAACCAGTTATCACGCGGGTCTGGTGGCCCGTTACTGGCTGGAGTCGATCGCCGGCATCGCCTGCTCGGTTGAAGTGGCGAGCGAGTACCGCTATCGCGACTCGGTGCCCGATCGGCAGACACTGGTCGTGACCATCTCGCAATCGGGCGAAACCGCCGATACACTGGCAGCGCTGCAGCATGCCAAGGCTCTGGGCATGGCCCACACGCTGTGCATCTGCAACGTCCCCGAGTCGTCACTGGTGCGAGAAAACACCTTGCGCTTCATCACCCGGGCGGGTCCCGAAATCGGCGTTGCCTCGACCAAGGCATTTACCACTCAACTTGCCGCGCTGTATCTTCTGACACTGGTCCTGGCCAAGGTCCGCGGCCGTCTGGACGAGCAGGAAGAAGCAACCGAACTACATGCGGTGCGGCACCTGCCGATGGCTGTGGCTAAAATCCTCGAACTGGAACCCGAGATTCGCGAATGGGCCGGACGCTTCTCGATGAAACAGCACGCCCTGTTTCTGGGGCGCGGCCGCCACTACCCAATCGCCATGGAAGGGGCGCTCAAGCTGAAGGAGATCTCCTACATCCATGCCGAAGCCTACCCGGCTGGTGAGTTGAAGCATGGCCCACTGGCCCTCGTCGATCGGGACATGCCGGTCATCGCCGTCGCCCCGAACGATGCCTTGATTGAGAAACTCAAGTCCAATCTGCAGGAAGTCCGTGCCCGCGGTGGAGAACTGTATGTCTTTGCCGATGCCGACAGCGAGATGAAGGAATCCGACGGCATTCATGTGCTGCACCTGCCCGAGCACTACGGCGCGCTCTCCGCCTTGCTGCACGTCGTACCGCTGCAACTACTTGCCTACCATGTCGCTCTGGTGCGCGGGACCGACGTTGATAAGCCACGCAACCTGGCGAAGTCGGTTACTGTCGAGTGAGCTTCCTGTATCACCGCTGATCCCAAGCGGGCATTGGTCGTCCCTGTGCCATCATGAAGTCGATCAAGGGCCTGTTCGGCAAGTGACATTCGGCGAGGGATTCAAGCACGCCGATCATGTTCTTCGCGGCTTGATCCGCCACCGCTGGCCGCCTGCTTGCCGTCGCGCGGAGTCCGGGTGAGTTGCGCGCGCGTGCTACAATTCCTGCCTTTTCAAGGCTTGCGAGGCACACGATGTTTTCCGATAAAGACACCCTGGCGAAAGTTGATCCCAAGATCTGGCAGGTGATCGAGAACGAGAATCGGCGTCAGGAGGAACATATCGAACTGATTGCCTCGGAGAATTATGTCAGCCACGCGGTGATGGCTGCGCAGGGTTCGCAATTGACCAACAAGTACGCCGAAGGCTATCCGGGCAAACGCTATTACGGTGGCTGCGAGTACGTCGATGTGGCCGAGCAATTGGCGATCGATCGTCTGAAGAAGCTGTTTGGCGCTGAAGCCGCGAACGTCCAGGCGAACTCGGGCTCGCAGGCCAACCAGGCGGTGTTGATGGCTTTTGCCAGGCCGGGTGACACGATCATGGGCATGAGTCTGGCCGAGGGTGGCCACCTCACGCATGGCATGCCGCTCAACATGTCCGGCAAGTGGTTCAAGGTCGTGGCCTATGGTCTCGATGAGCACGAAGCGATTGACTACGCGAAGATGGAAGCGTTGGCGCGTGAACACAAGCCGCGTATCCTGATTGCCGGTGCCTCGGCTTACTCCTTGCGTATCGACTTCGAGCGTTTTGCCAATGTGGCCAGGGAAATCGGTGCCATCTTCATGGTTGATATGGCGCACTACGCGGGTCTGATTGCCGCTGGTTGTTACCCGAACCCGGTGCCCTGCGCCGATGTCGTGACCTCGACCACGCACAAGACGCTGCGCGGCCCGCGCGGCGGGGTCATCCTGATGAAGGCCGAGCACGAAAAGGCGATCAATTCGGCTATTTTCCCCGGCCTGCAGGGTGGACCGCTGATGCACGTGATTGCAGCCAAGGCCGTCGCCTTCAAGGAGGCTCTGACGCCGGCCTTTCGCGACTACCAGGAGCAGGTGCTGGCCAACGCTCGCGTTCTGTCGCGCGTGCTGGCGGAAGAGCGCGGACTGCGCATCGTCTCGGGTCGGACCGAATCACACGTCTTTCTGGTTGATCTGCGCGCCAAGAACATTACCGGCAAGGAGGCCGAGGCTGCCCTGGGCGCGGCGCACATCACGGTCAACAAGAACGCGATTCCGAATGATCCGCAGAAGCCTTTCGTTACTTCCGGCATCCGCATCGGTTCGCCGGCGATGACGACGCGTGGTTTTACCGAGATCGAAGCCGAACTGGTCGCTCACCTGATTGCCGATGTGCTCGACGCGCCGGGCGAGGAAGGCGTCCTGCGGCGAGTGCGTGCGGATGTCTCGACGCTGTGCCGGAAATTTCCGGTCTATGGTGCCTAGACACCATGAAGTGCCCGTTCTGCGGCGCTGACGAAACGACCGTCGCCGACACGCGCATCAACGACGATGGTGACATTGTCCGGCGGCGGCGGCGTTGTCTGAAATGTGAAAAGCGCTTCACCACGTACGAGCGGGCAGAACTGCGAATGCCGCAGGTGATCAAGAAGAATGGCTCGCGAGTCGATTTCGACCGCGACAAGCTGGCCGCCAGTCTCTGGTTGGCGCTGCGCAAGCGACCAGTCAGTTCAGAGGCCGTCGAGGGGGCGATTGTCCGCATTGAGGAGAAGCTGCTGGCGCTTGGCGAGCGAGAAGTTGCCTCGGAAAAGGTGGGGGAGATGGTCATGCGCGAGTTGAAGAAACTCGACAAGGTGGCTTACGTACGCTTCGCGTCGGTCTATCGCAATTTCGAGGACGTGGACGAGTTCTCCAAGGTTATTCGCGAAGTCTCTCGTTTGCCGCAGCCACTTGGCCGCTGATGGTGCCGGCGTTCAGCGCGTCGGACCACGGGTTCATGGCGCGTGCGCTGCGCCTTGCCGAGCGCGGTCTGTATACGACCACCCCGAATCCACGCGTCGGCTGCGTCGTCGTCCGATCTGACCAGGTCGTTGGCGAAGGCTGGCATGTCTATGCCGGCGGTCAGCATGCTGAAATTCACGCCTTGCAGGCGGCTGGCGAAAAGGCGCATGGCGCGACGGTTTTCGTCACTCTCGAACCGTGCAGCCATCATGGCCGCACGCCGCCGTGCGCAGAGGCGCTGCTGACGGCCGGGGTATCACGAGTCGTCGCCGCCATGCAGGATCCCAATCCGCTGGTAGCGGGGCAGGGGCTGGCCCGCTTGCGCCAGGCTGGGGTGCTTGCCGAGTGTGGATTGCTGGCTGCCGAGGCGAAGGAAATCAATCTGGGCTTCGTTGCGCGCATGACGCGTGCCCGGCCCTGGCTGCGGCTGAAGCTTGCCGCCAGTCTTGACGGCAAGACGGCGCTGCAGAACGGCGCCAGTCAGTGGTTGACCGGGCCGGCGGCGCGGCAGGACGGGCATCGCTGGCGCGCGCGCGCCTGCGCTATCCTGACCGGCATGGGCACGGTTCGTCAGGACGATCCGCAACTCAATGTGCGAGGGGTTGAGGGACCGGAGCTGCGCCAGCCTTTGAAAGTTGTGGTGGACAGCCGGCTTGAGCTGTCGCCCGAGGCCAGAGTGCTGCGCGGTGGCGGGGTCCTGGTGGCCGCTGCGGTTGCTGACGGCGGAAGGGCTGCCAAGCTCGCGCAAGCGGGTGCGGAAGTTCTGGTGCTTTCTTCACCCGGCGGCAAGGTCGATCTGCTGGCTTTGCTCAACGAACTTGCACGGCGGGGTATCAACGAAGTGCACGCTGAAGCCGGTTTCGGCCTCAGCGGCTCACTGCTGAGCGCCGGTCTGGTCGACGAGCTGTTGCTCTACCTGGCACCCTGTCTGATCGGTGATGCTGCACGCGGAATGTTCGATCTGCCGCCACTTGAGTCGCTGGCCGGCAAACGCTCGCTGGTGATTCGCGACGTCCGCGCGCTGGGCGGCGACCTGCGCCTGCTGGCTCGCTTCACCTGAGGTTGTCGCATGCACCGGCTGCACTGACCCCACAGACTCCACACTCCGGGTCCGGGCCGAACTTCACGCTGCGCCATTCCCATCGACAGGCCGTCGAGCAGCCAGAGACGGCCCACAACCACCTCACCGGCGCCGGTGATCAGCTTCAGTGCTTCGGCCGCCTGCATTGCACCGATGATACCAGTCAGCGGTGCAAACACCCCCCATCAAGGCACAGCGTAT
>NZ_JAZKUM010000010.1:0-165297 GCF_036625085.1 Candidatus Accumulibacter necessarius | reverse complement strand
GCGAAGGATTCGCTGTAGATGCGAGCATCGTGGCGGCCGACGCCAGCCGTCATCCGGCCGTGGCGCCGGGCCAGGCGATTGACTGGGCGGATAAATCCGAGGCTAGCCGGGCGGTGAAGGAGTACCTGGCAGGGCTAGACGATGAAGTGGCCAAGCAGCCGGCCTCCCGCACCCTTTCCCTGAGCGACCCGCAGGCTCGGCTAACCGGTGCCACGGGGGAGCCGTCCTTCTTTGCCTATTCGACCAACTACCTCATCGACACGGCCCATGGCGTGATCGTCGATGTCGAGGCAACACCCGCCCACCGGACGCTGGAAGTCGAATCGACGAAGATCATGGTGGACCGGGTCGAAGAACGATTTGACCTCAAACCCGAACGGCTCATCGGCGATACGGCCTACGGTACGGCGCCAATGCTGGCTTGGATGGTCGAGGAGAAAGGCATCGAACCGCACGTGCCGGTCTGGGACAGGACCGGGCGCCAAGACGGCACCCTCTCCAGCCAGGACTTCGCGTGGAACGAAGCCGCCAACGAATACCGCTGCCCGGCCGAAAAGCCCTTGCGCTGCGATTGGCGAAAGCTGGAGCGCACGCACATCACCAAGGCCGACACCATCATCTACCGCAGTCGTACGGCGGACTGTGCAGGTTGTCCGCTGAAGACTCGCTGCTGTCCCAACACGACGCACCGCAAGATTCACCGCAGCATCCATGAGAATGCGCGTGACGTCGCCCGGCGCATCGCCAGGACCGCGGCGTATCGGCAATCCTGCTTCGAGCGCAAGAAGGTTGAGATGCTCTTCGCCCATCTCAAAAGCATCCTGCGCTTGGACCGCTTGCGGTTGCGCGGGCTGAGCGGCGCCACCGACGAGTTCACTTTGGCAGCCGTGGCGCAGAATCTGCGGCGTTTAGCCAAGCTGGCCATGCCAACCTTACCTCAAGACGGGAGAGGTGCGCCTGGAGTAGCAAAAATGGCCTGAAATGGGGCTAGAAAACCACTCGCCGAGGCGATTTTAGGCCCTGGAGTCCGCCAAAACGGCTTGAAATGGCCGGGACTGCCAACTCGTTGGCGAGTTTTTCAACAGAATCCGACGCATTGCTGACCGAATCAGACAACCATCCCAATGACCGCAAAGGCCGACCTGCAGCCGTCTACTCTGCCCACGCTGAGCCTTGGCAATTGCCTGCACCTCATCCTTAAACGAGCCGCATTTCTTGAACTTCTGCCGCCACGCAGTGCCTCGCATTGCTCCTCAACCATTCAATCAGGCCCTTGAACTGCCTTTGACCACAGTGATCGGCACCGCATTGCTCGCGGACCCTCGCATGCCACAAGAAATTGAGCCCACTTTTCCAATGCCTCCTTGCGCTCGTCGAAGTAGGTATGCCTGGTCGTAAATCCCCTCCACGCCCGACAGCTTGTGATTTAGGCACATCTCGGAGATGTCCCTCGGCACACCCAGCGCCCGCATGTGTGACTTCATCGTGCTGCGCAGGTCGTGCGGCGTGAAGCGGCGCACCGCCGGCTTGTCGGTATCGAGCCAGTAGCCGATCGTTTCACGGATGCTGTCCTTGCTGACGTGGGTATCGCCACCGTTTCGCGCAGCGCGGCCCCGTGTCCAGGCGGGCAGCACATAGGCCGACTCGCCTGCCATCTCTCGCAGTTCCCGGAACCACCCGACGACGACAGGCGCCAGCGGGATATCCATCGCAGGGCCGGTCTTGCTTTTCGGGATGCGCCAGCGCGCCTCGTCGAGGTAAACGTCCTCCCACTTCGCCTTGTAGAGTTCCGCGCTGCGCACAGCGGTGGCCAGCAGGATGCGGATGATCAGTGAATTGCGCTTGCGCATGCCGGCGTTCAAGAGAAGGTGCAGTTCTTCCCTGGTCAGCATCAGGCGCTGTCGCTTCGGCGGCCGCTCGCCCAGCAGCGCCGAAAGCATGATGCCGTGGCACGGATTGGTGTTGACCAGGCGCTTGCCGCAGGCATGAGTGAACAGGCATTTGGTGGTGATCAGCAGCATATTGGACTCGCCCCAAGTCAGCGAACTGGCCTCAATCAGCGCAATTACGTCCGATGCCTCGATCTCGCGCACGGTCAGCGCACCGAGCCGGTTCTCGATGCGCTTGAGGTGGCGCCCATAGCTCACCTGCGTGCTCTCAGCCAGGCTCACGAGCTTCTTGGCCCGGTAGTCCTTGACGAGTTCCCGCACAGTCCAGTCCTTTGCCGCGATGGACTTGGCTTTCTGCTTGTCGGCGGCCGGATTGCCGCCTTGCATGATCTCGGCGCGCTTGATGGTGGCGATTCCGCGTGCGTCGGCCAGGCTGATGTCGGGGTAGCGGCCAATCGACAACTCACGTCGGCGGCCACCGTGCCGGTAGCGAAGGATCCAGCCCGCCAGGCCTGCGGCCGATAGCGTGAAAGTCAGACCATTGCCGTCAGCCTTGGCCAGCGGCGTACCCGCCTTGATCCAGTGCCTGATCTGCAGGTCCGTCAGGAACCCTTTGTCTCGTGCCATGTGTACCCCCGGTTGTTCTGGTGTAGCAGCTACCCATCTAGCTACCCAACCAGCTACCCAATTTTGGCAGTACGGGGTGAGACGTCAAGAGACCTGAAAATCAACGAAACCCGAAAACTCCTTGTTTTATCGGTGTTTTCGCGTGGCAAGTGAGACGTGGCGGGACGCCACGAAACCTCACATCAGAACGATGTCGTACTGCTCCTGCGAGTAGCTGGGCTCGGCCTGAAGCGAAATCGGCTTGCCGATGAAATCCGAAAGCATCGCCAGACCCTGAGACTCCTCGTCGAGAAAGCGGTCGATGACCGCCTGATTACCGAGCACGCGGTATTCGCGTGCATTGAACTGGCGTGCTTCGCGCAGCAGTTCGCGCAGGATCTCGTAACAGACGGTGCGTGCCGTCCTGACCTCGCCACGACCACCACAGGTCGGGCATTCTTCGCACAGCACATGCGCCAGAGACTCGCGCGTCCGCTTGCGGGTCATTTCGACCAGGCCGAGCGCCGTGAAGCCATTGACCGTCAGGCGCGTATGGTCACGCGCCAGCGCCTTGTTGAACTCGCTGAGGACTGCCGTCCGATGCTCCTCGTTCTCCATGTCGATGAAGTCGATGATGATGATGCCGCCGAGGTTGCGCAGGCGGAGCTGCCGCGCGATCGTCTGGGCTGCCTCGAGATTGGTCTTGAAGATCGTGTCATCAAAATTGCGCACGCCGACAAAGCCACCGGTATTAACGTCAATGGTGGTCATCGCCTCGGTCTGATCAATGATCAGATAGCCGCCCGACTTGAGATCGACGCGGCGGGCAAGCGCTTTCTGGAGTTCGTCTTCGACGCCATGCAGGTCAAACAGTGGCCGTTCCCCGGTGTAGTGTTCGAGCAATGGCGCCACCGTCGGAGTGTACTCGGCGGCAAACGCGGTCAGCCGCTGGAAGTTCTCGCGGGAATCGATGACGATGCGTGCGGTCTCGGGATTGACGAAGTCACGGAGTACACGCTGCGCCAGTGACAGCTCCTGATAGAGCAGCGAAGGCGGGGCGGCGGTTTTCGATTGGATCTGGATGTCGCGCCAGAGCTTGCGCAGGTACTCGATATCCTTGGCAAGCTCAGCCTCGGTCGCGCTCTCGGCCATGGTGCGCACGATGAAACCACCCGGTTCCTCCCCCGGTACCAGGCGACCCAGTTTCTCCCGCAGCGCTTCGCGGTCGGACTCACGCTCAATGCGCTGCGAGATACCGATATGTTTGTCCTGCGGCAGGTAGACCAGCATGCGCCCGGCAATCGACACCTGCGTCGACAGACGCGCACCCTTGCTGCCCATCGGGTCCTTGATGACCTGCACGAGGATGCTCTGACCCTCGAAGAGCAGGCGCTCGATCGGTCGCAGTGGCTCATCGCTGGGGCGTGGCTCACGAATGTCGGCCACGTGAAGGAACGCGGTGCGGCCAAGACCGATGTCGATGAAAGCCGACTGCATCCCCGGCAGAATGCGAACGATGCGTCCGACATAGATGTTGCCGACGAAGCCGCGACTGGCACTACGCTCGATATGCAGCTCCTGCGCGACGCCCTGGTGCATGACGGCGACGCGTGTCTCCTGCGGCGTGAAGTTGATCAGGATCTCTTCGGACATGTCGGGGCAATCTGGAGAATGGGAGTAAAATTTCGCGTTGCCGCATTCTACCCCGTCCCTCACCCTCTCCGGATGCCTGCCACCGCAACCTTGCCCTCTTGTCCCGAGCTACTCGCCCCCGCCGGCTCGCTGGCGATGCTGCGCACGGCCCTGGCCTTTGGCGCCGACGCGGTTTACGCGGGGCAGCCGCGCTACAGCCTGCGGGTACGCAATAACGACTTCGGCCACCTCGACCAGCTTGCCAGCGCCATCGGCGAAGCGCACGCCGCCGGCCGAAAGCTTTACGTGGTGAGCAACGTCCTGCCGCACAACCGCAAGGTGCACAGCTATCTCGTCGATATGACGCCGGTCGTCGCCCTCAAGCCCGACGCACTGATCATGGCTGACCCCGGGCTGATCGACCTGGTTCGCGAGACTTGGCCGGAAATGCCGGTTCACCTCTCGGTGCAGGCCAATACGGTCAACTTTGCGGCAGTCCGTTTCTGGCAGAAACTTGGCATCGCCCGGATCATCCTGTCGCGCGAACTGTCGCTAGACGAAGTGGCCGAGATTCGCCAGCAATGCCCCGACATCGAACTCGAGGTCTTTGTCCATGGCGCGCTGTGCGTGGCCTACTCGGGCCGCTGCCTGCTTTCCGGATACTTCAACCATCGTGACCCCAATCAGGGGACGTGCACCAACTCCTGCCGCTGGGATTACAAGGTACAGGCAGCAACGGAGGATGCTGCAGGTGACATTCGCGCCGCCAGTTTGCCCGCCGCCGGACTGACCAATGGCCGGTGGTTGCTCGAAGAAAAGGAACGTCGGGGCGAGCTGATGCCGATCGACGAAGACGAGCACGGTACCTACATCATGAACTCGAAGGATCTGCGAGCGGTCGAGCATGTCCGCCGTCTGGCCGAGATCGGTGTCGATTCACTGAAGATCGAGGGGCGCACCAAGTCCCCGTACTACGTGGCGCGCACCGCACAGGTCTATCGCCGCGCCATCGATGACGCCGTCGCCGGGCGGCCATTTGACCCCGGCTTGCTCGGCGAACTCGATGGCCTGGCCAATCGTGGCTACACCGACGGCTTCTACCAACGTCACCACGAGCATGAGATGCAGAATTACCTGCGCGGCCATTCCGAGTCCGGGCGCAGCCTCTACGTGGGTGACATTCTGGCTTGGGATGCCCCGCGGAGGCTCGCCCTGATCGAGGTCAAGAACCGTTTCTCGGTCGGCGATCGGCTTGAAATCATCCATCCCTCAGGCAACCGGCAGTTTGCACTGGCACGAATGCAAAATCTCGATGGCGGCGAAATCGGCGTCGCTCCGGGTAACGGCCACCGGGTATGGATTCCCGTCCCCGTTGAATTACCGGGCGCGATGCTGGCGCGCTTCGTCTGAAGCAGGCGATGGCCAGTCCCCGACCGCATCTCTTCGTCGACATCTCGGCACACGGTTTCGGCCATCTGGCACAAGCGGCGCCGGTGCTCAACGCTCTCGCCAGACGCCTGCCGGAGCTGCGTTTCACCATCCGTAGCGGGCTGCCAACCGGGAAGCTGCAGGCCCGCCTTGCGACCGAATTCACGCACCTGACGGCGAGCAGCGACTTCGGCTACGTGATGCACGATGCAACCCGGGTCGACCTGGCGGCAACCGCACTGGCCTACCGTACCCAGCATGCCGACTGGGAAAGCCGGGTTGACGCCGAAGCCCGACTGCTGGCTGAACTGCAGCCGGACCTGGTGCTCAGCGATGTCGCCTACCTGCCGCTGGCCGGCGCCGCTCGTGCCGGCATCGCATCGGTCGCGATGTGCTCGCTCAACTGGGCCGAGCTGTTTGCCTATTTCTTCGCCGGCGAAAAGTGGGCGGCGGTGATTCATCGCCAGATGCTGACCGCGTACAACGACGCTGCCTCCTTCCTGCGGCTGACGCCAGGCATGGCAATGGCCGGGCTGTCGCACATACGCCGCATCGGTCCGGTCGCCGCCCTGGGTAGCGATTGTCGTCAGGCGCTGCGCGAGCAACTGTGCTGCGCCAGCGACGAACGACTGGTTCTGATCGCTTTCGGCGGCATCGACATGCAACTGCCGATCGCGGAGTGGCCGCCTGTCGCCGGCGTCCGCTGGCTGGTTCCGCAAGCCTGGCAGCTGGCATGCCCGAACGCCAGCGATTTTGACCCTCTGGAGCGGCCGTTCACCGATATACTGCGCTCGGTCGATGCCGTGATTGCCAAACCAGGCTACGGCACATTCACCGAAGCTGCCTGCAACCGAACACCGGTGCTGTATATGCGACGGCAGGACTGGCCGGAACAGGATTGCCTGATAAGCTGGCTGCAAAGGCATGCACAATGCCGGGAAATCAGCGAGGCAGACCTGCTCGCCGGTCATCTCGATGGGGCACTGGCCGCCTTGTGGCAGCAAATCGCGCCACCAACGCCCGTCCCGTCGGGTGCCGACGAAGCGGCAGCAGCCCTGCTGCCGTGGCTAACGCTGGCGGAGGACTGCGGATGATCATCGCCAAAGCGGACGTGGTCGTGTTTGATGAAATTGAACGCGTGTACCAGTTCGTCGCGCTCGATTTTGTGGCCAACTATCCGCGCTGGTCGTCCGAAGTGGTTGAGCTCGAAGCCCTGTCGACCGGCCCGGTGCGCCTTGGCTACCAAGCGCGACAGGTCCGCGTCGACCAGGGACACCGCTCCGAATCGATCTTCGAGGTGGCCGAGCTGGAGCCGCTCAAACGCGTTTGCTTCAAGGGTGTTTCGGCGCCTTATCGCTCGCTCTATGAGTTCGAGGACGTCAGTTCATCGACCCGGATCGGCTTCAGCTTCGCGCTGGAGATCCTCGAAGGGCGCTTGCGCCCGTTCGAAAAGTTGATTCGCATTGCCGTCCAGGACGGTGCCAGGCGCACAGTACGCAAACTGAAGTTGCTGATCGAAAAGGAAATGCTCGACCACGGTGAGTAATGCGGCAAGCGATGGCATTGCTTGGAGGTTTTGAATTGGAGGGGAGGTGCGCATGTTCACTACGGCAAAAGACGACGGTTTGATTCCCTACGTGCTGACGCAGATTCTTGATGCCTGCGTCAATGGCATCACGCTCTCCGACCCGGACTTGCCAGACAACCCGATCGTGTATGCCAACAAGGTCTTCGAGGAAATGTCCGGCTATTCCCAGGACGAGATCGTCGGCCGCAACTGCCGCTTTCTTCAGGGTGAAGACCGGGATCAGAAAGCGCTGGCAACCATCCGGGCGGCGCTGGCGAACAAGGAAGCATGCGTCGTCACCCTGCGCAACTACCGCAAGAACGGCGAGTTGTTCCTCAATCGGCTTTCGATCCGGCCGCTGATGGATCGTGAGGGCACGGTCATCTACTACCTGGGTGTTCAGTACGACATGGACCATCCGCCCGGGACCAGCGACGAGGGTGCCGATCAGGTGAGCTTCGCCTAGTGCGTGGAGGCTGCAGGCTGCAGCCCGCTGTTGCTCCCAACGCGCTCCAGCAGGGAAACTACAGTGGCCGGATGACGGTCAGCGCGCCGCGAATCTGACCCTTGGCATAGCCGGTGGCCTGGTCGTGCGGGTAGCTTTCGACCAGCTTCGCCTTCAGGCCGGCATCCAGACTCTCGGCCGGACCATGGCACTTGAGGCAGACATCGGCAACCGGCAGCGCCTTCATGTAACGGAAAACCTGCTTGCCGTTCTCGCTGACGATTTCGCTCTTTTCCAGAACTTCCGGCTTTTCCCCGGCTGCCGCACGCAGGTTGAAATCGACTAGAGTGCGGACCTCCCAGATGTCCGGCGTACCCCGTTCGGGATTGCGGGGCTTCAGGCTGACGCGACGAATCGACCAGCCGGTGCTGTCGCGGACCTCCTTGATCAGCCTGGGCGCTTGGTCCTTGCAGACGGGAATCGCGCCAGCGACGCCTTTTTCAGCGACTGCTTCCTGCATCGCGTTCACGACTTTGGGAACGACCGGCAGCACCGCCTTCTTCGTTTCGGTGGTCAGGGCACCGACGTCCTGTGCACCGGCGTGCAGGGTAGCGGTCAACAGGATCAGGGTAAGCGGGAGTTTCATGGCAGGTCCAATACTCAGCAGGTTCATTGCGGGCTCCGTCAAAGAGGAAAGTACATCTTTGCCTTGTCCAGCTTGTAGGTCCAGGGCAATTGGGCGTTTTTCCAGCCGTTGACCACACGTTGCCCATCAGTCGGGCCGCCCTTGGCGGTGTCTCCTTCGACGCCCTCGGCCACCGAATACACCTTCGTGTAGCCAGCGTCCTGCAGGCGATCGGCGGCCTTTGAGCTGCGGTCGCCGGAACGGCAGATCAGGATGATCGGCGAGTGCCTGGTCAGCCCCTTCTCCTTGAGACGGCGCTCCAGCTCCGGAATGAAGTCCTGGTTTGGTTCGAGCTTATACATGTGGCGCTTTTCGTCCCAGTCGGTCATCATTTCCTGATGTTCTACATAGGGGACCAAGGCATCGACGTCGGTCGGCATCCCGACATAGACAGCCTCGGCCCGGGTGCGAATGTCAAAGAAGGCGACACCCTTCGGATCCTTCTTCTTTATCTCATAAGCCTGCTGTGGCGTCAGGTAGAGCGCCATTCTGGTGCGCTTGATTTCAGGCAGTTTGTGCCAATCGGTGCTGCCGGATGCCCAGTCGGCCGCGAATGCTGGCAATGAAAGGCTCAGCGAACAGGCAAGCACGACAGCCGCCAGCAATCGCTTGCGTGTGACCGGCTTCATGCGGACATTCCCGGATTCTTGCCAATCCCCTTCAGTGTCGGCAGGTTGAGTCTGACCGGCTGGACCGTCTTGAGGTCACGCAGGTAGCTCGCCACCACATCCCACACCGGCTCGCCGGCATTCTTCGCTTCTTCGGACACCGGCGCCCAGCCTGCGACCTTGTAGGTCTTCTTCGGATCGATGGGTTTTCCTCTCAGCATCATGTCCTGGATGCGGCTGCCCATCCTGGCGGTCGGGTCACAGGTGTATTGCAGACCGCCGACGCGCACCATGTCGCCGCCCTGCTGATAGTAGGGGTCAGCGTTGAACAGATTGTCACAGACGTCCTCAAGTACAGTCTTGATCATTTCGCCGCTCATGTTGGTGACGGTTGTCCATGGGTAGGTGATCGCGGTCTGGTCGAGCAGGTGCTCCATCAGGATCGGCTGGCCCGGCAACAGCGAGGTGCCCCAGCGGAATCCAGGCGAGAAAGCGATTTCGGCATCCTTGACCTTGATCAGGGCGTCAAGAATGAGCTGATCAAAGGTGCCATTGAAATTCCCGCGGCGAAAGAGCAGGCCTTCGGTAACCGCGAGTTTCTCGTTGAGCTTGGCCAGGTGAGGGGCGCGCGCCTTGTCGACCAGCGCCTGCATTTCCTTGTCGGCGGGCAGGAGCCGGGCGAAGACCGGCAGCAGCTTGTAGCGAAAATCAGCAACCTTGCCGTTGCGGACGTCGAAATCGAGCACGCCGAGGAACTTGCCGTTGGAACCGGCATTGGTGACGAGCGTCTGGCCGCCGGCGTTCTTCACCACCACCGGCGCCGGCACGCCATCGTGCGTGTGGCCGCCCATGATGGCATCGATGCCGCGCACGCGACTGGCCATCTTGAGATCGACGTCCATGCCGTTGTGGGAAAGAACGACAACCACCTGCGCACCGGCTGCGCGGGCTTCCTCGACCGTCTTCTGCATGTTCTCTTCCTGGATGCCATAGCTCCAGTTGGGTACCTGCCAGCGCGGGTTGGCAATCGGCGTGTACGGAAAGGCCTGGCCGATGATCGCCACCGGTACGCCGTTGATGTTCCTGATCACGTAGGCCTTGAACACCGGGTCACCGAAATCGGTGGTCTTGATGTTCTGGGCGACGATGTCGATCTTGCCGGCAAAGTCCTTTTCCTCGATTTCCTTGACCCGCGCTTCGCCATAGGTTGCTTCCCAGTGCAGGGTCATGATGTCAACGCCCAGGGCCTTGCAGGCGTCGACCATGTCCTGCGCGTTGGTCCACAGCGCGGTGCCCGATCCCTGCCAGGTATCGCCGCCGTCGAGCAGCAGTGCGCCAGGGCGGCTGGACTTGATGCGCTTGACCAGGGTCGCGAGGTGTGCGAAGCCGCCGACCTTGCCGTAGGTCTGTGCCGCCTGGTCAAAATTGAGGTAAGTGAAGACGTGAGCGTCGAGGGTATTCGGCTTGATAGCGAAATGCCTGAGGAACGCCTCGCCGACCAGATGCGGCACCTTGCCGAACTGGTCGCCGAAACCGAGGTTGACGTTCGGCTCGCGGAAGTAGATCGGCAGCAACTGGGCATGGCAGTCAGTGATGTGAAGCAGGCTGACGTTGCCGTAGCGGGGCAGCTCATACATTTTGGCGGCAGCCTGTTCGGCCAGAGCCAGTTCGCTGTGCAGTGCCATGCCGCCAGCCGATGCCACCGCCAGCACCTGGAGAAACTCACGACGATTCATGCTCATTGTTTGTCCTTGATAACGGCCTCGACCGGCTCCCGGCCGGGGTATTCAACGCACTTCAGTCCTTGTTGACCGGAGATTCCGGGTCGAGCAGGAAGGCCACGATGTGGGTGATCTGCTCCGGCGTCAACCAGCTGTGCAGCCCGAAGCGCGGCATATTGGTGCACGCGGTAAAGGCATTCGAGTTGTAGATCTTGTCGTAGGTATACTTCACGATCTCCTCCGAATTGCCACGCGTCTTGCCGTAGTGCTGCAGGCTCGGACCGATCGTGCCGTAGGCCACTTCCTTCTGCGCCAGCTGGTGGCAGGCGTAACAGTTGCCACCGCGCAGACGACCAGGCGGATCGGGCTGGATGAAGCCAATGTGACCGCCGGTACCCACCGCTGCCAGCTTCTCGCCTTCCTTCCAGTCACCGATCAGCTTGCCTTCCACCGGGTAACGAATCGTTGCTCGGTTGGCTTTTTCCAGCTGCGTACCAATCTTGCGCGGCGGGTTGTCGCGGTATTGCGCACAGAGGCGCATGGTGTCGTCCTGGTCGAGGCGGCTCATCCAGTACTTCGGGTTGTCGACGCGAAAGGAACTGCGAAAGACCTGTTCGGCGTCCTTAGCATACTTCCCACCCGGTGGCTCGACCGGCCTGGTCTGGGCCAGGCTGGGTACCGCAATGACGGCAGCCAAGGTGCCGAAAAGGGCATATCTCGGTTTCATGGTAATCCCCTCTCAGCGCTTGATGCCCGGCGTTTCCATGACAGTGCCGGTGGCGGTCTTTTGCAGGAATGTTTCCAGGGCGATGATCGAATCGGCCAGATAGTTCGGTTCAGGCCAGCGCGCCTGGCGCATGCAGTCGATCAGCCGGCGCTGCATGGTCCACACCGCCCCTTGCGAAACACGATAGGAGGGCCAGGTTTTCATCGCCGTACCCGCACCCTCCCTGGTCGTCAGATTGCCCAGCTCCTGCAGGCGGATGCGCTTGCCGTCCTGGCCATGACAGATGGCACAGGAAAAATCCTGCGGGCCGGAACGGCGATAGAAGATGTACTCGCCGATCTTCGCCATTCTCTGCTCTTCCGGGTGCGCCGCCGGCACATTGATGGGCTTGCCATTCGATTTCGCCCCGATAAAGGTCACCAGCGCCTCGATGTCGGATTCCTTCCCCGGCTTCGAGAACCATTGCCGGGTCACCTCTTCCTGCTTGAAGCCCTGCAGGGTAACCATGCAATACACCAGGCGGGATTCGACATCCATTACCTTCCTGGTATCGGCGAAATATCTCGGCAACTGGGCGTAAGCGCCTTCCAGCTTGCCTGGGCCCAGGCCAAGGTCACATTGTTCGAGCGAGGCATTCCGCGGGCCACGCTTCTCGGCCCACAGAGCTTCTCCCTTCACTTCCAGAAGGTCGGCCGGATTGCCGTCGGCCAGTGCCTCGCGGTACTTGGCGAGTTCGTCGGCAACCTTGCTGTCCTGCGCCGCGACGCTGCCGATGCAGGCGCCAGCGACGACCACACCGAGCAAGGTGCGCATCAAGGCTTGAATCATGTCAACTCCTCCGGTAAGTGCGGCGGCGACGGTCTGTGCCGGCTTGCCGCCGCGCTTCATGCTTTCCTTGATGCCTCAGGCAATCGCTGCCTCGTCGGTGCGGCTCTCGCCCTTGTTGTCCTTCCAGGAAACGGTGATCTTGTCGCCCTTGGCACCGCCCTTGAAGCGGAATGCCAGATAGGGATTCTTCGACACCGCGGTCCCCAGTTCGCCGGCCAGAACCAGCCTGTCGTTATGCTTGGCGGTCAGCTCGGTAATGAACCAGGCCGGCACGGTGGCGCCGCTGGCGTCCTTGCGCTGACCCGTTTCCATCTCGTGGCTGACCAGGACCTTCACTTCGGTGACGCCATCCTTGTTGGTGGCGCGAATTTTCATCGGGTTTGTTGCCATGACTATCTCCTTGAATTCGCTGCAGGTCGTGACGGGTTAGCCGCCACAGCCGCCGAGGGTCACCTTGATCTCCTTGGTGGCCATGAAGAACTTGCCATCCGACTTGACCAGCGCATAGACGTTGGAAGTCTGGCCCATCTTGACGCGCGTCTGCACATTGGCTTCGGTGCCTTCCGGCAGCGTGAAAGTGGCGGCCAGCGCGTTCGGGTTCTTCTCGATCAGGATGGCGACCATGGTCACGTTGGGCAGCGTCGAACTGACGCCTACCGGCACCACGGCGCCGTTCTCGGCGATGTCCGGGCCGGTCACCTGGACATCCTTGCTGTCTGCCGGCGTACCAGCGCCAAGGGCTTTCAGTGTATCAGCCATGCTCTTGGCGTCAAAAGCAGCCTTGTTCCACTCAGCCAGCGCCATCCCCGGGGCGATAATGCCCGCAGCAGCAAGCAGGCTCAGCAGTGCAGCACCCGAACAGGTCTTCAGTACATTGCGACGTTGCTTGTTCATCACTTCTCCTCTCAAAAATCCGTTACTTGGCGCCAGACAGGATCCACGCCACCAGGGCATTGATGTCAGCATCCTTCATTTCACCGTTTGGCGGCATTGGCACCGAACCCCAGACACCCTGCCCGCCGTTCTTCACTTTAAGTGCCAGACGGGCAGCAGCGTCGGGCTGATCCTTGTAGCGCGCCTGCACCTCGTTGTAGCCGGGACCGACAATCTTGTTGTTGACCCCGTGGCAAGCCATGCAGCCGCTTCTGGTTGCCAGGTCAAGCGGGCCCGAGTCAGCGCTTGCCGTTGTCGCCACTGCCGCTGCACCGCCGGTCTTGATTCCGCGCACCGGGCCGAAGCTGCGGTTCTGGTCAAAGAGGTTACCGTGTGCATCACGTGCGTAATCCGGCAGGACGGAACCAATCCTGACCTCGGTCTTACAGTTCTTCATGCACGCCGTGTTCTTCACGTCCGGCTTGCCACCGTTGCCCATGCCGCCCTTGGCAGCCGACGCGCCCGGCCACATGCCGTGGTCGGTGGTCATGCCATTGCGATTCGGCATCAATTTCTGGACCTCGGCAATGTTCTTGTCGGACAGCGTGAAGTCTGCCGGCACGATCTCGGCCAGGTTGAGCATGTAGGCGAGCACGGCGTAGGTATCATCCGGCTTCATCGATTTTGGCGCGGTCCACGGCATGGCACGCTGGATGTAGTCGAAGATGGTCGAAATCGTCGCCACTTTGGTAAATGTAGTCCGCTGCGGCAGATCCCCCGACGACAGACCCTTGACGTTGCCGGTCTTGATATCGTCCTTGGTAGTGCCGCCGATCAGCGGCGTGAAGACCTCGTTCGACTCGCCGAAGGTGCCATGGCACGAGGCGCATTTCTCCTCGAACACTTCCTGGCCGCGATCAACCGTACCGGATCCTTTCGGCAAGCCTTTGAAGTCGGGACGGACATCAATGTCCCAGGCTTTCACTTCGGCCGGCGTCGCCTGGCGACCGATGCCTTTGTAGTGGTCGAAGGCGAAGCCGGCACTTGTCGCACCGGCCAGCGCCAGAGCGAGAATCGTTCTAGAGAACCTGGACATTGCTGACCTCTCCGCTTTCGTCGACTTTCCAGGACTGGATGGCGTTGTTGTGATAGATGGACTTGGTACCGCGCACCAGGCGCAACTGGCCGTAAGTCGGCTGCACATAGGCGGTCTCGTCGATGGCGCGCGACTGCAGGATCGCCGGCTTGCCGTCCCAGACCCAGCCGATATTGAAGCGGGTCAGCGCCTTGTTCTGCACCGGTCCTTCGATGCGCGCCGCCTGCCAGTTGATGCCGCCGTCGAAGGAGACGTCGACCTGCTTGATCCGGCCACGTCCCGACCACGCCAGTCCGGAAACATTGTAGAAGCCCTTGTCGAGCAGGGCTTGGCCACCGGACGGCGTGGTGATCACCGATTTGCACTCCTGCACCGAGGTATACTGGCGATGCTGACCGTTCGGCAGCAGGTCGATGTAATGCACGGCCTCGTCCTTGGTGGCATACGGCTTGTCGCCGACCTCGATCCGACGCAACCACTTCACCCAGGAGACGCCCTGCACACCCGGCACCACCAGGCGCAAGGGATAGCCGTTTTCCGGACGCAGCATTTCGCCGTTCTGGCCATAGGCGACCAGCACCTCGCCGGACTCGACCATTTCCATCGGAATGGTGCGCGTCATCGACGATCCGTCGGCACCCTCGGCCAGCACGAAACGCGCCTTGCGGTAATCGACCCCGCAATCTTCCAGCAGCAGCTTCAGCGGCACGCCGGTAAATTCGGAACAGGAAAGCATGCCGTGCGTGTACTGGACGGTGGGCACGGCCACGTTGCCCCATTCCAGGCCGGTGTTGGCCCCGCATTCGATGAAGTGGATGCGCGATACCGACGGCAAACGCATCAGTTCATCCATGGTGTAGACCTTGGCCTGCTTGACAAAGGCCGGTTCGGAACCGTTGATCATCAAGCGGTGCCTGGCCGGATCAATGTCGTACCAACCCTGATGGTGGCGCTCGAAATGCAGGCCCGACGGTGTAATGATGCCGAACATGCCTTGCAGGGGGGCAAAGGAAACCGACGCCGCGCCAACCCGGGTGAGACCGGGCGACTCACGGCGAACCAACTGGCTCTCGTGTTTTGACGGTAGCCCGTAGGGACGCACCGCCACCGGCTGTCCAAGCGTTGTCGTCCACTCAGGATTCTGCAGGATGTTCGCATCGCCTTCGCTGGCACGCCCGAGCATCGGCGCCGTCATCGCCGCACTGGCGGCGGTGAGGAAGCTCCTCCTGAGAAAATCTCGCCGCCCCTCAGCGACAGCCTTGATCTCCGCTTCCGAAAGGAAGTTCTCCGGGGCTCGCCGCAGGCGCCCCGGTTGTTTCACGATATCCACCATCGAGACGATTCCCCCTGATTTATGCAACTCGGACAACGCATTTGGCGCAAGGCGCCGCACCACAGGAGCCTATAACGCTAGAGAGTCGTCCCGCCAAACAAGGCGAAGCAGTGCTTCAGTCCTTCGATCAGCGCCATCTCACCGGCCCATCGCCCCTTTGATTTCCATCAAAATTAGTGTATAACCAGCTGCTTATATAGTCAAGTTCTATTGGCCCTTCAGCCAGCCTGCAATTCCGGCAAAAAAACGGGGGTGTTTCGCAGTGCTGATATGGCTCAGGCATAATGAGTGGCTATATCGCGCGCCAAAATCACTCTGAGGAGATGTCTCGATGAAACTGCTTCCCACTGTTGCAGGACTGGGCCTGCTTGCCGCAACCGGCTTCGTGCAGGCGGCTGATCCCAACCTGCCTCGTAACCTCGCTGCCACCTGCGCCAACTGCCACGGCACCAACGGCAGGGCCGTTCCCGGCGCCGGAATCGATGCCCTGAACGGCATCGAAAAGGCGAAAGCGCTGCAGAAGCTGGCCGACTTCAGGAGTGGTGCCAAACCCGCTTCGATCATGCACCAGATCGTCAAGGGTTACACCGACGAACAGCTCGATCTGATTGCCACCTACTTCGCCGCACAAAAATAAGGGGATGACGCCATGATGCTGATGAAAAGACGGGATTTCCTCAAGGCCAGCGCGGCAGCGGGGGCGCTGGCCTCCCTCTACGGCTGTGCCGGCACGGGCAAGGCAAGCGGCCATGTAGTCGTGGTCGGCGGCGGCTACGGTGGCGCGACGGTGGCAAAGTACTTGCGCATGTGGAGCGAAGGTGGTGTCCAGGTGACGCTGGTCGAGCGCAACCCGACCTTCATCTCCTGCCCGATGTCCAATCTGGTCGTTGGTGGCACCAGGACCATGGAAGAGATCACGGTCAGTTACGACGGGCTGAAGAACACCTGGGGGGTACGCCTCATCCAGGACGAAGTACTGGCAGTGGACCCCGCGAAGCGCAGCCTGCGCCTGGCCAAGGGCGGCGAGTTGAGCTATGACCGCCTGGTCCTCTCGCCCGGCATCGAGTTCATGTGGGACGAGATCCCCAGCCTTGACAATGCTGCCGCACAATCGGCGATTCTGCACGCCTGGAAGGCCGGCCCGCAGACCGTCGCCCTGCGCAAACAACTGGAAGACATGAAGAACGGCGGCGTCTACGCGCTCACCATCCCGAAGGCACCCTATCGCTGCCCGCCCGGACCCTACGAGCGCGCCTGCCTGGTGGCCAACTACTTCAAGCAGAAAAAGCCGAAATCGAAGGTGATCATCCTCGACGCCAACGAGGACGTGGTGTCCAAGAAGGGGCTGTTCACCAAGGCCTGGACCGATCTCTACAAGGATATCGTCGAGTATCGCCCGAACAGCGAGGTGAAGGACGTCGACGTTGCTTCGAAGACGGCCATCCTGGAATTCGACAAGTTCAAGGCCGACGTGCTCAACGTGGTTCCACCGCATCGCGCTGGTGACGTCGCAGCGAAATCCGGCATCAAGCTGATCAACGACCGCTGGGTGGATATCGACTGGCTATCAATGGAATCCACCAGCACGCCGGGGGTACATGTCCTGGGCGACGCCGTTTTCCCGGCGCCGACCATGCCGAAGTCGGGTCACATGGCCAACCAGCACGGCAAGCTTGCCGCCGCGGCAATCCTCAACCTGCTGTCAGGCGACAGGCCGAACCCGACGCCGGTGCTGATGAACACCTGCTACAGCTTCGTCGATGCGAAGAACGCCATCCACGTTACTTCGGTACACCAGTACGACCCGGCGACCAAGGTCGTGCAGCCGGTCAAGGGTGCCGGCGGCGTATCGGCGGCGCGCAACGAAATCGAAGGCAAGGTCGCTTTGGGTTGGGCGAAGAATATCTGGGCCGACATGCTGGCCTGAGCTTCTCCAGGCACCTGCAGGAAAGACAGAAGGCCGCAGCTGGCTGCGGCCTTCTGTCTTAATAATGGGCACAGGCGCTCAATCGAGCGTCGCAATGTACTCGGCGACAGCATGCGTTTCGAGTTCGCTGAGCTTGGAAGCGACGGTATGCATCACCGCATTGTCGTTGGTCCGCTCGCGCTTGTTGAATTGCTTGAGCTGATCCTCGATGTAGCGCGGATGCTGACCGGCCAGACGCGGCAGCAGCGAGGTTCCCAGGCCCTTGGCGCCATGGCAACTCGCGCAACTGGGCAAGCCGGAGAACGAGTTGCCCTTGCTGAAAATGTAGCGCCCAACCGCCAGGATTTCCGTGTCCGTCGGCGTATTGGGCGTCGCCTTCTTGTTGGCGAAGAAGACACCGAGAGCCTTCATTTCAGCCGGCGTCAGCTCTTCAGACTGCGGCTTCATGGTGTCACTCTTGCGCTTGCCACTCTTGAAATCGGCCAGCTGCCGGGCCAGGTATTCAGCGTGCTGGCCAGCCAGACGCGGAAACACCGGGCTGGCCGATTCACCCTCCATCCCGTGACAGAGAAAACAGCGCCCCGAAACGATTTCTTCAGCGCGCGCCTGATCAGCCTTGGCATCGGCTAGTACCGGCAGGCTCAGCAGTGCCGCCAGCGCAGCGGTTCCCATCAGAACAAAATACTTGCAAGCCACTTGAATTCTCCCCTTGGACAAGACATCATCTATAAATCATTAAATACTAATGCACTTGCCCGGAGCTTTCAATCATGCGCCGATGGACTTGCAAGAAAATCCAGCACGAGTGAACCCCGGCTGAGCCTGGCACGACGCTTCCCATTCAACTGTTTCAGGAGATGCTGATGAACCGCCGATACTTCCTGCGCACTGCGGCAGCCGTGGCCGCCCTGACCGCCGCCGAAGTGGCGCCGTGGCAGGCCATGAACGCGCTCGCCCGAGAGGTCGAGGACTTCGTGCGCGGCCCGTCGGTCAAGGACCACCCGTTGCGGCAGGTTTCGAAGCACGTCTGGATGATCTACTCTCCCGACGGTTTTCCCACCCCGGAGAACCAGGGAATGATGTGCAACATCACCTTCGTCAATAGCCCCAAGGGTCTGATCGTGGTTGACTCGGGGGCCTCGGTGCAGATTGGCGAAATGGCCATCCGCCAGTTGCAGAAGACCCTCAGGAAGCCGGTGATCGCGCTCATCAATACCCATTACCACGGCGATCACTGGCTCGGCAACGACGCCTTTGCCGCCGCCTACAAGGATCTGCCGATCTACGCACATCCGGGGACGATCAAGGAAATCCAGGGGGTGCAGGGCAACCTGTGGCGCACACTGATGGAACAATGGACCAACCAGGCGACCATGGGTACGCGCGTCGTGCCACCCAGCCTGGCGCTGGAGCATGGCAGCGAACTCAGCTTCGGCGACCTCACGCTGCGCATCCACCATTACGGCAAGGCGCACACGCCCTACGACCTCTGTGTCGAAGTCGTCGAAGACAAACTGACCTGCGTCGGTGATGTCGCCATGGACCGGCGCATCGCCAACATGGATGACGGCTCTTTTGTGGGCACCTTCAGAACCTACGACGAACTGCAGAAGAACGCCGGGAGCACGATCTGGCTGCCCGGCCACGGCAAACCCGGCGCCAAAGTCCTCCAATGGAACCGCGAATTGTTCGAAGGTATCTACCAGCCTTGTGAACAGGCCGTGAAGGAAGGCTTGCCGCTCGCAGAGGCAAAGGCGCTGGTACTGAAAGACCCGAGGGTTGTCGGTCGAACCGGGGACACGAAGGGCTTCGAGGCGAACATCGGCAAGTATGTCAGCCTGGCCTACCTGGAAGCCGAGGCGGCGGGCTTCTGATGGACTGCCGCCTGACCTGATTCACCACGTCAATCATTCAATTCTCGGGAGAAGCCATGCGCCTGCGATCCCTGGCCCTGTTCTGCCTGCTGCCCCTTGCCGTCTGCGCGGAAGAACCGTGGGGCAAGGTCGACTTGCAAGCCGCCAAGCCTCTGCACGAAAAATCCTGCATCAGTTGCCACGTGCGCATGTACGGTGGCGACGGCAGCAAGATGTATACCCGTGACGGACGCATGCTCTCGGACCGGCTCGAACTGCTACAGCGTGTCGCCACCTGTAATGCCAGGGTCAGCGCCGGCTGGTTCCCGGACGAGGAAGCTGCAGTGGCCGCCTGGCTGAACCAGCAGTTCTACCATTTCGCGCAATAGAATGTACCACTTCCTGAAGACCGTCGCCCGACTTGGCCGGTGCTGCCTGCTGGCGCTGCCCCTGGCGGTATCCGCGTCGGGTGGCAAGCTGCAGACGGCAACCGATCTGCGCGCCGAAGCGGAATCGGCCGGCCACTCCGGCGGCCCGCTGATCCTGCTCTTCAGCCGGCAGGACTGCCCCTACTGCCAGGCAATCAAGCGCGATTATCTGCAGCCGCTGGCCAGCAACTTGCGCTATCGCAACAAGGTGGTAGTGCGCCAGATCAACCAGGACAGCGATGCGCCGATCACCGATTTCCGCGGCGGGCGCAGCACACATGCCCGTTTCGCTGCTGCCGAAAGGATCAAGCTGGTGCCCGTCGTCGCCTTCTACGGCCCGGATGGCAAACGACTGACCGATCCGATCATCGGCACGCGCTTGCCGGATTTTTACCAGAGCTACCTCGAACAGGCGATCGAAAAATCCGTGCTGGCCCTCAAGACCCGCTGAAGCGATCAGACGCGGGTATCTCTGGCCAGCGCAAGGCGGTGATCGCGATTATATGGATCATTTCCCGCCAGCTCTCACTATCGCTTTGTTCTACGCTGATTTACGCGGCCGGCCACTCCGCCTACCGGGTTCAGCTATTGTTCAACACGTTTCAAGGAGGCACGATGAGTATCAAAATCAAGTTCTTGAATCGCACTGTCCTTCGTGCTGCAGCCATGATCCTCGGCACGGCGGCAACCGCTGCGGTTGCTGATGACAGACTGGTGGATGTAGGAAAAGGCGAGTACGACGCCGCTTGTGCGGTTTGTCATGGCAGCAAGGGAAAGGGAAATGGGCCCTTCGTGGAGCAGTTGGCAAGCCGTGTGCCTGATCTGACGGTCCTCGCCCGCAACAACAAGGGCGTGTTCCCGTTCGACCACGTCTATCAGGTAATAGACGGGAGAGGGGAGTTGAAGGCCCATGGTCCACGGGACATGCCGATCTGGGGGCGAGCATTCAACATGCAATCTTCGCGATACTTCCAGAACACGCCACCGGAGGACAAGGAATCGGCAGCACGTAGCCGCATCATGGCGCTGACGGAGTACGTTTATCGGCTGCAAGCGAAGTAGCTTGATGGCTGTAGCGAGGTCGTGACAAGGAGGGCTTGGCACGCGCTGCGCCCGGGCCGGTCTTCTCATCCCCGGTCGCTCATCCCCATTCGCTGGTGACTGACCATGAACCGTGTTTCTTCCACACTCGACATTGGCGCCCTGAAGTGCCTGCGGATTCTCTGTATTTCTGAGACCGGCTGGTTCGACACTGCCACCGTGTTCGATGACATCCGGGCGGCCGGTGGCGCTCAGAGCGATCAGTACGCCATCCCCTGGCCGCCGTTCGGTAGATTGCACGCGGAGAACGCGGCCGGCTTCTCGGCGCTTCTGGAAGCCGAGACAACGGATGGAAGGCTGCGCCGACTGCTGTTCGACACCGGCTGGAGCCCCGAGTGGATGGATCGCCGCTTCGCCGAGGAGGGCATCGACCAGTTGTTGCAGGAGGGCCAGATCGAGGCGCTGATCGTCAGCCACGAGCATTTTGATCACTTCTGGGGGATCCGCTCGACCCTCAGGCACTGCCCAAGTATCCCGATTTACGTCCCCGGCGGTTTCCATCAGACGGGCCTGAGCTTCATCCGCCAACAGGGTCACACGGGAACCCTGATCACCGTCGCCGCCGACGAGCCGCTGGTCTTGTTCCCCGGCTTGGCCGTGGTAAGTTTCCCGATGAGTACCCTGTTGCAGGTGGAGGGGGAAAACGTCCTCTATGCGAGGTTGCAGAATCAGGGCCTGAGCATGATCACCGGCTGCGGCCACGGCGGGGTACTCAATCTGCTGGATTATGCACGGCGGACCTTTACCGGTGGCGATCGGATCCATGCAGTCTATGGCGGCCTGCACCTTTCGCCCCTGGAAGATTGGGACACGCAGCGGGACCAGATCGTGCAAGCTTTGGGCAACTATGGCATTGCGCAGATGGCGTGCAACCATTGCACTGGCCGCACTGCGGTCGAGAAGATGCTTGCCAGCGGATTGCCCGTCCTGCGGGGGACAGGACGGCATGGTTCTCAGACAGACTTGTTCCTGGGCAACGGCGACGTACTTGAACTGGAATAAGCATGCCGACCGAAGCGATAGAATTCCGCGTGAACGACGATACCCTGAGTGGTGATCTGTTCCGGCCGAAAGGTGTACTCGAGCCACCACTGGTAGTACAGGCCCCCGTGTTGATCATCGCCGCAGAACGTGACTCGCGGATTCCGTTCGCCACCACTCGCAGGACTGCGGCACGGATTCGATCCTGTCAGTTCGAGGCGCTATTGAATCTGGATGAGGAAGCAAGAACGCGCGACAGCCCTGCAGCACCATCGACGGCCAAGGGGTGGCGCAACCAGTCAAGTTCTCAATTGATCGACATGGCTTGCACCAAGGCAATCCGTCAGGATTATTGACGTGAGGCCTCAGAAGCAGCGACTTTTCCCTGGCCAGGGGCAAGTAATGCCGATCTCCCGCTGGCGCAGGCGGCAGAATTTTTCATAGCCTCCGAGAGGAGATTTCTATTCGTGTGCAATGCGCTTGTCCGTGAACAAATAGTCTCTCAGCTCCTTGGAGAAGCTTGCATCCTTTCTCCGAATCCACTCCAGAACCATCGCCGCATGCTCCTTTTCCTCGTCGCGGTTGTGTCTGAGTATGGCCTTCAACTCTGCGTCTTTGCAGGCATCCGCCCGCTGGTTGTACCAATCGACGGCCTCCAGCTCCTCCATCAGGGAAACAATGGCACGATGCATATCCCTGGTTTCATCTGACAGCTCTGACTCGGGCTCGTGGTAACCAACGCTTGACATGGTTCTTGCTCCTTTATCGGACTGAATTTGGCGAAATCCCTGACCTGCCCGCTGATGCCCAGACCATCGCAACGTCCCGGTCGAAACAAACCAGTCATTCGGGGAGTTCGTTGACCGGCAGCGTCGGCTTCGCATCGCTGGCTCTCCCTATTTTAGACCGAGAGCCCAGCGCGTGCGGTCTCTTTTGGCGAGCTTCCCTGCCCGAAACGACTTGTCACGATACCGCGTATTCTTCCTGCTCAGCCTCGAAGAGCATGCTTGCCAGCGACGTCATGCCCCCCTGCTGTGCTGGCTCCGGGATTTGTTCCAGGCTGGGTCGTGCTTGCACACCGGGGTCTTGCAGATCGGGTGGTAGTTGGGGTCTATGTCGTTTCGTTTGGGATGGCGCGTCGATGCGATGATCAAACCGCTTGCCGATCCGCCGGATGGCGCGCTAGTTGGCCTCGCGCGTATTCGCTTGCAGCCCCTTGAGCATCAGGTGTTGCAGATGCGGTGCGTAGTTGCGGACAATCGTTGCTTCCGGTGATGTGCTCATCGTAAGATAACCTCCAGTTTGTCAGGGGTGGGCCCTTCTTTCGAGGGGAGGTCACAGTGTGATTTGAGCACGCCGCCCTTGCTTCCTCCGCGCCGCGGCTTCGCCCAGTGGCGTGCTTGTCGCCTTCGCCGAAGCAGCCAACCCCAGCTCCAGCAGCCCTCGCCGGCGCCCAACAAGTCATTGTCTTGTCCCGAGAAGCTCTCCAACATCCAAGCCGATGCCCTCCACACGCCAACTCGTCCTGCTTGCCGCTGCCATCGCCGGCTGTGCCACCGATGGCAGCTACGAATCGCGGCCGTCGCCCTCGCTGCCACCGGCATCGCCACCGACACTGCCGCAGGCGCCGGGAGCCAAACCGCCGCAGCCTCTGCTACCCCCGGCAAGCGTCATGCCGCCGCCTGCGCCGCCCAGACCCTCGCCCGTGCCGCTGCCCTACGCCGGCGAGCGCGACGGGCGGGCGATGGCCAGTCGCTTGCTGCCGACGAGCATTGCCGACCGCAGCGGCTGGGCAGCTGATATCTCCGCCGCCATCGCCGCCCTCCAGCTTCCGGCGTCACCGGAAAACCTCTGTGCGGTGATCGCGGTCATTGCGCAGGAATCGAGCTTCCAGGCAGACCCCGTGGTACCTGGACTGTCGCGCATCGTCTGGCAGGAAATCGACCAGCGGCGAGGCAGGTACGGCATTCCAAAGGCTGTTCTCGACCTAGCCTTGCGAAAGGCCTCGCCGGACGGGCGCAGCTACCAGGTACGCATCGACGCGCTGCGTACGGAAAAGCAGATGAACGCGCTCTACGATGAGATGATCTCGGAATTTCCCGGCGGCAAGACCCTCTTCGGCGGCTACAACCCGATCCGCACCGGTGGGCCAATGCAGGTCAGCATCGACTTCGCCGAGGAACAGGTGCGCAACAAGCCTTATCCCTACCCGCGCCGCGACAGCGTGCGCCACGAGGTGTTCACGCGGCGCGGTGGCCTTTACTTCGGCATCGCCTCCCTGCTCGACTACCCGGCCAGCTATAGCCAGATGATTTACCGCTTCGCCGATTTCAACGCCGGCCGCTACAGCAGTCGCAACGCTGCCTTCCAGGACGCAGTCAGCCGCCTTGCCGGCCAGAAGCTATCGCTTGATGGCGACCTGCTACGCTACCGCAACGGTCTGCCAGTGGCCGAAGCCAGCGACACCCAGCAGGCGATTCTGGTGCTGCAACCGCGCTTGAACCTGTCCACGACGGAGATCCTGCGCGACCTCAAACAGGAGAAGTCATTCGCCTTTGAAACGACGCCCCTTTACCAGCGCCTCCATGCCCTCGCCGATGCGGCCGGCGGAGAGCGCCGGCCGCGCGAACTGCTGCCCAGGATCAACCTCAAGAGCCCCAAGATCTCGCGCCAACTGACCACTGAATGGTTTGCCCGGCGGGTGAACGGCCGCTACCTCGACTGCCTGTCAGAGAAGGGGCCCGGGGCTTGAACGAGATACCGGCGGGTGGGCTAACCCGATGCCCGACGTCACCTTTGGGATCGCCACAGAACTAGATGACAATGCAGTTTTCCTTCAGGAAGTCGACCGCCTCGCCGAGCGTGGTGTCGGCGGCGGCGAGCAGAATCCCCTGCGCCTCCGGGAAGAACTCCGTCCATAGCGCTTCCAGGTCGTCCTGCATCTCGTAGGGCGCGTAGGCGCGGATGAAGCCGAGCACCGGCAGGCGCTTGAAGCCATCGAGACGCGCCTTGCGGATCAAGGCGCGTGCCGCCGCTTTGCTGAGCGCCGGCCTGGGCGGCAGGTCGGCAGCGAGGCAGACGAAGATCGTCAGTAGCGAGCTGTCGTCGGTCTTGCCACCGGTCAACCTTCGCCAATCCTCGGAAACCGCGGCATCAAAAAGACTCGCGTCTTCCGGACCGAAGTCGCGCAGAAAATACAAGGGCTCGAGTTCCTGAATCAGCCGGTTCATCGGCACGGAAGCGTCGAGAATCCTCGGTAGATCCTCTGTTTCAACCTTCTTCAGCTCCCGTCTGGTGACCGCCAGCGAAGCCGCCGGCAAGGCCCTGAAGGTCTCCTTGAGCTGCTTTCTGCCCTTTGCCGGCAGGCCCTTCTGCCTGATCGCATCAAGTATGCCGATCAGTCCTGCGCTATTGGGGATTGAAACGGGGGTAATCCCGCTCAGATAGACGAGCATGGCCGTGCGGATGATCGACTCGACGGACACGGTCGAGATGCCGGACGCCGGCATGTCGAGCTTCTCGGCAAACCAGAGAGCGGTCGAAATCGCCACTTGATGGCCCTCACGCAGGGCAAGGGCCTGGCGGTAATCGGTCAGGCTCCTTAATGACCAGTCGGCCAGGAACTCCTTCTGGGACTGCCTGACGAGGATGCCGTAGGAGCCGTCCTCGGGCATCGACCAAAGACTCTTGAGCATTTCCGATCCGCCGCGCGAATGCGAAAGAAAAGTGTTGTCACGCAGCGACCGCGCCGCTTTGTCGATATCACCGCCACTGCTGTCTTCGAGAAACAGGCTGACAAGATTGACGAGCCGCAGGCGTGCTTCCTCGATATTCGGTCGCAGATACTGAGTACCGAAATACTCGGCGATCTGCACCATCCCCTTCGGCGCGTCGTTCCTGATGCTGCTGATTTTCTCCTGATCGATGATCCCGTTTCGCACACCGTAGACGAACGCCCGTTCAAAGAAAGGCCGGTCGTCGAAAATGGCAATCTGGTGGCGGTCAGGCTGCATGGGGCGTGAGACGTCTTTTCGGTTAGCTCTTGCTGGTTTGCTCTGGCTGCAGTCGCCCGGTGCCCGCGACTACAGCGCGGACTCCTCTTCCTGCCCGGCCGGCGGTCGCTGCTCGGCGGAACTCGGCTGCGCAACGCCAGCCGCTTGCCCTTCCTCCGCCCTGGCACGCGCGCGCAGAATCAGCAGCACCTCGCGAAAGATCTCGGGATGTTGATAGCGAAGCGTCCACGCCAGTTCCATCCAGTCATGATCGTTGACTTCGCTGTGATTCAGGAAAGGACGATTGGCGTCCGAGTCGGACAGCAAGTCCAGGCGTTCCTCGTCGCTCAGTTCGTCGGTCCCTTCGTCGGCGTCGGCAAAAAAATCGAAGGTGGCGGTCCTGAAAAAATGCTCGATGGCTTCGGCACGCTCGCAAAAGTAATCGGCCAAGGTCTCACTGCCACCTTCGATCTCGCCAATCGCCTCAAGGAACTCACCGGGGTCGCCGCCTGCCCGGAAAACGACCGAATTGATCATGCCGTGCAAGCGCTCGTGACTCCGGTCGCCATAACGCTGTTCAAGCACGATCGCCCGGGCAAATTTCTCGGGCGACACCAGCAGGTTCACGACGGATTCGCGCGACGAATCGAAGTCGCGAAGAACTGCCAGCAGATCCTTGGCTGGAAAGTCGTCAAGAGCCACCACCAGGGCATCGTCCCCTTCGCTTTCGACCAGCGAGACCAGCGCCGCCTCGGCACCAACGATATCGCCAACCCGGATCAGTTTTTCGGCTTTCAGGAGCACCGGGTGGTTCATCAATAGTCCCCGGAAAATCGATCTTTCCGATCAAAGCCTTGTTCGGAAAGCCAGTCGGCACCCGCCTCTTCGAGGTCGACGTCGAGGTCGATCTCGGTGTCGATGCCGAAGTCCTCGCCGTTGCCATCGTCACGGTCGCCGGCCGGCGGGGCGTCGGCCGACTCAGCGTACATCGCCGATCTGCCGCGCAGGTACTCCAGGCAGGCGGTCACCACGAGAAACTGGTCGCCATTCGGGTCCTTGAGCACCACCTCGGCCAGTTCCTCCGCCCAGGGTTCCAGCGAGACCGACGAGAGCAGCGTCGCCCAATGCGGAAGATCGTCCGGATCCTGCGCCGTAAGGTCGCGCATCACCTCCCGGCTGCCGAAACGCATGCCGCCATGGAAGGCAACAGCAACCATTTCCGGGTTGCACTCGATCATTGGCAGGAGTTGCGAAACCTGGCCTCGCTTTGCCTGCAGCCGTTTGGCCAGCACATCATGCCCCGCCGAATCAGTCATCAGATCATCCAGCTCGGCGTCATAGGCCGACTTGAGCTCTTCAAAGAATGGCGAAAGGCTCATGGCAATACTCCTTCAAGATAGTGTTTCCAGATCTCGCGCGCCGTTTCCAGTGGCTTGTCGAGCAGGTTGCGGCGCCGGTTCTCATCGTAAACGTGGCGACGACCAGCGTCCGAAAGCGTCTCGTAGGCTTCCTGAATGTCGCGAAATCTGTCGGTTGCCTCAGGGGCGCTGTTCCGGTCAGGGTGGAACTGCAAGGCCTTCTTGCGATAAGCCGTCCGCACTGCTTCGCTTGCAGCATCGCTGGCGATGCCCAGTATCGCGTAGTAGTCCTTCATCCAATTCCGAGGCGCTGCCAGAGCGCCGTCGTCAGTCCCACCTGATTGAGCGTGTAGAAGTGCAGGCCAGGTGCGCCGCTGGCGAGCAGCTTTTCGCAAAGTTGAGTGACCACGTCAAGGCCAAAGGCACGAATCGATGCACTGTCGTCGCCGTAGCTTTCAAGCCGCTTTCTGATCCAGCGAGGTATTTCCGCACCGCAGTTGTCGGAAAAACGTGCCAGGCTGCTGAAACTGGCAATCGGCATGATGCCGGGAACGATCGGCACCGTGATGCCGACCGCTTGGCACTCGTCGATGAAGTGGGCGTACGCGTCAAAATTGTAGAAATACTGCGTGATCGCCGAATCGGCACCGGCTTCAAGCTTGCGCTTGAATGCCAGGAGGTCGTCCATCGGGCTCTTCGCCTGCGGGTGATACTCCGGGTAAGCCGCGACCTCGATATGGAACCAGGCACCCGTTTCGGCACGGATGAATTCGACGAGTTCATTGGCATAGCGAAAGGTGCCCGGCCGGGCCATCCCCGACGGCAGGTCGCCGCGCAGCGCAACCAGGTGCCGAATGCCGTGCGAACGATACTGTTCGAGGATGCCGCGAATGCTCTCCCGGGTTGACCCGATACACGACAGGTGCGGTGCGGCTTCGTGACCTTCGCTCTGGATCTCGAGCACGGTATCGAGTGTACGGTCACGCGTGGAACCTCCGGCACCAAAGGTGACGGAGAAGAAGCTGGGTTTCAGCAGCGCCATCCGTGCGCGCGCCGCCCGCAGTTTTTCTGCCCCCTCGGGCGTTTGCGGAGGAAAGAGCTCGAGGCTGAAGGTACGGGGGTTCCGTGTCATGAAATTACCGTTTCCGTGCCGGCTATTTCGACCTGCCCTTGGCGGGCAGGGCCGAAGACAGGATCGACGAGAAAATGCTGTAAAGGATGGCGCCAAAGACGCCAGACCAGAAGCCCCCGACGACGAAGCCCTCGAGCATCGAACCAGCGAGCCAGAACATCAGGCCGTTGAGAACGAACAGGAAGAGCCCCAGCGTCAGCAGCGTCACCGGCAGCGTCAACAGAACCAACAGGGGCCGCAAGGCAGTGTTCACCAGCCCGAGCAGCAGCGCTGCGATCAGCGCCGACCCGAACGATGCCACCTTGATCGATGGCATCAGGTAAGCGACGGCAAGCAGCGCGCAGGCGTTGAGCAGCCAGATCAGGATGAGTCGCATCGCGGCCCCGGTTTGGAATGCAGATTGGTGAACGACCTAGTAACGATAGTGGTCGGACTTGTAGGGCCCCTCCTTGGCGACACCGATGTAGGCCGCCTGCTGCTCGGTCAGCTCGGAGAGTTGCGCATTGAGCTTCTTGAGTTGCAGGCGAGCCACCTTTTCGTCGAGGTGCTTGGGCAGCGTATAGACGCCGATCGGGTAGTCGGCATTGCGCGTGAAGAGTTCGATCTGGGCAATCGTCTGATTGGCAAATGAGGAACTCATGACGTAGGACGGATGGCCGGTGCCGCAACCGAGGTTGACCAGGCGACCCTTGGCCAGCAGGATGATCCGCTTGCCGTCGGGGAAGATCACATGATCGACCTGCGGTTTGATCTCCTCCCACGGGTAGACCTCCACCGAGGCGACGTCGATCTCATTGTCGAAGTGCCCGATGTTGCAGACAATCGCCTGATCCTTCATCTTCCGCATATGCTCATGGGTGATGACATGGTAGTTGCCCGTACAGGTGACGAAAATGTCCGCCTTGTCGGCAGCGTAGTCCATGGTGACCACGCGGTAGCCTTCCATGGCTGCCTGCAGGGCACAGATCGGGTCGATTTCGGTGACCCACACCTGTGCCGACAGGGCACGCATGGCCTGCGCCGAGCCCTTGCCAACGTCCCCGTAACCGGCAATCAAGGCAACCTTGCCGGCGATCATCACGTCAGTGGCGCGCTTGACGCCGTCGACCAGCGACTCACGACAGCCGTAAAGGTTGTCGAACTTGGACTTGGTCACTGAATCGTTAACGTTGATCGCCGGGAACCTGAGCTCACCCTTGGCGTGCATCTGGTAAAGACGATGAACGCCGGTGGTGGTTTCCTCGGTCACCCCCTTGACAGCCGCCAGACGCAGCGAGTACCAGGTCGGATCAATGGCCAGCCTGGCCCTGATCGCCGCAAAAAGGATGGTTTCTTCCTCCGAGGCCGGGCTTGCCAGTACCGAAAGGTCGCTTTCGGCCCGGGCACCGAGGTGCAGGAGGAGGGTCGCGTCGCCACCATCGTCGAGGATCATGTTGCTGTAACCCCCATCCGGCCATTCGAAAATGCGGTGCGTGTAGTCCCAGTAGTCGGCCAGCGACTCGCCCTTGACGGCAAAGACCGCGACGCCAGCAGCGGCAACGGCTGCAGCCGCGTGATCCTGGGTCGAAAAGATGTTGCATGAGGCCCAGCGAACATCGGCGCCAAGGGCAGTCAGGGTTTCGATCAGCACCGCAGTCTGGATCGTCATGTGCAGAGAGCCGGTGATACGCGCGCCCTTGAGTGGCCTGGCGGCGGCAAACTCCTCGCGAATCGCCATCAGGCCCGGCATTTCAGTTTCTGCAATGCGCATTTCCTTGCGGCCCCAGTCAGCGAGTCCGAGGTCCGCAATCACGTAGTCTTGGGTTTGGCTAAAAGCATCCGACACAGTAAGGCTCCTTGAGAACTGTGACCGGGAGAGGGTAGCTATGAAGCACCATGGCTGAAGAATTCAGGCCTGCGCCCCACCCATCTTCCCACACCCGGCACGGGTTGTGGTTGGATGAGCGCCGTTTCAGAAATCCGAGCCTGAAACTGTCGCACGACAGCCTTGCAGCGCTCCTCGGATTGGACCCCGATTATAAACCGGCTTGGCGAATCCTGGCCAGCGTTCAGTAGGAAAGCGAATCATAGGTCGGCCGGCCTCCCTTTATCTCGACACTGACCTGATTCGGCGCACAGATGGCAATCTCGCCGGGGTTGGCCAGCCACCCCTGGCGTACGCAGTATTGACGGGGGCCGGGGTCAGAAGCAACGCGCACGCGGCGCTTATCTACGACGACCGTGGTGATTCCCAGCGGCCCCGGGACTTCGACGCGGCGATTCCGCGACAAATCGAGCTCGGAAAAGACCTCTCCGCCTCGCTTGACGACCGCCCTTTCGGCAACGCCAGCCTGCCATGCAAGGGGAAACGATGCCGCGCAGGCTACCAGCCCGAGGCTCATGACCAGCCAATCGCCGGGCCGCAATAGCCCGACCCAGGCGATCACGGGGTGCCGCCAACCGCCGGGACGGGGGAGCGTAACTCGCGATGACGCACGAGCACGCGCGCGCAACCGTGAAACTCCTTTCCCAGCCATTCAGCAAGATAAACCGAGCGATGCTGGCCACCCGTGCAGCCGATGCCGACCGTCAGGTAATTGCGGCTGTCCTGGACGTACGAGGGTAACCAGGCGCGAAGGAAGCCGGCAATGTCACCGCGCATTCGCAACACCTCGGGTTCGGCCTCGAGGAAATCAATCACCGGCGCGTCACTACCGGTCAGCGGGCGCAGGTTTGGATCGTAGTGCGGATTGGGCAGACACCGAACGTCAAAAACCAGGTCGGCATCAAGCGGAATGCCGTTCTTGAAGCCGAACGACTCGAACAGCAGGGTCAGCCCCCGACAGGGGTCCGACGAGATGTCTGTGGTCACGAACTGGCGAACCCACTCGCGCAATGCGCTGGCCTTTACGCCACTGGTATCGATGTGGTGACCGAGTGCTGCCAGTTCCCCGAGACGAATCCGTTCTTCGGCAATGGCTTCGGTCAGGGTCAGCCGGTCGCTCGCCAGCGGATGTCGGCGCCGCGTTTCCGAATAGCGTTTGATCAGCGTCGCGTCCTGCGCGTCGAGAAACAGAAACTGCAGATCAAGTTCATTGGCACGCAGGGCATCGAGCTGCAACGGAAGCATCGCCACACTATCGCCACCGCGAATGTCGATCACCACCCCGACCTTGTCGTAGCCCTGCAGTTCCAGTTGCCCGACAAGCTGCTGCAACAGCTGCGAAGGCAGGTTGTCGACACAATAGTAATCGGCATCCTCAAGGACTTTGAGGGCAACCGATTTGCCGGAACCGGAGAGGCCGCTGATGAGAACGAGATGCATATTCCCAAGCATAACGGATGCCCGGCGCCACGAGCAAGCCACTCTGGAATAAACTGAACATCCCAGGTTATCAGGCAGGGCTCATGACACCTCTGAACATTCCCTTTCTTGCCGAACTCGCAGCCATTCGGCACGATATTCACGCTCACCCGGAACTGGCGTTCAGCGAGGTGCGGACCGCCGAAGTGGTGGCTTGCGAGCTCGCCAGATGCGGCCTCGAAGTCGACCGTGGTCTGGCCAGGACTGGCGTCGTCGGAATCCTGCGCAAAGGCGACAGTTCTCGTGCCATCGGGCTTCGTGCCGACATGGATGCGCTGCCTTTGCACGAAAAGAACGACTTTCCGCACCGTTCGAGAAACGAGGGGCGCATGCATGCCTGTGGTCACGACGGGCACACCGCAATCCTGCTCGGCGCCGCACGCTACCTGGCCGAGCACCGGCACGAGCTGGACTTTGGCGGAACTGTTTACTTCATCTTCCAGCCTGCCGAAGAGTCCGAGGGAGGTGCGGCGGTGATGATCACCGATGGCTTGTTCGAGAAATTCCCGATGGACGCGGTGTTTGGCCTGCACAACTGGCCGGGCATCCCGGTCGGAGAAATGGCGGTGATGCCGGGGCCGGTAATGGCCGGCACCTGCACTTTCGAGATTGCAGTCCGGGGGCACGGTTGTCATGCGGCGATGCCGCACCAGGGTATCGATACACTGGTTGCAGCCAGTCAGCTGGTGCTGGCGCTGCAGACCGTCGTTGCCCGCAACATCCACCCATGCGAATCCGCGGTCGTCAGCGTGACCCAAATCCACGCCGGTGAAGCGTGGAACATCATCCCAGACGACGCCGTTCTCCGGGGCACCATCCGCAGCTTCAATGCCGAAACCCAGGATCGGGTCGAACACGCCGTTGAGCGACTGTGTAGCGGCATCGCCAGCGCCTTCGGCGCACAGATTTCGGTGCGATTCGATCATCGCTATCCGGCAACCGTCAACAGCGCGACGGAGACCGCAATCTGCCGGTCCGTCGCCAGCCAATTGCTGGGGCCTGACAAGGTGCGCCAGAATGAACTGCCGTCAATGGGTGCGGAAGACTTCGCCTACATGCTGCGCGAGAAACCGGGCTGCTACGTGTGGCTGGGCAATGGCCCGGGGACGGGCGGCTGCACCCTGCACAATCCACATTACGACTTCAACGACGATATCCTGCCGCTTGGCGTGGCTTACTGGGTCAGGCTGGTGGAGGCCGTGCTGTCGGCAAGGCGATAAAGCAAACGTTGCTGAACGGCTGGCCAGACAGCATTTTTTTGTTAAACTCCACAGACCAGCAAGAGGCCCCGTGCCCCAGGAGCGGCCAGGCGACCACTGTGCGCCGATGCCGTATGTTCCAAAAAATGGCGGGGAGTGCCCGGTGCAGTATTCAGGCACTCCCCGGGTTCTGGCCGAAGCCGGAACCCCCAGGACCATAAAAGGAGAACAGCGTGCGTAGATTAGGGTCGGTGACTTACAGAGACCTTACGCCCGCGAGACAAGATATTTCAAGCCATGCGCATCCTCCTTGCTGAAGACGACCGAATCATTGCCGATGGCCTGTCCCGATCACTGCGCCAGGGTGGCTACGCAATCGATTGCGCTTACAACGGCATCGACGCCGACACGGCGTTAATGACGAACAACTATGATCTGCTGATTCTTGATCTCGGCCTGCCCAGACTACCCGGACTCGACGTCCTGCGCCGCCTGCGAGCCCGCAAGTCAGGCACGCCGGTGTTGATCCTGACGGCTCTTGACGGGATCGAAGATCGGGTCAAGGGGCTTGACCTCGGCGCCGACGACTACATGGCCAAGCCCTTTGAGCTGGTCGAACTTGAAGCCCGCGTGCGAGCACTGAGCCGCCGTTCGTCAGGCACCTCACATCTCATCGAGTGCGGATCGCTGACTTTCGATCAGACCGACCGCTGCGCACTGGTGAATGGTGAAATGCTCGACCTTTCGGCACGTGAACTTGGCCTGCTCGAGATTCTCCTGTCGCGGGCGAAGCGCCTGGTCAGCAAGGACCAGCTGGTCGATCACCTCTGCGGTTGGGGGGAGGAAGTCAGCCACAATGCGATCGAGGTCTATATCCACCGCTTGCGGAAGAAGCTGGAATCGACCGGCGTGAACATCATCACCGTGCGCGGGCTTGGCTACTGTCTTGAGAAACCTGCGGAAGAGAGAAAACCCTGACGTTCAGCGCTCGCTGTTTGGCGAGATTCTCGACTGGATGCTGGCGCCACTCCTCTTCGTGTGGCCGATCAGCATTGCGTTTACGCACTACTTCGCCAACAGTGTCGCCAGCTTCCCGTATGACCAGTCCTTGCGCGAACACGTGGCGGCGATATCGCGCCAGATCAGCTTCGTCGACGGTCACCCGCAGCTCGCGCTACCGGGCCTGGCGAAGGCTTTCCTGCGCTCCGACGAGATCGACAACGTCTACTTCCATCTGCTTGACCGCGACGGCAGGCTGATTGCCGGCGACCCGGAATTGCCGGCGCCGAAGAACCCCGAAGAACTCTTGCAGAATGAGCACGGCGAGGTGCTTTTCCGTGACGACGAGTACCGCGGACAGACCCTTCGCGTCGCCTACATCCATCTGCTTGAAGCGGGCGCGCCCCACGAGCGTCTTGTTCTGATCGAGGTGGGTGAAACAACTGAAAAACGCTCCCAACTGGCGAACAAGATCATCGCCAGCGTCATCCTGCCGCAGTTCGTCATCATTCCGTTGGCTGTCGTCCTGGTCTGGTTCGGCCTGTCGCAGGGACTGCGGCCGCTGACGCGGTTGCGCGACCGTATTGAAGCGCGGCGCGAAGCTGATCTGTCGCCGATTGCCGTTCGCCGAGTGCCAGAGGAACTGCGACCGCTGACCGAAGCATTCAATTCCATGCTGGCCAGAATGCAGCACAACGTGACTGCGCAACGGCGTTTCATAGCCGATGCGGCGCATCAGATGCGAACGCCGCTGACCGGCCTGAAGACGCAGGCCCAGCTGGCAATGCGCGAAACCGACCCGGCAGAACTGCGCCACGCCCTCCGGCAGATCCTCAACGGTGCCGATCGGGCGTCGCATCTGGTCGATCAATTACTGGCTCTGGCGCGTGCCGAGGCGAGCGAATACTCGCAGCAGACCTTCGTCCCGCTGGACCTCGATCACCTGTTACGGGAAGTGGTTGAGACCTGGGTTGTTCAGGCTCTCGAAAAGCGCATCGATCTGGGTTATGAGGCGGCAGGTAGCGTGCTCATCCTGGGCAACGCCTTTCTCCTGCGCGAAATGATCAACAACCTGCTAGACAACGCGCTGCGCTACACACCAGCCGACGGATCGGTCACGGCCCGGGTGGTGGCACAAGGTGACTTTGCTGTGCTGGAAATCGAGGACAGCGGACCCGGGATTGCCGATGAGGAGTCGCAAAGGGTCTTCGACCGCTTTTACCGGGTCGATGGGACAGACGGCGAGGGCAGTGGCCTGGGACTGGCCATCGTTCGCGAGATCGCCGAAGTCCATCAGGCCGCAGCCAGCCTGCGTCGGAACAACCGGGACGTAGGGAGTAGCGAGTACCCCGGCTGCGTCGCCAGGATCGTGTTCCCAGTCCATCGCCCACCGACGCCGCGCGTTGCCACCCCGGATCCCTTGCAAACCGGTTTTGCCTGATACCGATCAAATGCCCGGGTCAGCAAGCCAGACAATTCCGGGCCGCATGAGTCACACCAGCTTTTTGAGGTAAGCGGGAGCCGATTCGAGAATGAAGTCCCAGAAGGCGGCCAGTGCAGGGGTCAGGTACTTGCTCCTGTGACGAACGATGTGCCATCGGCGCATGACGGGCGTTCCTTCGACCCTCAAAATGCTCAGACGTCCAGCGCGCAGCTCCAGTCCCAGCGTGTGCTGGGAAATGAAGCTGATGCCGAGCCCGGCCACGACAGCTTGCTTGATCGCTTCGTTGCTGCCCATTTCCATGCCGACCCGCGGCTTGATCGAGTGCTCGCGAAAGAACTCCTCCATCGCCGAACGCGTCCCCGAACCCGATTCGCGCACGATCAACGTTTCGCCGGCAAGGTCCTCGACGGCAACGCTCGAAGGCCTGGTCAGCGGATGCTCGACACTGGCGACGATGACCAGCGGGTGGGGTGCAAAAGCAACGGCCACTGCGTCGAGTTCCGCCGGTGGACGGCCCATGATGGCCAGGTCGACCTCGTTGCCGGCGAGCAGGCGACTCACCGTATCGCGATTGTCAATCACTAACCGGATCCGTACGTCAGGGTGGGTCTTGCGAAACTCGGCCAGCAAACCCGGCGCAAAGTACTCGGCAGTACTGGCTACCGCGACCGCAATTCGTCCGCCCTTCAGGCCCTTCAGCGCCAGCAGCGCCTCGTCCGCCTCCTTCAGAGATTGCAGGATCTGTCGCGCATGGTTCAGCAGGATCTCGCCGGCCTCGGTCAGAAAGACGCGCTTGCCAATCCGTTCGAACAGCAGGGTGCCGCTGACCTCCTCCAGCTGCTTGATCTGCAGCGAGATGGCCGCGTGCGTCAGATGCAGGTTTTCGGCCGCGCGGGCAAACGAGAGATGGCCAGCGGCCACCGAGAAGATCTGGAGCTGGCGGATGGTAGCGTTTCTCATCAGTTACCTTTTATTAAACTAAATGAACAATACGTTTAACTAGCGTTTTTGAATCAGGCCGCTAGAATCTGACCAATCCCCAGACTGACACGAATTTCATCTCCCGGAGTCTCGCCATGCTATGCGGACGCACCAACGTCAATAAATTTCTGATCGAGGAGCAGCGCCGCAATCCGGCGCTGGTCGGCGACTTCTCGATGCTTCTCAGCGACGTCGTTCGGTCCTGCAAAGCGATTGCGCAGGGCGTTTCGCGTGGCGCGCTGGCCGGAGTGCTGGGCGACGAGGGCAGCGAGAACGTGCAGGGGGAAGCACAGAAGAAGCTCGACGTCCTCGCCAACCAAGCCTTCATTCACCATTGTGAATGGGGTGGTCACCTGGCCGCAATGGCGTCGGAAGAAATGGACGACATCTACCCGATTCCGTCCGAGAATCCCCGCGGCAGGTATCTGCTGGTTTTCGACCCACTCGACGGGTCGTCGAATATCGACGTCAACCTTTCGGTTGGCAGTATCTTTTCCATCTTGCTCTGCCCGGAAAATTGTACTGGGCGCGCGATCAGCGCGGCTGATTTCCTGCAACCAGGCAGCCGCCAGGTCGCCGCCGGCTACGCCCTTTACGGCCCGTCGACGATGCTCGTCCTGACCGTTGGCAGCGGCGTTTATGGTTTCACGCTCGATCGTGATATCGGCGAGTTCCTGCTGACACACCCGAACCTGTCCATTTCGCCAGAAACCCGCGAGTTTGCGATCAACGCTTCCAACGAGCGCTTTTGGGAGGCGCCCGTGCAGCGATACGTCGCCGAGTGTCTGGCGGGCAAGCCCGGTGTTCGAGGCAAGGACTTCAACATGCGCTGGGTGGCGTCAATGGTCGCGGAAGTTCATCGCATCCTGATGCGCGGTGGCGTCTTCATGTATCCGCGTGACAGCAAGGACATGTCAAAACCCGGGCGTTTGCGACTGATGTATGAAGCCAATCCGATGGCGATGATCGTTGGCCAGGCCGGCGGCCTGGCTTCAACTGGCAGCGAGCGCATCCTCGATGTGCAGCCTACCAGTCTGCACCAGCGGGTGCCGGTGATTCTCGGCTCGCGCGACGAGGTCGAGCGCATTGAACGCTATCACCGTGAGCACGAAACCGGTGAAGACCAGCCCTTCAGGTCGCCGCTCTTCTCGACACGAACGCTGTTCAGGGACGATTGAGTCTCGCTATGCGCCGGACCGGAAACTCACCATCAAGCCACGGAGGTACAACCCATGTCGATCAAGAACCCAGTTATCGCAATCACCGGCTCTTCCGGGGCCGGCACGACGTCGGTCACGCGAGCATTTCAGCACATCTTCCGGCGGGAGAATCTCGACGCCGCAATCATCGAGGGCGACAGCTTCCATCGCTACGATCGCTCGGCAATGCGCGACACAATGGCTGAGAAGAGTCTTGCCGGGGATCACCATTTCAGCCACTTCGGACCCGAGGCCAACCTGCTCTCCGAATTGGAAGGACTGTTCCGCGAATACGGGGAAAGCGGTTGCGGCAAGCGGCGCCACTACGTGCACGATGAAGCCGAGGCCAAGCTTTATGGCTCGGCACCGGGCACCTTCACCGAATGGACCGACCTGCCTGCGGGGACTGACCTGCTGTTCTATGAAGGTTTGCATGGCGCTGTGGCGACGGACACCGTCGATGTCGGCCGCTACGTCGATCTGTGCATTGGCGTGGTGCCGATCATCAACCTCGAATGGATCCAGAAACTCCATCGTGACAAGGGACAGCGTGGCTACTCGACCGAGGCGGTGATGGATACCATCCTGCGGCGAATGCCTGACTACACCCACTACATCTGCCCGCAGTTTTCCAGGACGCACGTCAATTTCCAGCGCGTGCCAACGGTCGACACCTCCAACCCCTTCATCGCCCAGGATATTCCATCGCAGGACGAAAGCATGCTGGTAATCCGCTTCGCCAATCCCAAGGGCATCGACTTTGCCTACCTTCTGAGCATGTTGCATGACTCGTTCATGTCGCGACCAAACATCATTGTCTGCCCCGGTGGCAAGATGGGTCTGGCGATGCAGATCATTTTCACACCGATGATCATGCAGTTGATGGACAAGAAGCGCCGCGCGCGCTGAAGTCAAGGCCGAGGTCGTTGACCGACGCGGTTCCCAAGCACGGATTGAAGGAGATTGACTTGCCGACCGAATCCCGCAAGTTTCGCCGTCGCTGCGCCAATGCGCTGCGATTCCTCGCCATCGATGCCGTCCAGGCGGCAAACTCCGGCCACCCGGGCATGCCGATGGGTATGGCAGACATTGCCGAGGTCCTCTGGCGTCACCATTTGAAGCACAATCCGGCCAATCCCCATTGGTTTGACCGCGACCGCTTTGTTCTGTCGAACGGGCATGGGTCGATGCTGATCTATGCGCTGCTGCACCTGTCCGGCTACGATCTGCCCACCGACGAACTGAAGCGCTTTCGGCAACTCCACTCGAAGACCCCGGGACACCCCGAATTCGGCCTGACTCCGGGTATCGAAACGACGACCGGCCCGCTCGGGCAGGGTCTCGCCAATGCAGTGGGCATGGCGCTGGCCGAACGGCTGCTGGCCGAGACCTTCAATCGAGAGGAGCACAAGATCGTCGACCATTTCACCTACGCCTTTGTCGGCGACGGCTGTCTGATGGAAGGCGTTTCGCATGAGGCATGCTCGCTGGCCGGGCGTCTTTCGCTGGCGAAGCTGATCGTCTTCTATGACGACAATGACATCTCGATCGACGGCCACGTCCAGCCATGGTTTGCCGACGACACACCGAAGCGCTTCGAGGCTTACGGCTGGCGCGTGGTGCCGCACTGTGACGGCCACGATGCGGGCTCGATCGAGGCTGCGATCCGGGTTGCCAAGACCCTGACCGGGCGGCCGACCCTGATCTGCTGCAAGACGATGATTGGTTTCGGATCCCCGAACAAGGGTGGAACGCACGACGTACACGGAGCGCCGCTCGGCACCAGCGAAATCGCCAACACCCGTCGTCAACTCGAATGGCCGTTCGCCGCCTTCGAAATTCCGGACGACGTTCGTACCGCGTGGGACGCCCGCGCGAAAGGTGAAGCCGCCGAATACGCCTGGGACGCGAGTTTCGCTTGCTACCGTGCAGCCTATCCAGATCTCGCCGCGGAGTTTGAACGACGGATGCGCGGCGAGATGCCAGCCAATTGGCAAGATCGGGTAGCAAATCTCGTCGACCAATGGGCAAGGCAGACCGGCGCCGTCGCCACGCGCAAAGCTTCGCAGAACGTCATCGAGGCGCTCGCCCCGATCCTGCCCGAACTGCTCGGTGGGTCGGCCGACCTGACTGGCTCAAACCTCACCAACTGGAGCGGTACCCGCCCGGCCAATCGGGACGCCGGCGGCAACTACATCCACTACGGCGTGCGTGAATTCGGTATGACCGCCATCGCCAACGGCATCGCTCTGCACGGTGGTCTCATTCCCTACACGGCAACGTTCCTCGTCTTCTCGGACTACGCGCGCAACGCCATTCGTCTGGCAGCGCTGATGAAACTGCGGCAACTGATGGTCTACACGCACGATTCGATCGGTCTCGGCGAGGATGGCCCAACGCACCAGCCCATAGAACATGCGGCCTCGCTGCGGCTGATTCCTGGACTCGACGTCTGGCGCCCGGCTGATGCGGTGGAGACTGCAATCGCCTGGGCCGCCGCCCTGGAACGGCAGGATGGCCCCTCGTGCTTCCTGCTTTCGCGGCAGAACCTGCCGGCACTGCCGCGTACAGCCGAACAGGTCGCCAGCATCAGGCGTGGGGGCTATATCCTGCGCGAAGCCGAGGCGGCAACCCCGCAGGTCGTGCTGGTCGCTACCGGTTCCGAGCTCAGCCTGGCGCTGGACGCCCAGGTGGTACTCGGGCAGGAAGGGATTGCCGCCCGCGTCGTCGCCATGCCGTGCACGCGACAATTTGACCTGCAGCCGCTACCCTACCGCCAGCAGGTGCTGCCCACGACGATCCCGACAATCGCGATCGAGGCCGGCCATCCTGATTTGTGGTGGAAGTATGTCGGGCCCAGTGGGGCCGTAATCGGTATCGACCGCTTTGGCGAATCAGCACCGGCTGCCGATCTGTACGAGTTCTTCGGTATCAACGTCCCGAGTATCGTGGCGCAGGCGCGACGACTGGTCAGCCCCGCGCCATTGCCCATTGCGAATCCCTCGAACCCAGGGTCAGCAGGCAGCGATGCATGACGGTTTGGCCGGCTGGCGACAAGGTACAACCACCCACCGTATGCCTGGGCGATCTGTCGATTTCGCCGACAACCACCCAGCACTACGTCGCCAGCACCCTGTGACGCAAAAATCATTGCTAAACTAATGAAAATCAAGACTCGCGTTTCGACCTCCTGGGGCATCGCCAATGCCGTTTGCCAAGTTTGCCGGTTATCCATCCTGCTTCTGTCTTGCGATCGCGTTTGCTTTATCGGCTTGCACGACGGTCGAGAAGCCGTCTCGAGCAAGCGATTCCGGCAAAGCGGCTGCGACCCAGCCCGCACGAACTGCGGCCTATTCCGGTAGGCAGGGCGCGGCCAAACCGACGCCTTTCGCAGATGAAGAGGAAAGCCGGACGGTCTATTTCGCTTCGAGCGATGCAACGATCGACAGCCAGGGAGCTGAAGTTCTTCGTCAGAACGCCCTGAAACTAAAGGAGGATACGCAACTCGTCGTCGTTCTGGTGGGTCATACGGACAACCTGGGCAGTTCCGCCTACAACCTTGCTGTAGCCGACAGGCGCACCGAGGCAGTCAGCGAGCGGCTCCGCTCGCTGGGTGTGGCGAGAAGCCAGATTCGGCGCCTGCCGGTCGGCAGCGAGCAAAGCAGCAAACTCAAGTGCGATAGCGAAGCCTGCCGTCGCAGCATGCGACGCGTCGAACTGATTTATGAAAGGCGTTGACTGTCGGGTTCCGGCAGCTTCAGTACGGGAAGAGCTGACGTAGCCAGTCCTTCCGGCAGCCACGTGCAAGTCCAGGGGGTTTGTACGGGACAATCAGACGGGCTGCTGCCAGATATTCCGGCAACCCGTTTCCCGTATCCGCCACGAAGCCAGCGCCCCAAGGGCCGCCGTCCCGGCAAGCAGTAGCAAGCCCGCGTGAAAGTCGTCCGGCGTGTAGAAGCGTGCCCCGCTCTCGGTCAGGCCACCCTGCCAAGTCCAATCCATGACCCAGCCAACCATTGGCTGCAGGATGGCGGCTGCCAGAAAGCCGCCCATATTGGTGACGCTGGTCGACATGCCAGAAAGGAGGGGCGGATTGACCTCCTTGGCGCAGGCCCAGGTAAGCGTGAAACTGGCGGTGACCAGCCCCATCAGCGCGAACAGTGCATAGCTCAGACCCAGGGGTAGCGCGCTACCCGACAGCCAGACAAGCCAGATCAAGGCGTACAGGTGACTGCTCGCAACCAGCACCGGCTTGCGCCGGCCGAGGCGATCGGAGAGGGTGCCCACAAAGGCACAGCCGAGCGCGAAGCCGGCAAAATAGAGACTCACGTGGTTGGCAGCAACGGCTCGGGTCATGCTGTGCACCTGGGTCAGGAAAGGGGTTGCCCACAGACCGGCGAACGCAAAAAAGCTGCCGCAGATGCCGAAATTGACACAGGCAACTGGCCAGGTGTCACGATTTCTGAGCACCAGCAAAAGGCCGGCGAGGACCGCGGTGCGATCGAAGCGTGGTTTGTCGGCGCTGCTCGCCGACAACGACCTGCCCTTCCCGCCCCCGGACTCGCCCAGCAGCCACCAGCAGCCGACGCCGAGCAGCAGCGAAACGACGGCCAGGCCAACGAAAACGCCTCGCCAGCCGGCGACCTGCGCCAGCCAGGACAAAGGCGCTCCGGCCAGCACCGAGCCGAGGTTGCCGACCAGCATGCTGATGCCGACCAGGCTGGCAAAGCGACGCTCATCAAAGGACAAGGCAATGATCTTGAGCATGGCAATGAAAGTCACCGAAACGCCAAGCCCGATCAGCGTTCGCCCAAGCAGCGCCAGATCAAGACTGAGAGCCAGACCGAACAGCAGGCTCCCGATACCTCCCACCAGCCCGCCGAGCAGGAGAATCAGGCGGGGCCCCAGCGTATCGACGAGAATACCGGTCGGCACCTGCATGACCGTATAGACGTAGAAGTAGGTGGCCGCCAGCACGCCCAACGACGACGCCGTCGTATTGAATGCCGCGATCAGATCCTGAGCGATACCGGCCGGCGCAAAACGCTGGAAGAAGGACAATACGTACGCCGCAACAACCATCGCCAGGGCCAGCTTGCGGCGGCGCCGCTGATGGGCAAGGTCACTCATGTCGTGCAAGGCAGGTTTTTGCTTCCCGAATCCCGTAGTCTCGACGCCAGCTGACAGACAGACAGCGGTACCCGTCCGCCGCGACTCAGGTCAGCCCTCGGCTCGCCAGATCGCGCGCCAGCGCGCGGTCGACCTTGAGGAAGTGGTTCACCAGCCAATCGCGGATAAAGCCCATCAACTCGATCGAGATCGTTCCGCCGGCTTCGTACTGCCGCTTGAACTTCGACACCTCCTCGATCAACTTGCGATGCGCCGCCAGATGCGCCTCGCGGTCGGCGTACTGGTGTTTGTTCATCAGCTTCTCTTCGAAGCCAAAATGGTTGATCGTGTAGTTGACAAGTTCGTCCAGGATCGAACCGCAGGCGGCGCGGCCTGCTCCCGAGCGCATCGCGCCGTTCAAGCGGTTGGCAATCTCGATCAGCACCTGGTGCTGGCGGTCGATCTCGGCATGTCCGACGGCCAGAGCAGTTGACCACTCCATCAGCGGTTTCACTGCGGGTTGATTGCCGTGGGGACCGCGTAGACTGCTGCTGCCGCTGTCGCTGGTACCGCCAATCTTGAAGCGCTGCACCATCGAGAACATTTCGCTGGACGCCTGTTCAAGTTCAGCCGCCGACTGCAGCGACTGCCTGATCACACTCTCTGTCTGTCCCGAGGCATTCATCACCTCATCAACATTGCTGACGATGTCTTCGATACGCCGAGTCTGGTCTCGCGTGGCCTGCGACAGTGCCTGCATCTTCTGGAGAGTCTCCTGCGCCTGTTCCTCGATGGCATGCAGGGTATCGGCCGCGGAGTTGGCCTGCGTGACACCGCTGGCGATCACCGGCGCTGCGGCCTTCATGCCTTCAACCGCACTCTCGGTATCGCTCCGGATACCCTGCAGGATGCCGCCGATCTCGCTCGTCGCCTTGCTCGTTCGTTCGGCGAGCTTGCGCACCTCGTCGGCGACCACGGCAAAGCCACGCCCCTGTTCGCCGGCGCGGGCGGCTTCGATCGCTGCGTTCAGTGCCAGCAGGTTGGTCTGATCAGCAATCTCCTTGATCACCCTGGCCATCTGGCCAATTTCGCTGGTGCTTGCCACCAGCCGGGAAACCTGGTCCGAGGAGGCCGAGACCGTATCAGCAATGGCCTGCATTTCAACGGCCACCTTGGCGGCAACCGCGGCGCCGTCGTGGGCGCGCCGCGCAACTTCATGCGCACCGTCTTCGGTCGCATGGACGAGTCCGTTGACCACTTCAACACTTGTCGAAACGTCGCTGATCGCCGAACGGGTGTGCCTGACCGCACCGGCCTGTACCTGGGTGGCAAGGTTGATCTCGTTTGATTCGGCAGACAGGCGCTCGATGCTCGCCTGCACCTTGCTGGCGTTGTTGAAGATGGCGCGCAGCATCTCCTTGAGGTTGCTCTGCATGTGTGCCAAAACAAACAGCACGCTTCCCTTGTCACCCGCCTGCAGCGGAATCTCGTGCGTCAGGTCACCCTCGGCGATCTTGCTGGTCGCTCCCAGCGCCACGCGCGGCTCGCCGCCGAACTCGCTGACGATGCTCTTCCTGACCATCCAGCCCGCCAGCAGCAGCAGGCAGGTCGCGCCAACGGCAAGCAACACGCTGTACTTTGCCTCGTCGATGAAGATCCGGTCCACGTCGTCGATGTAGATCCCGGAACCAACGACCCAGCCCCAGGGTGCAAACGTCTTGACGTAAGAAAGCTTGGTGAAGAGCTCGCTGGTCACACCGCCGCCGGCCAGCGGTTTGGGCCATAGGTACTCGACATAGCCTTCGCCCGCCTGTCCAACCACCTCGTTGAAACTGACGAACAGATTCTTGCCATCAACGCTGACTTTCTCGCCGTTGAGCCCGGCCTGCAGCGAGATCGCCTTGTTGAAGCGGGCCTCATCGAGCACTTTGCCATCGAGAGCCGGGACCGTCGGGTGCATCACCATCCTGGGTACCGGCTTGCCGAGGTCGTTGATCCAGAAATACTCGGTCTTCTCGTAGCGCAGGTGCTTGACCGCCGCGATCCCCTGCTGTCTGGCTTCGTCCTCGGTCAGCGTGCCCGCCTTCTGCAGTCCGTGATAATGGTCAAGGACGCCGACCACGGCTTCCACCAGGTGGCGGGTCTTGATCTGTCGGTCGTCATAAAGCCGGCCATGCAGCGACCACAGGCTCTCCCAGACAATCAGCAACATGGCCAGCAGGGCCAGGACTGCCGTCAGGGACAGCCGGTTCATCAGACTGAGTCGACGTAGCGCTGCAATCATTTCAATCCCTCCATTGTTCACTACCAACCGGGGATGCTGTACCAATCAAGCGAAACTTGCAACAGCAGGCGACTGCGGCAACCACTTGGCGCGCGATGCACACGGACTGCATCCGAGGCATGCTCAGCAGGCGCGCTAGAAGCGTGCCCTCCTTCTCTCTTGTGTACCTTGCACGCGGTTCTATAGCAGCTTCAGCTGGCGCGCGGCTTCAGTGAGTTCGCCGCGAAAATCGGGATGGGCAATACCGATCAACGCCAGGGCGCGTTGCCTGGCGGTTTTCCCACGCAACTGGGCAAGGCCGTATTCAGTCACCACGTAGTTGACGTCATTCTTGCTGGTGGTGACATGTGCGCCCGGGGTCAGGCCCGGCACGATGCGGGAGATGCTATCGCCCTTCGCCGTCGAAGGCAAAACGATGAAAGCCTTGCCGTCGCGTGAGCGGTTGGCTGCCCGCACAAAATCGACCTGTCCGCCAGTGCCGGAGTACGGTTGTGGGCCAAAGCTCTCGGAACAGCACTGCCCGAGCAGATCGATCTGCAGCGTTGCGTTGATCGATACCATCTTGTCATTGCGCGCAGCAAGAAAGGGGTCGTTCGTGTAATCGACCGGATGCATTTCCAGCATCGGGTTGCGATGCATGAAACGGTAGAGCTTCTGCGAACCCAGGGCAAACGTTGCCACCATCTTGCCTGGCAGATAGGTCTTCTTGCGATTGGTCACCGCGCCGCACTCGAGCAGTTTGAGGATGCCATCGCCGATCATCTCGGTATGGATGCCCAGATCATGCTTGTGTGTGAGTTGCATGACCACCGCGTCGGGAATGGCGCCAAAGCCGATCTGCAGCGTCGAACCATCGTCGATGATATCGGTCACGTATTCGCCGATGGCCTGCTGCACCGCGCCGATCTTTGGCAGGCTGACCTCCAGTATCGGCTCCTCGCTTTCGACCAGACCAGCCACCTGCGAGATGTGCACGTGACAATTGCCATTGGTGAAGGGCACGTTCGGATTGACCTCGAGAATCACGGCCCGGGCCATGCTCACGGCAGCCATCGTGTAGTCGGTAGCCAGACTGAGCGCGAAAAAGCCGTGCTCGTCCATCGGCGATGCCATCGAAAAGACCGCGTCGACCCGCAGTTGCCGGTTTCGGATCAGCGACGGCATCTCGGAAAAGTAGCTCGGCAGATAGTCGATCCAGCCTTCATTCCCGCCCGGCCGCGTCGCCCCGCCAAAGAAGAAGGCAAGGTGACGAACATGGTCTACCGTCTCGGGATCGATATAGGCGTACTTGCGCAGCGGCAGAATCTGCCCGACCGTCACGCCGTGAAAATTCCGCCGCTGCTCGGACAGCGCGGTCAGCAGTGTCGGCGGTTCGCCGACACCCGTAGGAACGCAAATGAAATCGCCGTTCTCGATCAGGCTCATGGCCTCGGCTGCGGCCATCCGCTTGCGATCGTAAATCCGCTGGTAAATATCAGACATGCATGCATCCTCCCTTCCTGGTGGAAAACAGCCCCGGCGCTGGATGATCATCCGAGGGTAACCGAAAACCCTGTCAGTCCTGGCCCGGACGACAGGGTGGCACGCGTGCGGGGCCGGCCCCGGGTACCTACATGCTGCGGCGGTACTGGCCACCGACCTCATACAATGCGCCGGTAATCTGCCCGAGCGAGCAGACGCGAACAGCATCCATGAGGACGGCAAAGACATTACCGTTGTCGATCACTACCTGTTTCAACGCCTCGATCATGGCGCCGGAAGCGGCCGCGTTGCGGCTCTGGAAGTCGCGCAGGCGCAGCAGTTGCGACTGTTTTTCCTCTTCTGTTGAACGCGCGAGTTCAATTTCGATCTGGGCGTCGCCCTTCGGGTTGCGGAAGGTATTCACTCCGACGATCGGGAACGAACCGTCATGCTTCTTGTGCTCATAATAGAGCGATTCCTCCTGGATCTTGCCGCGCTGGTAGCCGGTTTCCATGGCCCCCAGGACACCGCCGCGCGAAGCAATGGCCTCGAACTCCTTCAATACGGCTTCTTCGACCAGATCAGTCAATTCATCGATGATGAATGAACCCTGATTCGGGTTCTCGTTCATCGCCAGGCCCCACTCGCGGTTGATGATCAACTGGATGGCCATCGCCCTGCGGACCGATTCCTCGGTCGGTGTGGTGATCGCTTCGTCGTAGGCGTTGGTGTGCAGCGAGTTGCAGTTGTCGTAGATGGCAATCAGCGCCTGCAACGTTGTACGAATGTCGTTGAACGCCATCTCCTGCGCGTGCAGCGAGCGACCGGAAGTCTGGATATGATACTTCAACTTCTGGCTGCGCTCGTTGCCGCCGTATTTGTTCTTCATCGCGACCGCCCAGATGCGGCGTGCAACCCGGCCAATCACCGAATACTCGGGATCCATGCCGTTGCTGAAGAAGAACGACAGGTTGGGCGCGAAATCGTCGATGTGCATGCCGCGCGCCAGATAGGTTTCGACATAGGTGAATCCATTGGCCAGCGTAAAGGCCAGTTGCGAGATCGGATTGGCACCGGCTTCGGCGATGTGATAGCCGGAAATTGACACCGAGTAAAAGTTTCCGATCTGGTTATGAACGAAGAATTCCTGGATGTCGCCCATCATCTTGAGGGCAAACTCGGTCGAGAAGATGCAGGTATTCTGCCCCTGATCCTCCTTGAGAATGTCCGCCTGAACGGTGCCGCGAACATTGGCCAGCACCCAGCCACGGATCTTCTGCATCTCGTCTTCGGTCGGCTCCCGACCGTTATCGGTACGGAACTTCTCGATCTGCTGGTCGATCGCGGCATTGAAGAACATTGACAAAATGATCGGTGCCGGACCGTTGATAGTCAGCGAGACCGACGTTGTCGGTGCACACAGCTCGAAACCATCGAACAGAACTTTCATGTCGTCGAGCGTCGCGATCGACACGCCGGAGTTCCCGACCTTGCCGTAAATGTCTGGCCTGGCATCGGGATCACAGCCGTAGAGCGTGACCGAATCGAAGGCGGTCGACAGCCGCTTGGCGGGCATGCCTTCGGATACCTTCTTGAACCGCCGGTTGGTACGGAAGGCGTCGCCTTCCCCGGCGAACATGCGGGTCGGATCCTCGTTCTCGCGCTTGAAGGCAAATACCCCGGCGGTAAAAGGAAAGGAACCGGGAATATTCTCCTTCATCAGGAAGCGCAGCACTTCGCCGTCGTCCGTGTAGGTTGGCAGCGATACCTTGCGGATGCGCGACCCGGAGAGCGAAGTGCTGGTCAGCCGGGTGCGAATCTCCTTGTCGCGAATCTTGACCACGTACTCGTCCTGAGCGTAAAGCTCGACGGTCTTCGGCCACATGTCGAGCAGCTTCTTTGCCCTCGCGTCGAGTTGCCCCTCCTTCCAGGTGATCAGCTCATCGAAGTCGGCTACCGACTTGCCGCAGGCGTCAAACAAAGCCTTGGCAATTCTCAGGGACTGCCGCTGGCGAGCGATCTCCGCCTGCTCGGCGGTATGGGCATGATAGCTGCGGACCGATTCGGCAATTTCGGCCAGGTAGCGCACACGCTGTGCCGGAACGATCGCCCGCTGGTTCGACGACTGCCGGACACCAACCAGCGGCAGCTTGCCCCTCTTCAGCTTCAGACCAAAGGCGTGCAATTTGGCCGCCGCCGCCTGGTACAGGGCAGTCACGCCGTCGTCGTTGAAACGGGCCGCCATGGTGCCAAAAACCGGCATTTCCTCCGGGCTCTGATTGAACGCCTCATGGTTGCGCTGATACTGCTTGCGCACATCGCGCAGCGCATCCTCGGCACCCTTGCGGTCAAACTTGTTGATCGCGACAAAATCGGCGAAGTCGAGCATGTCGATCTTCTCCAGCTGCGAAGCCGCGCCAAACTCGGGCGTCATGACGTAGAGAGAGACATCGACCAGTGGCACGATGGCAGCATTGCCCTGGCCGATACCGGAGGTCTCGACGATTACCAGGTCAAAACCGGCCAGCTTGCAGGCAGCGATCACTTCGGGCAACGCGGCAGACACCTCGGAACCCGTTTCCCGCGTCGCCAGTGAGCGCATATAGATGTTTGGATGCTCAATCGCGTTCATCCGGATGCGGTCACCGAGCAGTGCCCCTCCGGTGCGCTTGCGTGACGGATCGATCGAGATGATCGCCAACCGGAGGGTGTCGCCCTGATCAAGCCGAAAGCGCCGTACCAGTTCGTCGGTCAGCGACGACTTGCCGGCACCGCCGGTACCGGTGATGCCGAGTGTCGGCACCTTGAGCCCGGCGGCGGCGTGGATGAGTTTCTTGCGCAGCGCCTCGGGGCAGGCACCGTTCTCCAGCGCAGTGATGATCTGCGCCAGTTTGCGACCGTCAGCGGCTTTCAGGGTGGCAAGCGCGGCGTCCGGATCCTGAGGAGCCAGTGCCGAAAGGTCGAAATCGGACTTCGCCACGACCTCGTTGATCATTCCCTGCAACCCCATCGACTGGCCGTCTTCCGGTGAGTAGACTCGTGTGACGCCATAGGCGTGCAGTTCTTCGATCTCGCTGGGGACGATCACCCCGCCACCACCGCCGAAAACCTGGATGTTCTCGCCACCTCCAGCCTTCAACAGATCGATCATGTACTTGAAGAACTCGACGTGCCCACCCTGGTACGAGGTAATGGCAATTCCCTGCACATCCTCCTGCAGCGCGGCGTTCACAATCTCCTGCACGGAGCGGTTGTGGCCAAGGTGAATGACCTCGGCACCGGTCGACTGGAGAATGCGACGCATGATGTTGATTGACGCGTCATGCCCGTCGAACAACGAAGCAGCGGTGACAAAGCGCACCTTGTGCTTGGGTTTGTAGGGCAGAAGCTTCTTGGCGATGGAAAGGTCAGTCATGTCGTTCACGCTCCACGAAAATCGTAAATGTCTTGGTTACGAGGAATTGTACCGGGACAGACATGTTAGGAAGTTGACGCCAATAAAGCCATTACCCAATACGCCGCCGAGAATGTAAATATTGCCAAGTTGGAATATCGTGTCAATACACCGCCTTGCGAGAAGCCAATGACATACCATGAGAAGACTGCCAAAGATGCCTCAGCCACCGCCAGCGCACCACCGCCACCGGCGCGCGCCACAGTGGCCATTGCCTTTGTTCAGGGAATGCTGGCAGGTCTCCGCCACGCAGGCCGTGACGCCGATCTGCTCCTTGAACGCGCGCGCATCGCCCCCCAGGTCCTGCGCGACCCGACCGCCCGCATTCCGGTCGACCGCTATGCCGAACTCTACAATCTGATCAACCGCGAACTGGACGATGAAGGCTTTGGCCTGTTTTCGGTGCCGATCCGAGCCGGCGCCTTCGAGTTCCTTTGTCGCAGCGTCATTACTGCGCCGACGCTGGCCGAGGCCATCAGACGCAGCGTCGGCTTTCTGCGCCTGGTCCTGCCCGACCTCGCCGTTCGTCTCGCCAGCAATGACGAGCAGGCCTGCCTGTGCATCAGGGAAACCCGCCCGCTCAAAATCGGGCGTGTCTTCGCCTTCGAATGGTTGCTGCGTTTGTTGCATGGACTGCTTTCCTGGCTTGTCGGGCGCAGCATCGTTCTCGAATCGGTCGCTTTCCCCTACCCCCGTCCGGCGCATGCCGAGGATTATGCACTGATCTATACGGCGCACTCGACCTTTGACGCCGAAACGCTGAGCGCCATTTTCGCTGCCAACCTCCTCGACCTGCCGATCCGTCGCGATGAAGCCGCGCTTCAGGCCTTCCTTGATGGTGCACCGGGCAAGCTGACAACCTTGTACCGTCGTGATCGAGAAATGGTTCTGCGCGTACGCAACGCGCTGCGCGATGCGCTGCCGGCGTCGGGCTCGCTGGGTGACGTGGCCAGCGCTTTGCATTTATCGCCACGCACCCTGCATCGCCGGCTGAAGGAAGAGGGATCGAGCTTTCAGGCAATCAAGGATGCCTTGCGCCGCGACCTGGCGATCAACCGACTCGCCAAGACCCGGCAGGCATTGACAGCGATTGCCGCCGAACTCGGCTTTGCCGACACCGCTGCCTTCTACCGTGCCTTCCTGAGATGGACCGGCATGGCACCTGCGCACTACCGACGACGACTGCAGGCAGCAAGCGAGAACACAGACAGGAAGCACGGGGCTGATTTCGCGTCGCCCTAGCGCCCGCGCTGCAGCTCAGAGAGCAACACCGACTGCTGCCCCTGGCCGGTCGATCATCAAGCGCGTCGCGTCTTCCAGGTCGGCATGGGTGCTGCCGCTGTACAACGCGTTGACGAATTTCCGCCAGATCAGGTCCGGTTCACCCAGGAGAAACCCGTAGAATCCAGAGCCCGCTTGCCTGCACGCCGCGACCCTGATTCGCGACACTTCAGCGGGCCCAAGTTGAATCGTCACTTCACCCCAACGATTGATTGGAACAGGAATCGGTGCGTGCGCCTGAAACCCATAGCACGAAAGCTGGATAATGTCGAGGCTGAGGTTGCCTTCCGTTCCATCGGGCGCCACGACAGAAAATCTGGCCGGACATCTGACAGAAAAGCGCCGGTGACGCCTGTGAACCGCCTGATCCTGATTGCCGTCGGACACTGCCGGCAGAACATCGTGGTAGGCGGGCAGATCGTAGATCGCATGCAACAGACGCTTTTTGCGGTCACTCAACTGGCTGAAAACCTTGGTGCGGACGTTGAAGAAATGATCGAGCAACTCTGGTGTCAGCACCGGGTCATTGGTGGTATAGAAACGGCGTGGTGGCAGCTGGATGTTGGGCAGCTTGACCTCGGTAAAGAAGGCATGGAGATTTCGCCTTGTCGGTTTGGATGAATAGTGTTTCCTGAAGGTCTCAGGAGCTGTCCTGAGGTCCAGCGTCGCGCCCACTGCCGGCGTGCCATTGACGAAATCGTAGTGCTCGACGACATCCGGAGTCAGACGCTTGAAGAACAGCAGCGATTCGTACATCTCAACGTGGCTGGGAGTAACCGCAATCACGAGGTGCCGTGTATCAAAGAAGGTGGTGCAATACTCGTACATGAATTTCATCAGCGGAAACAGAATTGTTCCGCCGGTACGGCGAAATCGCCGGTGTACCGCCAGTGCAGATACCTCGGCAATATTCCCCTGCTTCTCACGCAGTGCCGTCAGGTCGAAAATCCGCTGCAGCGGAAAGCCCAGAACGCTCTCTCTGATCAGGGACAGGGTACCAACCACTTCCCCGTCATACTTGGCGCAGAGGGTCGTGGTCGTCGGCAAGGCGTGATAAATTGTCACCCGCATCCCGGAAGGATCGGGCTGCATGAAGTTCCTGGCGACGTAGGCGTCGTGGAGCAAGGTGAAACACGCTTCGAGCTCCTCCTGCGTCTCGGCGATTTTGAGCACCAGGCGTTCATTGGGGGCTGGATCGCAATCGACAAGATGACGGTATACGGCGAAACGCCTTTCCTCCGGGAGGCGGTTGAACCACTTCCTCAACGTCCCGCGCAGCAGCTTTCGTACCGGCAAGATCAGTTTTCTGATCATCACGACTCCCTCAGCAACCGCCAACTTCCGGCGGGCGCACTCTAGCTTGCGGGGACGAACATTCGTGCCGCTTCGCTTGGCACTCTCGGAGCACTGCAGTCTACTGTACTTAAATCCGGGAGATATGCCTTTCGAGGAGAAGGCGCACAGGGTCCCTACGATGATTGTCTGGATGAATCAGGTTCTGCGCCGCCCCCAGGACCGGGAGTGGCGAGACTCTTGACCGCTGCCGCCAGGAAGTCGGCAGACCAACGACCATTGCCGGAGATTGCGCGGGGATATAGTGTGATGTTGCACGATGGCACAGACGGATACTCGAGGACCGATCACGAATACCCGCCGCGGCGATGGCAATGAAAAACCCGGTCGTTGCGACTCCTGCCGCGAACCCGTCGTCAGGCGGTGGTGGCTGCTTCGCCCTTCGGGCCCGAAGGTCCTGGCGGGCCCTTGGGACCGGCCACACCCTTGGCACCCGGCACGCCCTGCGGCCCAGCAGCGCCTTCGCGACCCTGAGGGCCCTGCGGGCCCATCACACCAGGATCGCCCTTGGCGCCTGCCGGGCCTCGCTCGCCCTTGGCACCTGCTGGCCCTGGCTCGCCCTGCGGCCCTACCGGGCCTCGCTCGCCCTTGGCACCCGCAGGGCCTCGCTCGCCTTGCGGTCCGGCGGGCCCTTCCTTGAGTATGAGCTGCGCAAACTGGGCCTCCAGCACAACAACGCGCTGCTCCAGCAACTGCATCGGATCAACCGCCCGCGTCAGCAGACTCTCTGCCTTCGCAGTGGCGGACTTCTTCTTGTCTTTCTTTTTCGACAATGTAGGTCTCCTCTCGTAAACAAGGTGCGCGGAGCAACGCGGCTACAACGCTCCACTTGGCACTAAAGCATGGAATGGCAAGGCCGGTCAATCTCCTGCCCGCGAGGCCAGGCGCTGGCGGGCAGCGTGACCTATCGCACAAAGCGCCATGACTCACCTCGGTATAATCATCCTTGAAGCATCGACCCGCGGCCTGCTGGCTGGCTGCCGCCGGCGAAAACCCATCTACAGGAGATTGCATGGACATCAAAGACGAGGTGGTAGCGGTTCTTGACGAGGTGTTGAGCCTCAAGGGTCGGGCGAGCGGATTTTCGTTGAACACACCATTGCTCGGTGCACTACCCGAACTCGATTCGATGGCGGTGGTTGCTCTGATCACGACACTGGAAGAACGCTTCGGGTTTATTGTCGAGGACGATGAAATCGACGGTTCGGTATTTGCATCCCTGGCTACCCTGATCGACTTCGTCCAGGGCAAACTGGCCGCTTGACCATCCCTCGCCATGGCCTTTGAAGCCTTCTTCCTGCCAGCCGCTTCAGGCCAGCGCTTCGCGATTCTTCATGGTCCCGAAGCGCCCACCAGGCATTGTGGCGCGGTGGTGTACGTGCCGCCCTTTGCCGAAGAGCTGAACAAGTCAAGGCGCATGGCCGCCTTGCAGGCACGAGCGATGGCGGCCGCCGGCTACACCGTCCTGCAAATCGATTTGCTGGGTTGTGGCGACAGTTCCGGCGACTTCGGCGATGCCACGTGGGAGGCATGGCTGGCGGATGTCGAGCTTGCCTGCGACTGGCTTCAGCAGCAGACTGCCACACCGCTATGGTTGTGGGGCCAGCGCACAGGCTGCCTGTTGGCGAATGAAGCGGCAAACCGAATGGGACGTCCGGTCAACCTGCTGTTCTGGCAGCCGGTGGTTTCCGGCAAGCAGTTCCTGCAGCAGTTCCTGCGGCTGAAGCTGGCCGCCGGTATCCTCGGCGGAGAAAGCAAGGGCGTGACGGAGCGGCTGCGCAAGCAACTGCAGCAGGGGGAGTCCGTCGAGGTCGCCGGCTATCTTCTGTCACCAGCCCTGGCTGCCGGACTGGAGAAGGCGGAGCTGCTTTTGCCGCACCGCTCTGGCCGCGTCGAATGGATCGAAATCTCCAGCCGGCCGGATGCCAGCCTGTCGCCCGCCGCCCTGGCGCGGCTGACGCAGTGGCAAGCGGCCGGCCAGCACGTCCGCAGCAACCTGGTCAACGGTCCGGCGTTCTGGCAGACGAGCGAGATCAGCGAGTGTCCGGCACTGCTTGACGCCAGCCTGATGGCAATGTCCGAAACGGTTGCGGCATGAAAGTCGTCGAGCAAACCCTAGTGTTCCCCTGCGCCGGCGATCTCCTGCCGGGCATCGTCGCCTTGCCACGGCCATCCTCGGACGCGCATGGCCCCGCCCGAATGGGCAGCAGCGCTGCGTCGGCAGTGCCGGGGAATGGCGCGAGTGCCCCGGATCGGGCTGTCATGCCGGACCCGTCAGCCGGTTGCGGGGTGCTGGTCGTCGTTGGCGGCCCGCAATACCGGGTGGGCAGTCATCGACAGTTCTTGCTGCTCGCCCGCCGCCTGGCGGCTGAAGGCTACCCGACGATGCGCTTCGACTATCGCGGCATGGGCGACGCAAGCGGCGAAATGCACGGCTTTGAAGAAGTTTCGGCCGACATCGGCGCCGCCCTTGACGCCTTTCAGCTGGCATGCCCATCGTTGCGTCGCATCGTTCTCTGGGGGCTTTGCGACGCCGCCTCGGCGGCGCTGCTGTATGTCCAGGCAACGCGTGACCCGAGGGTTGCCGGCCTGGTCCTGCTGAACCCCTGGGTTCGCTCCGAGACCAGCCTGGCGAAGACACAGATCAAGCACTATTACCGCCAGCGTCTGCTACAAGGTGATTTCTGGTGGAAGTTGCTGAGTGGCAGGATGGAAGTACTGAAATCCGTTCGCGGCCTGGTCCGGACCGCACGGGTAGCGCACCGGCGAAGTCCGGCCGACAGGCAGCCGGCACGCTCCTTTCAGGATCGCATGGCCGAGGGCTGGCAACAGTTTTCCGGGAAAATACTCCTGATCCTCAGCGGAGAAGACTATACAGCCAGGGAATTTCTCGAATTCTCGGGCGCCAACCTCGCCTGGTCAGGTCTGATCGAGGCGGTCAAGGTACGCCGCATTGACATGGCTGACGCCGATCACACCTTCTCATCGCTCGCGTCGCGCGTGGCCGTAGAAGACGCGACCCTGGCGTGGCTTGACATCCTGGCAGGCACTGACGACGAGCACGAAATCGCCGCAACGGCTGCTGACGGGAATTCGCCGCCATCCAGGCGAGAGGAATTATGGGCATGAACAATGGAACGACTGGTACCTATGGCGCCCGGCGTCTCAGCCGTGGCAAGGCTCATCCTGGCTCGTCGCGCTGGTTCCGGCGCTATCGCTGGCTGGTGATCTGCGGCTGGCTGATCATGATCCTGGCGGTCGCCTGGCTGCTCTTCTTTCGCTCCGACCAGCCACCAGTGGCGCCACTTGCGGCGCTTGTCACCGAACGCTCGGCATCGGTGGCAGACGCCGCCGCCAGGATGCCTGCGGTCAAGCTGCCGGCGGACGATGCCGCGCATGACAAGCTCACCGAGTGGTGGTACTACAGCGGCCACCTGCGGACCGATTCCGGCGAGCGTTACTCATTTCATCTCGCGACCTTCCTGCGCCAGGGCACGCTGACGCATACCGTATTCCACGGCTCGCTGCTCGACCATCAGACCGAAAAACTCTACACCGAGCAGGCACGTACTGCCGGCAACCCATCGACCGGTCGGCGCGACGGTTTTGACTTCACCTTTGGCGACTGGCAGATGCGCGGAGAAGGTGCCAACCACTCAGCGAAGATGGCCGGCAAGGATTTTGCGCTTGATCTGAAGCTCAACGACCGCCTGCCACCCGTACTGCACCAGGCGCCGGGAACGCCGGTCGCCGGTCTGCTCGATTTCGCCGCCGCCGGCATGAGCTATTACACCTCGCGTCCACGGATGACCGCAGAGGGCACGCTGACCATTGCCGGCACGCCCAGGGCAGTACGCGGCGAGGTGTGGTTCGATCACCAGTGGGGCGACTTCGAGGCGGCGAAACTGCGCTGGAACTGGTTTGCGCTACAACTGGCCGACGGTGCCGACATCATGATTTTCGAACTGTTTGATCGCCAGGGAGGGCCGGTGCTGCGTATGGGAACCCATGCCAAGGACGGCACGGTCAGCGCGATCGGCGCAGCGGACTTCGAAGCCACCTCCCGCGGCACCTGGAAGAGCCCTTCGTCAGGCGTCGTCTATCCGATGGACTGGACGATTTCCGTGCCCGCCAAGGGCTTGAAGTTGAAGGTGGATCCAGTGATCCGCTGGAGCCAGTTTGATGCCCGAACGACCACGCTCAACGTCTACTGGGAAGGCGCGGTCAAGGTCAGCGGTTCGCACACCGGCGTCGGTTTCATGGAACTGAGCGGCTACAACACGCCTGCCGAACAGCCGGGGCCCAAGGGTAAATAGCGGCCTGCACGCTGCCAGGGGCACGAACCGCCGGCTCCCTGCGCAACCCGGAGAGACAAGCGCGCCCGGACAAGAGGTACCTTGCCGCTCTCACCCTTTTCGTTCGAGTCGCGACGCGAGTTCGACCTTGTTGCTGACCCCCAGCTTCTTGAAGCAGTGGGCAATGTGATTGCGAACCGTTGCCGGTGATAACGACAGCGCGGCGCCGATCGCCGAATGGGTCTCGCCTTGGGCATAGCGGGCGGCGATTTCGCGTTCGCGAAGCGACAATTGCTGTAGTGCACCATCGGCTCTTGCGACGACATAGCGCAAGGGACCGCATGGCGTGACATCAAAACGAACCGACGCGGCAGCATAGCCGCCACCCGCTTCGACGCAGGCAGCCAGGGCCTCGGGCAGGCCGCTGCCCCTCCAGTCAGGCCAGTGTCTATGGATGCGGGCAACAAAGGCCGGCGAGGCTTCGCGCAGGAAGCCGTGCGCGTCAATCAGGGCCCACTCGCGGTTGTAAGCACCCGGGACCTTCAGGAAATGGCGCAGGCGGACGGCACGGTGTACCTCCACCAGATGCGGCATCAGCAGTTCCTTGGTCTGGCGCTCGTCCTCGGAAAACGGGCGCCGCCAGTCGTGCCGCCAGACGATCAGGAACTCATAGAGCGACGATGCTGGCTCGATCAGCAACGTGCCAAGCGCACACTCCAGCTTGAAGTGACGGGCAAAGTCGCGATAGAGCGGCGTCCGCACATAGCGCGCGCGGGTCGTTAGATCGCTGAGATTGACGGCGACGCCGGAACCGGAGAGCAACGCCGCACGAAACGGGTCCTGCTCCATTTGCACCGCGTAGGCGTCAAGGATGCCGCGCTCGCAATTGTGCAGATACATGTCGTGCAGCACGGGCGGATTCGCCGCCGCGTTGCCCCACCAGGCGGAGTCGAACGCGATCATGCCCTGGATCTGGTCCAGTGCCCAGCCTCGAAAACTGCCGAGCGTCACCTCTCGACCCTCGCGGTACAAGGACAGGATCAACCGGTTCAGTGTTTGTGCATTGGACATCGCCCGCTTGCCTGTCGTGTACGCCATCCAGCTCCTACGACAACCGATCTCCGCGATAGTGCAACTGCACCATGCAGGGCCTTTACACCCTGCGGCCCGAGGGACGCCTGGATTTGCCCCTTGGCGCCGACTGCCCACTCGACTGCTGGCGCAAGCCGCTGATCTAAATGATTCGGGCAAACTTCGGCAGGCAGGCGAACAATCTAGGCGCGGAAATTGCTTGCGCAACAGCATCCGCCAATTTCGCTTTGCCGGCTGGCCCGAGAGGTCACGAAAACCACGCCTACCGAAGGAGAATAACATGCCCGCACGTCAACGGCCTTTCACCCTGAAGCGCGGCCTGCTGGCCATTCTGCTCGCCTTCCCGGCGCAACAGGCGCTGGCTGCCAACTGCACCTGGAACACGGCCGCGGGCAACTGGAACGCGCTGGCCAACTGGCTGAACTGCGCGACAGGCAATGGTAATCCGGCGCAGACCCCGGGCTCGGTAGACACGGCGACCATAGGCGCCGCCGGGGTAGTGACGGTCAACACGGCGCAGAACGTAGGCACCCTGAACAATGCCGGCCACATCAACATCGATGCCGCGTCGCTGACATTGTTCTCGGGCGCCAACAACGCTGGTGGCGTGATCAATGTGGCCGCTGGCGCAACACTCAACCAGAACAGCGCTTTCATCACCGGCGGCACCATCAACACCACAGGCACCGGCAAGGTGGTAGCCTCCAACAGTAACAGCAATTTCTTCAACGGGGTCACCCTCAACGGCAACCTCGACCTGGCCAGCGGCACCGGCATCGAGCTCGTGACGGGTGGCCTGGTGCTCAACGGCGGCGTCAGCATCAACAACAACAGCGTGCTGTCGTTCGTGGGCGACCAAACGCTCAGCGGCAACGGCACGATCGTGCTGGGCAGTTCAGGTGGCAGCAACCGCGCGCTGAGCATGCAGGGCAATACCGTCCTGACGGTGGGCTCCAACATCGTCGTGCGCGGCGAGAACGGTACCCTCGGCCAGGTCTACGCGGCGGGGGGCACCCAGTCGATCATCAACAACGGCCGCATCTCGGCTGACGTGTCGGGCGGCAAGATCTCGCTGGCTCCGGCCAATGGCACGACCAACAACGGTGTCCTGGAAGCGCAAAACGGTGGCACCCTGGAGCTCAACAGCAACGTCATTGGCAACGCCGGCAGCAGCATCGCGGCTGGCGCCGGCAGCACCGTGCTGCAAAACGGCGTGGCCCTGAGTGGCGTCATCAACACCAGCGGCAATGGCACTTTCCGCGCAGCCAACAGCAACAGCAATTTTTTCAACGGCGTCACGCTCAACGGCAACCTGGACCTGGCCACGGCGACCGGCATTGAACGCGTAACAGGCGGCCTGGCGCTCAACGGCGGTATCAGCATCAACAATAACAGCGTGCTGTCTTTCGCGGGTGACCAGACGGTCAGCGGCAACGGTACCATCGTGCTGGGCAACACCGGCGCCAGCAACCGCGCGCTGAGCCTGGAAGGTAACACTGCGCTTACTATCGGCTCCAACATCGTCGTGCGCGGCGAGAACGGTACCCTCGGCCAGGTCTACGCGGCAGGGGGCACCCAGTCGATCATCAACAACGGCCGCATCTCGGCTGACGTGTCGGGCGGCAAGATCTCGCTGGCTCCGGCCAATGGCACGACCAACAACGGTGTCCTGGAAGCGCAAAACGGTGGCACCCTGGAGCTCAACAGCAACGTCATTGGCAACGCCGGCAGCAGCATCGCGGCTGGCGCCGGCAGCACCGTGCTGCAAAACGGCGTGGCCCTGAGTGGCGTCATCAACACCAGCGGCAATGGCACTTTCCGCGCAGCCAACAGCAACAGCAATTTTTTCAACGGCGTCACGCTCAACGGCAACCTGGACCTGGCCACGGCGACCGGCATTGAACGCGTAACAGGCGGCCTGGCGCTCAACGGCGGTATCAGCATCAACAATAACAGCGTGCTGTCTTTCGCGGGTGACCAGACGGTCAGCGGCAACGGTACCATCGTGCTGGGCAACACCGGCGCCAGCAACCGCGCGCTGAGCCTGGAAGGTAACACTGCGCTTACTATCGGCTCCAACATCGTCGTGCGCGGCGAGAACGGTACCCTCGGCCAGGTCTACGCGGCAGGGGGCACCCAGTCGATCATCAACAACGGCCGCATCTCGGCTGACGTGTCGGGCGGCAAGATCTCGCTGGCTCCGGCCAATGGCACGACCAACAACGGTGTCCTGGAAGCGCAAAACGGTGGCACCCTGGAGCTCAACAGCAACGTCATTGGCAACGCCGGCAGCAGCATCGCGGCTGGCGCCGGCAGCACCGTGCTGCAAAACGGCGTGGCCCTGAGTGGCGTCATCAACACCAGCGGCAATGGCACTTTCCGCGCAGCCAACAGCAACAGCAATTTTTTCAACGGCGTCACGCTCAACGGCAACCTGGACCTGGCCACGGCGACCGGCATTGAACGCGTAACAGGCGGCCTGGCGCTCAACGGCGGTATCAGCATCAACAATAACAGCGTGCTGTCTTTCGCGGGTGACCAGACGGTCAGCGGCAACGGTACCATCGTGCTGGGCAACACCGGCGCCAGCAATCGCGCGCTTTCCATGCAGGGCGACACCACGCTGACCATCGGTTCGGGCATCAGCGTCATGGGCAACAACGGCACCCTCGGCCAGGCCTACCTGGCGGGTGGCAACCAGGTCATCGTCAACAACGGCAGCATCCTGGCCAGCGTGGGTGGCGGCACGGTGGCGTTGGCACCCACGCTGACGCAAAACGCGGCACTGCTGGGTGCCACCAACGGGGGCACGCTGCGCCTGGATTCCAACGTCACACAGACGGGTGCGGGGCAGATCAACGCGGCCGTCGGCAGCGCGGTGCTGCAGAACGGCATCACCATCACCGGCGGCGTGATCAACACCGCAGGCACAGGCCGCCTGGTGGTGGCCAACAACAACAGCAACATTCTTTCGGGCGTGACGTTGGCCGGCGTCATCGACATGGCCAGCGCAACGGGTATCGAGCGTGTCAGCAATGGCCTGACGCTCAACGGCGGCACCATCGACGTGAACAACAACAGCGTGCTGTCGTTCATTGGCGACCAGACGCTGGGTGGTACCGGCAGCATCGTGCTGGGCGGCACCGGCGCCAGCAACCGCGCGCTGAGCATGCAGGGCGACACCGTGCTGACGATCGGTGCCGGAGTCTCGGTTCGCGGTATCAACGGCACCCTGGGCCAGGCCTACCTGGCGGGTGGCACGCAGAACGTCGTCAACGGCGGCAGCATCGTTTCCGACGGTGGCGGCACCATCACCGTGACACCCACGTCGATGATCAACAACGGCCTGATGCGCGCGCAAAGCGGCACGCTGACCGTGCAGTCGCCGCTGAGCGGCACCGGAACGCTGCAAGTGGATGCCACCGGTACCATGAATCTGGCCAACGGCGCCAAGACCCAAGGAACGTTGGCGATGGGGGCGGCCGGCGCAGCGCTCAACCTGGGTACAGGTAACCTCACCATCAACACCGACTACACCAACACCGCCGCCGGTACCGGCAACTCTTTCAACCGCCGCGCCGGCGTCGCGGGAACTGGCCAGATCGTGGCCGGCGCCAACGCAGCCCAGGCCATCACCGGTGCCGGCGTCACCAACGGCAACACCGCCAACGCCACACTGACCATCGGCAACGTACGCGTCGGCGCTACTACCTTCGATTACCAGGTGGCCAACACGGGCAATACCGGCCCGGCGCTGCGCGGTGCTATCCAGACGAATGTCAACGGTGCCAACCTGACTGATGCCAGACTCAGCGGCACTGGCGTCACCGCCAGCAACTACAACACAGGTGCTCCGGGAAGCAACAGCGGAAACCTCGGTGTCACCTTCACGGCAGCCAACGCGGGCGCACTGGCCCCTCTGTCGGGCCAGGTGCTGAACCTGCGCAGCAACTTCGAGAACATCGCCGACCAGAAGCTAAACATCGTGCTGGCGGGCGGTGCAGCGGCGTACAACGCCGCGGTCGGTGCGGCGACGCCGTCGCCGGCGGTGGTGGCCAACCAGCGTGTCGGCGGCACCAACACGGTCGCGCTCTCCGTCAGCAACAACGCGCAGGCAGGCGCCTTCAGCGAGGACCTGCGCGCCACTTTCGGCGCCAACACGGGCGACGCGCAGAACAACAGCGGCATCATCAACGCGCTGGTTGCCGGCGGCTTGAATGCCGGCACCATGAGCGTCGGCGTGAACGCCGGCAGCGCCGGCGCCAAGACCGGGACGGTTACGCTCAACTACCAGACGACAGGTACGGTCAACGGTGTGAGCAACGGCCTGCCGCTGGCCGGTGCGAACGCGCCGCAAACGATCAACGTCAGCGGCAACGTCTACCAGGCCGCGGCCGGGCAGATCGTCACCGCGCCGCTGAACTTCAACGTGCAGGTCGGCCAGGCGGTGACGCAGAACCTGGAGATCCGCAACACGGCCAGCGGGCCGAACGGTTTCGTCGAGGACCTGAACGCCAGCTTCGGAGCCTCCGGCGACGCGCGCATCTCCGGCACCGGCTCGCTGTCCGGCATCCTCGCCGGCACCAACAGCACCGGGGCCAACGGCACGATGACCGTCAACGTCGACACCTCGGCCGCCGGCAGCATCAACAGCAACATCCTGGTGAACTACTTCACCGCCGGCGCGGTGGCGGGCGTCAGTAACGGTCTGGGCATCGCGGCAGCCGGCTCGGAAGCCTACGGTGTGGTCGGCACCATCGTGCAGGGCAACGTGATCGACCAGGCCAAGCCGGTGATCAACGGCGTGGCCAACCCCGGCGCGGTGACCGTGAACCTCGGCAACGTGCGGATCAACACGGCCGCCGGGCAGACGCTCAACGTGCTGAACCAGGCCACCGGCAACCAGCAGGCGGCACTGAACGCCAGCATCGCCAGCAATGGCGCCCCGGTCACCGCCAGCGGCAGCTTCAACGGCCTGCTTCCGGGCAACGCCAGCCCGGGCCAGGCCGGTATCGGCACGTTGCAGGTTGGCCTCGACACCTCGGCCGCTGGCGCGCGCAGCGGCAGCGCGACAGTCAGCCTGGTCTCCGACATCACCGCGTTCGGCAACTGCGCGCCGAACTGCACGCTGAACCTGGCGAATCAGACGGTCAACGTCAGCGGCAATGTCTACCGCCTGGCCAACCCGACGCTCAATGCCCCGACCACCGTCACCGTGGCGGCGCGCGTCGGCGACACGGTAGCGGCGGACCGGGTGGTGTCGATCACCAACAGCTCGGTCGACGCCTTCACCGAAGGCCTGAAGGTGTCGTTGGGCACGATCACCGGCAACGCGCAGGCCGCCGGCGGCATCGCCAACCTGGGTGCCGGTGGCACGGATGCGGGCTCGATCAAGGTCGGTCTGGGCAACACGGCTGTCGCCGGCACGAGTACGGCGACGGTGGCGCTCGACTTCGTTTCCACCGGCGCCGGCACCACCGGCGCGCCGGACCTGCAGGTCGGCACCGGCACCGTGACCGTGGATGGCAAGGTCTACGCGGCGGCGGTGGGCCAGACGCCGACGGCGACGCTGAACTTCGGCGTCGTGCGAGTGGGCGACACGCCGAACGCGAAGGACATCGTGATCGAGAACGCGGCTGCGCTGACGGCGCTCAACGACACGCTGCGCGCCGACCTGAGCGGGGTGAGCGGGCCGTTCACCGGCAACGGTGGCAGCGTGGCGGGCATCGCCGCGCAGGGTAGCGGCACGATCGCGGTGGGTCTGAACACGGCCGCGGCGGGCGTGTTCAGCCAGAACAGCACGGTGAGCTTCCTGAGCCAGAACGCAGACATGGCCGACGTGTCGGCGGGACCAAACGCCAACGTGCTGCTGCAGGCGCAGGTGAACAACCTGGCGAATGCCGACTTCGACTGGCTGTCGGGGGCCGGTGTGCTGAAGCAGAACGGGACCGACTACGTGCTCGACCTGGGCACGGTGACGGTGGGCGCGATCCTGAGCGCGCTGCTGCAGATGGACAACGACGTGGCGGGGCCGGCGGACGATCTGTCGGGCGCCTTCGACCTGAGCGCGGCAGACGACTTCGGCGCGGGCCTGAGCGGCTGGAATCCGTTCGGCCCGCTGGCGGCGGGGCAGGCCCAGGGCGGGCTGCAGCTGAAATGGCTGGCGGCGGCGGTCGGCGACTTCAGCGACACCATCGTCTTCAACGGTGTCGGCACCAACGCGTCTGACCCGCAGGGCCTGGCGCAATCGCGGAAACTCTTCATCCGCGCCAACGTGATCCAGGACGGTGGTGGGGGCACGGTGCCCGAGCCGGGCACGTTCCTGCTGCTGCTGATGGCATTGGCTGGCATGCTTCTCCAGGGTCGGCGCAGCATGCTACACTGAGACGTATAGCGGGTTCCCCGGACGGGGAACCCGCGCCTCGTTCCAGCCCGATTTTTCCCGAGGAGCACTCTGTTGACGGTTTTTCAGTATCGTGTCCTGGTTGTCCTGGGAGCGCTCGCCCTCGCCTTGGCGATTGTCAATGCCGTGATGTTCAGCAACAACCGGCAGGCGCAGAATGAGCTTGCGACGCGCGGGCAATACATCCAGCAGAGCCTGCAACTGGAGCCTCTGTACCAGTCGTTGATCAAGTCGCTGGCCGATCTGGCGGCCAAGGACAACGATGCGCAATTGCGCGACCTGCTGGCCTCGCAAGGCATCTCCTTCAGCGCCAATCCGCAACCCGCACCGGCACGGTGATCGATATGAGCGAACAGAAGCCCGTTAGTTTGTTTGTCCCGGTGTTGCTGATTGCGTTGGCGGTGGTGGTGTGGTCGGGCTTCCAGGCCAGCCAGCTTTACCAGGAGCGAGCCAACCTGAGCAGCCTGCGTACTGGTCAGGAAGCTACCTTCAGTAACGCCGAAAAGATGCGGCGTCAGCTCGACTCTCTGGCCGCCGGTACACAACAACTGGCAAGTGCCGGAAACAAGAACGCGCAGGCAGTGGTGAACGCCCTCCAGCAGCGCGGCATCACCATCAATCCGGAAGCGAAGAAGCCCCAGTAGTTCGGCCAGGAATCTGCCGCACAGGCTGCTGATCGCAGCTTCGGCAGTCAAGTGCCAACACTCGCCCGGCGGCCAACCACCAATCTCTCGAACCTTTCTGAGGGACGACGGTTGGCGAGTTCGCGCAACTCACCTGAACTTCTGTGACGCGCAAGGCTAAGGATTGACCGATGAACAATCCGACGATACAGTCTTGAGGCAGGTGTGCGCCGACAGCGTCGGGTACGGTCTGTTTGTCAGTCATCGGGAGGTGTGGTCATGTCAAGAGGGGTGGTTGCTCGTCCTGTGTTGCTGGTGCTGCTGGCCGCAGCCGGCTTGTCTGCGTGTGCAAGCAATCCGGGCAACAGCGAGAGGGCTCAGGCTCCTGCGCCCGATCCTGTGGTACTGGGGGAAACTGCGCCAGTTCCGGCATCACCGACAAACCAGCAGTCCAGGAAAGCCAAGAAAGGCGCCAAGTCCGCGAAGGGCGATCAGCCTGTGCAGCTTGTTGAGGCCGAGAAGCCTGCTCCAGCGGTCCAGCCCGCCCCGGCCACGCCAACTCCGTCGGGCAAGATCGGACCAGGGATGAACAGCAAGGGAGAGGTGGTGGACTCGGCCAAGGTGGAAGCCGGCTACGGCCAGCAGGTCAAGGGTTTACGCGACTGGGAAGGCGAGATCACCGGCCGGCCAGCGCCGGGCAGCAAGTTCACCCGCCTTCAGATCGGCATGCCTTTGCGACAGGTCACCGACCTCGTCGGCCAGCCCAGCGACCAAGGGGCCTACGTGACCGGCAAGGCCTTCATTCCCTTCTTCTTTGGCAGCGACACGCATCGCCAGGAACTGGTTTACAAGAACCAGGGCCGCCTGATTTTCGCGGGAGGCTCGATGGGCGATTTCGGTAGCGCGCATCTGGTCTGGATAATCCACAATGCCAATGAACCGGCCTATCGCTGAAGCCTGAGTGCCGGCCAACCGATGGCGGCGGAAGCGGTGTGGTGGGTACCCATGGTCACAGGGACCTGCCCAGGAGTGGTTCGGGATTGCCTGCCCATACGGATCAGCAGGCATTCCCAAATTGGATCAACTCAAGTACTGGAGATTAGCCCATGAAGCGGGCAATTCGCGCATTGTGTCTCGGCAGTGCTCTCGTCGCAAGTCAGGTTGGCGCCCAGCCTCAGCCGGAAGGTTTCCTCTGCTGCAACATGCGCACCGACGGATCCTGGATCACCGATATCAACTATGCCGAGGCAGGCAAGAAGATCATTCCGGTCGGAACGCCCGTGAAGGTCACGGGATACGGGCGCTACCGGGCTTACCTGGAGGTGGACGGAAGCAAGCAAGCCCTTGGCAACGATTACAGCCGCGACCTGGAAATGGGTTCATTCGTGGCGCGCTATGTGCTCAGCGACGATCCACGACTCCGGATTGCCAAATTCCCGGCAAAAATCCGCGACGCCATCAATAACGGACAGTTGACAACCGGGATGACCCGTGACCAGGTGATGATGTCCGTCGGGATGCCGGTGAGCAGCGAAAACCCGAGCCTGGACGCCAAGATCTGGCGGTTCTGGCGGCAGAGCGACGCCGAGTTCCAGGTCGTGTTCGACAAGGCCGGTCGAGTCAAGGAGATTGCCACTGATCCGTTGACGCGGAACCTGATCGTGCTGCCCTGATGGCGACCAACTGGCTGCGCCTCACTCGTACTGAAGCTGCGCCGCCCTCGCGCACGCAGGATTCACGATCGCGCGCTACACCGCGCCCTATTTTCCACTGCCAGCCAGCGTATCGGTCGTCTCGCCTGGCATCACTGCACTAGAATTCACGGACTGCGTTCGAGGAGAAAAACGTGCGCGTAACGCTCGTCCACCCTGCTGGTTTCAACTTCGTCCCCGGACAACCCGATTTTTCGGTGCTCGCCAATCGCATGCCGCCGATCGGCATCATGCAGTTGGCGAGCTGGCTGGAAAAGCATGGCCACCCCACCCAACTGCATGACTGTCTCGGCCCCCATGCGCCGTTGGGCGTCAAGGCCAATGCCGAGCTAGTCCTGGCGACCAACCCGGATCTCGTAGGGGTCAGCGCGACGACTTCGAGCTTCATGGACGGCGTTGACCTTGCTGTTTACCTCAAGCAGAAGCGACCGGAGATCAGGATCGTCTTCGGCGCCGTGCATGTGTCGTCGATCGGTGCACCCATTCTTGAGTGTTTCCCCGAAATCGACTACCTCTGCATCGGCGAGGGGGAAGGCTGCATGCTCGACCTGGCGGACGGCAGGCCGCTCGGGGAGATTGACAACCTCCTTTTTCGTGACGCCGGTGGCCGTATCGTCTGCAGCCCCCGCCGCCACCGGATCCTCAATCTCGACGAGCTGCCTTATCCGGCCTACGAAAAGCTGGCCGGGTTTCCGCATGGCTACCACCTGCCGCTGTTCGCCTACGAAAGGCGTTACGGGGCGACGATGATCACCTCGCGCGGCTGCCCCTACACCTGCTCCTTTTGTGACCGCACGGTGTTCGAACGTCTGTACAAGACCAACTCTGCGCAATACACGTACGAGCACATGCAGTACCTGCGGGATCGCTTCGGGGTTCATCACATCAATTTTTACGACGACCTGTTCACGGCCAACAGGAAGCGCGTCACCGAGCTGTGCGAGTTGCTGATCAAAAAGCCGCTGGGAATGAACTTCAACTGCGCCATCCGCACCGGTCACACCTCGGACGAGATGCTTGCCTTGCTCAAGAGAGCGGGCGCGCTGATGGTCTCGATGGGCATCGAATCGGCCGACCCCGGAATGATGGAACGCCACAAGGCCGGTGTAACGCTGTCGGAGGTAAGAAGGACCGTCGAGCAGATCCACGCAGCCGGACTGCGCGCCAAGGGCCTGTTCATTTTTGGCCTGCCCGGAGAAACCCCTGAAACGCTCGGACACACCAGCGATTTCGTCCTGTCGCTTGATCTGGACGAAATGAACATGACCAAGTTCAGCCCGATGTACGGCGCGCCGATCTGGGACGAATGCGTCAGCGGCGACGACGGTGAGTTCATCGAGGACTGGCGGCTGATGAACTGCCTGAATTTCGTTTTCAAGCCGCACGGATTTTCCTCGCGAGAGGAGATGGACGCGCTCTACAACTGGCACGTCAAGCGGTATTACGACAGCAAGGGTTACCGCCACCGCTTCGCGAAGCGACTCTGGCAGCATCGCTGGAGCCTCTGGCATGTCGCCAGGCACCTACCGGAAACGATTGCTGCCGCCCGCTACTTCAGCGCCAACAAGGAGCAACTCGAACTCGCCAAGCGGGAGTTTGCCAGGCATCCGCGCCAACCGGTCGGTCTGCAGCCCTTCCTGAGTCCGGAGCTGAAGGCGGATGCCATCGCTGCCATGTCTCCAATCAAGGTTTCCCGCCGTCCGGTCAGACCGGCGTCAGTGCCGGACCCGTGCGGAACACCACCGAGCTTCGAATCGGCGGTGCCGGGAACGGTATAATGTTGCGCTGGGTGATCTTCGCTGGCGCGACGGACACTGACAGGGGTCGAGGGCATGCAGGATAAAGCTGCGGAGGTGGATCGTCAGAAGTGCGATGTGCTGGTGATCGGAGGCGGACCCGCTGGGTCGACGGTCGCGCCCCTGCTCGCCGAAAAGGGTTATCGCGTTGTGCTGATCGAGAAGGCGCACCACCCGCGCTTCCACATCGGCGAGTCGTTACTGCCGGCTAATCTGCCGCTCTTCGAGCGGCTCGGCATCGACGAGGAAGTCAGGGCCATCGGCATGGAAAAATGGGGGGCCGAGTTCGTTTCGCCGCACCACGCAATGCCGCAAGCCTTCCACTTCGCCGAGGCATGGGACAAGTCCATGCCCTATGCCTACCAGGTGCAGCGGGCTGAATTCGACGCCATCCTGATCCGCAATGCCAAGCGGAAGGGCGTCGAGGTGCACGAAGGCTGCAAGGCCAAGACGGTCGACTTTCTGCCGGACGGCACCGCGGTGATTCGTTCGCACAACAACGACGGCCATGAGGTCGAATGGACGGCTCGATTCGTCGTCGATGCTTCCGGTCGTGACACTTTTCTCGCCAATCGCTTCCAGATCAAGCACCGCAACCCGAGACACAACAGTTCGGCAGTTTATGGTCATTTCACCGGCGCACGGCGCCATGAAGGGCTGGAGGAAGGCAACATCACCATCTTCTGGTTCGAGCACGGCTGGTTCTGGTTCATCCCGATGCAGGGCGACGTGACCAGCATCGGGATGGTGACCTGGCCATACTTCATGAAGACCAGGGGGAAACGGAGCATTGAGCGCTTCCTGATGGACGGCATCGCCACGTGTCCGGCACTCGCCCAGCGGCTGGAGCGCGCAGAACTGATCAATCAGGTCGAGGCAACCGGCAATTTTTCCTATGTTTCCGAGCGCAACCACGGACCAAACTACCTGCTGCTCGGTGACGCCTACGCTTTCATCGACCCGGTGTTCTCGTCCGGTGTGCTGTTGGCAATGAATAGCGGGCTGATCGGCGCCGAAACGATTGACACCTGCCTGAAAACGCCCGCCGCAGCGGCTGCCGCGCTCAAACGCTTCGATCACCTGATGAAACACGGTCCGAAGCACTTCTCGTGGTTCATCTATCGGGTAACCAACCCGATCATGCGCGACTTCTTCATGGGTCCGAAAAACATCTTTCGCGTCAAGGAAGCGCTGCTGTCGGTACTGGCTGGTGACATTTTCGGCAGGACGCCGATCTGGCGCTCCATCCGGACGTTCAAGCTGCTCTACTACATTGCCAACGTCATTCAGCCCCGGCGTGCCTACATGGGCTGGAAGCGACGGCGCTTCAACATTCGCCAAGTCGCAGATACTGCCCTGAACCCGGCCCCGTGAACCTGGCCTTCTGTTCCGATGTCGGTCGTCCGTTGCCAACGGCGGAGGCCGGGGCCGAAGGCGAAAGGGTTCTCGGCGGCAGCCTGATCGGCTGTCTGTCGACCGCGCGTCCGCCGCAGCGCTGGCCAGTTCAGGCGGTGGCCGCACCGTTGCTGGGCCATGCCAGCGATACCGTCCAGGAACTGTGGACAACCGGGAGCGAATGTCAATCCGGCGAGTTCGAGGGAATCGCTTACCGGCGAAGCAGGGGAATCCTGTTCGGCGTGCTCGAAGTCGACGAGCCGGCTTTTTCGGCCTCTGGTCGGGAAAGCTCCTTGCAGGGTGCGACCGAAGAAGCCTACCACCGCATCTTCCGGTTGATGACTGCCCAGGGTTTGCCCCACCTCTGGCGCGTCTGGAACTATCTTTCCGACATCAACCGCGAAACGAATGGGCTTGAGCGTTATCGCCAGTTCAACGTCGGGCGGCACGATGCCTTTGTTGCCTTTGGCCGAGCGGCTACCGGCGACGTGCCGGCAGCCTGTACGATCGGCCTGCGCCAAGGGCCACTGAGTATTGCCTTCATCGCTGCCCGAACCGCTGCACTGCCAATCGAGAATCCGCGCCAGGTGAGCGCTTACCACTACCCGGCGGAATACGGGCCACGCAGCCCCACTTTCTCGCGCGCGGTCCTGGTCACCCTGGCGTCGCAGGAGACCCTGTTCCTGTCCGGAACAGCCAGCATCGTGGGATACCAGACGGTTCACCCCGGCGATATCGCCGAGCAAAGCCGCGAAGCGCTGGCCAACGTCGAGGCGGTCGTTGCCGAGGCCAACCGCCAGAGTCGTAGGACGATATTCGCCCTACCAAGATTATCGTATCGAGTTTACGTACGCCATGCCGCAGACTTTCCGGCCGTGCGGAAGGTGCTGTCGAAGCGATTGGATCAGGCCACGGAGATCCTCTTTGCGCAGGCCGATATCTGCCGGCAGGACCTTCTGGTGGAAATCGAGGCGATGGCCTCAAATACTCTGGAGGATGGTTGATGGCGGGATCGCATTCGCACCGGTTTTGCCAACTGGCAGCAGCAGGGGCTGCCTGTTTTTCGCTCGTTGCAGTGGCCGCTGAGGAAAAACCACTTTGGGAACTCGGCGCCGGGATCGCGGGATTCACTTTTCCTTACTACCGCGGATCAGACCAAACCAGCAATTTCGTGCTACCGGTACCGTATTTCACCTATCACGGTGATTTCTTCAAGGCCGACCGGCATGGTATTCGCGGCAGTTTCTTTGACTCCGACCGCGTCGACCTGAGCGTCAGCCTGGCCCTGTCGCCGCCGGGAAGCAGCGACGATATCCGGGCACGTTCCGGCATGCCGAACCTCGAGGCGACCTTCGAGATCGGCCCGCAGATGGACATCACTTTCTGGCGCTCGGAAAACCGTGCGCGTTTCGTCAAACTGTTGCTGCCGCTGCGCGCCGCCTTCACCGTCGAGAGTTCGCCGCAGGATGTCGGCTGGGTCTTCCATCCACGGGTCAACATGGATATCACCGACCTGCCCGGGATGCCGGGCTGGAACCTTGGCCTGCTCGCCGGCGTGGTGTTCGGCAACCAGCGGCAGAACGCCTACTACTATTCGGTGGCGCCACAGTACGCAACGGCGATGCGGCCCGCCTACCAGGCCGGCGGTGGCTACGCCGGCACGCAATACCTGGTGGCGCTCTCCAAACGCTTCCCGAAGTTCTGGCTAGGCGGTTTCGCCCGCTATGACAACCTCAGCGGTGCGACTTTCGAGGAGAGCCCGCTGGTCAGGCAGAAAGACTATTTTGCCGCCGGGTTTTCCGTGAACTGGATCCTCGGCGAGTCATCGACCCGCGTGCGGGTCGATGACTGATTCGCGTGCCGGCAAGCGGCTGTGGGTGGCCTATGAACACCTCGCCATGGCGCTCGGGCTGGGGGCGCTGGCGCTGCTGTGCCTGGCCTGGCTGCCGTTTGCGCTGCTCCTCCATCCGCTGTTGCCCCGCCGCCTTGGCCAGCCGCTCGGGCGCCTCGTCGCCCGCACCGGATTCCGTGCCTATCTCGGCATCCTCACGCTATTGTGTGCCTGCCGTTTCGATCTTGACGAGCTCGATCAACTACACCACGCTGGACCACTGGTACTGGCCGCCAATCACCCGTCGCTGCTCGACGCGGTGCTGGTACTGTCGCGCGTACCCAATACCGTCTGCGTCATGAAGGCCGAGCTGATGGACAACGTCCTGTTCGGCGCGGCAGCCCGACTGGCAGGCTTCATCCGCAACGATGCGCCACTGGCGATGATCCTCGATGCCGGCGAGGAGCTCAATCGCGGCGCCCGTCTGTTGATTTTCCCCGAGGGCACCCGTACCAGCGTTTTCCCGGTCAACCCCTGCCTGCCAACCGCCGGCCTGATCGCGCGACGTAGCAAGGTAGCGGTACAGACGCTACTGATCGAATTCTCGACACCCTACCTCGGCAAGCACTGGCCGCTGTTCAGGCCACCGGCGTTGCCCCTGCGCTGCCGCATCCGCCTGGGCCGCCGCTTCGACCCGCCGGCGGACGTCGCCGCCTTCGCCGCCGAACTCGAGCGCTACTTCCGGATCGAACTGGGGCAGTCGTCGGTAACCGTGGCCAGATCAGACCATCACATCCGCCAGGCCCAGTGAAAGCCTGCTGCACACGTTCCATGCTACTTCCCTCGTTCACCCACCTCGTTATCATCCCCAGCTACAACCCCGGGCCAACGGTGCTTGACACGATTCGTGCCGCACGTAGGCAATGGACGCCGGTGTGGGTAGTCGTCGACGGCAGCACGGACGGCAGCGCCGAGGCTCTGCAGGCGGTCGCCCGGAATGATGGCGGACTGCGCGTGATCGTGCTGCCGGAAAACCGCGGCAAGGGAGCAGCCGTGCTGGAAGGCATCAGCCAGGCCCGGGCAGCCGGATTCACTCACGCGCTGACGATGGATTCCGACGGCCAGCACCCGGCTGACCTGATCCCGGCGTTCATGACTGCCTCGCAGGCCCATCCGGAAGCATGAACACGACCGAGATCTTCCTGATCGCGATGCTGATCATCTTCAGCCTGCCCTACCTGGTGTGGCGGCTGGGGCGCACCGAGTACTTCGCGCCGCTGGTGGTGGTGCAGATCATCACCGGCATCCTGCTCGGGCCGGGCGTGCTGGGCGCGGTGTTCCCGGCCTACTACGACTTCGTGTTCCGCCCGGCGGTGGTGCAGTCGCTGAACGGCGTGGCCTGGTGGGCGGTGATGCTGTTCGTGTGGATCGCCGGCATCGAGCTCGACCTGCGCCAGGCCTGGTTGCACCGGCGCGAAACCTCCGTCACCGCCGGTCTGGCGCTGGCCGTGCCGCTGGTGCTGGGCTGCGGCGCCGCCGCGGCGATGCTGCTCACCCCCGGCTGGCTGGGCCCGCAGGCTGCGCCCTGGCAGTTCGTGCTGGGCGTGGGCATGGCCTGCGCCGTCACGGCGCTGCCGATCCTGATCCTGCTGATGGAAAAGCTGGGCCTGCTGCGCCAGCCGCTGGGCCAGCGCATCCTGCGCTATGCCAGCCTGGACGACATCGCGATCTGGGGCGTGCTGGCGCTGATCCTGCTGGACTGGTCGCGCGTGGGCAAGCAACTGGGCTTCCTGGCAGCCTTCGCTGGTCATCGGCTGGGCCTTTCGCCGGCTGATGGTGGCGCTGCCCGAGCGCGACCGCTGGTACGTGGCCTGATCTGGCTGGCCGCCTGCGCCTTCGGTGCCGACTGGGCCGGGCTGCACTTCATGGTCGGCGCCTTCCTGGCCGGCGCGGTGATGGACGCCGACTGGTTCGACCAGGCCCAGATGGACCTGCTGCGCCACCACGTGCTGCTGGTGGTGATGCCGGTGTTCTTCCTCAGCACCGGCCTGCGCACGCAGTGGGACGTGGGCGGCACCGCGGTCTTCGTGGCCGCCGCCTGGCTGCTGGCCGCGGCGGTGGCCGGCAAGCTGCTGGCGGCGCACCTGGCCGGGCGCTGGCTGGGCTGGGCACGTGGCGAGGCCTCGGTCATCGGCTGGCTGCTGCAGACCAAGGCGCTGATCATGATCATCTTCGCCAACATCCTGCTGGACAAGGCCGTGATCACCAACGACACCTTCACCGCGCTGCTGCTGATGGCCGTGGCCAGCACCATGCTGACGGTGCCGGTCGTCACGCCGAAGCTGGCCCGGCTGCGCGGTGGCGATGATTCCCGGGTGCCACGGCGTTGACCGTGATGCCGCGGCTGGCGACTTCGAGCGCCAGAGATTTGCTGGCGGCGTGCAGTGCGCCCTTCGCCGCCGAGTAGTTGACCTGACCGCGGTTGCCGGTGATGCCGGCCACCGACGAAATGTGATGATTCGCCCCCAGCGCGTGCGAATCATCGGCAGGATCAGCGGTCGGGTGACGTTGAAGAAGCCGTTCAGCGAGACGTCGATGACGCTGTCCCACTGCTCGCCGGACATGCCGGGAAAGACGGCGTCGGCATGGATGCCGGCGTTGTTGACCAGAATCTGGATCGGGCCGGCGGCGAGAATTCGACCAGCGCCGCACGCTGAGCGCGCGATCGGTCACATCGAAAACGACCGCTGTGGCGCTGCCGCCGCCAGCGACGATTTCGGCGACGACTGCGTCCGCCCTTGCCGCCGCTGCGGTTGGCGTGCACGATGACATGGCAACCGTCGGCGCCAAGCGACGGCAGATCGCTGCACCGATGCCGCCGCTGCCGCCAGTGACCAGCGCTCGTTTCATCCCGGGTTCATGTCCTTCCTAATCGCCGCTCAGCGTCGAGAACGACGGCAGCGCGGCCCTCGACGAGGCAGCGGCCAGTGTGACTGACCACGAAGTGGTAGAGGACGTTGCCGGCCATCGCCAGAGAGGCGCTCAGCCCGAACCTTCAATTCGCCCGGCAGATCGTCGAGCCGGGCAACATGCAGTGTGACGCCGCGCAAGCTCGTCAGATAGCCCTGCCGAGGCGGCTCCGAGGCTTCAGCGAGCAGCGCGCCGTGGACGGCCATGGCCTGGGCCGCGTACTCGATGCCGCTCGCCGCACCCAGGCGGCCTTCGGCGCGCAGCGGGTTGGCCGGGTCGGTATGGCTGCTGGCGCGGCAGGTAATGACCGCCGGCCGACCAGTCGACCACCGCGTCGAGCAGACACATGTCGCCGTGATGCGGAATGCGGGCAGGCGATCCAGCGGTGATCTAGCATGGAGCGACATCCACGCGCAGTTGCATCGGTGGCAGGTAGTCGAGGCAGACAGAACCCGTGCCGGCTTCGCGCTTGGCCAGCGCTTGCAGCAAGGGCAGACTGCGCAGCGCCGGAATGCCCGTGCGCAGGCTTTCCAGGTCGGCATCGGCCAGCATTTCGGCAGGCGTCGGTCGTCGGCATGACCGAAATGCTGCGCCAGCGAGCGGGCGCTCCTTTCCGGCACCAGGAGCAGCGCCGTACCCGCGCAATCAGGTACCGGCCGCTTGTTGTGCAGAGGTTGCGGATATTCGCTGTCGTAGGCGATCAGCAAAGTCGGCAGCCGGTCGACGAGTACCTGCCCGAGCGCATCGAGCAGACCGGCGCCAAAACTGGCGTCGAAGGCGCATAGGACCTGGCACGGCGCCATCGACTGGGTGGCGATTCCCCAGTAGCCGGCAGCAGCGTTATGCACCGAGTTGTGGAAGCGGGTCGGCGAAATCCGCCGGTCGTCGGTGGCCAACTGCTCGCACAGCGCGTGGCAGTTGTGGCCGTCGGCGCCGGAGGCGGCAAACACGGTGGCCAGTGTGCTGACGTCGGCGCTCGGCATTTGCGGCTGCTTCCAGGCCGAGCGCGAGCGCCAGTTTGACGACGCGGCTGGCGCGGCGGCGCTCGGCCGATGGCAGGATGTTCGGTACGGGCAGCACGGAGGGCGCTGCCGCAGTATGCTGTTCGCCGCGCAGCACGGCGCATGCCATCGGCCAGTCCGGCAGCCGGGAGCAAGGAAGCCGATGCCTTCGATCCAGGCGGTGAGCGGGGCCTGGCTCATGGCGCCACTTGATGCCCGAAAACGAGACTGCAGTTGCTGCCGCCAAAGCCGAAGGAGTTGCTCAGTGCGCGCCGCACGCGACCCGAGCGCAGTTGGTCACCAGGTAGTCGAGCGGAGTCGCCGGATCCGGCACTTCGGTCTGCGGGCTGCCAGGAAGCAGGCCGTGCGTCAGCGCCAGCGCGCAGACAACCGCTTCGACGCGCCGGCAGCGCCCAGTGTGTGGCCGGTCGCACCCTTGGTCGAACTGCATGGCACGCGCTTGCCGAACAGCGTGGCGACCGCCTTGCCTTCGGCGGCGTCATTGCTCGGCGTCGCGGTACCGTGCAGGTTGATGTAGTCGATGTCGACCGCAGCTAGACCAGCCGAGCGCAGCGCAGCCGCCATTGCCATCCGGGCACCGAGGCCTTGCGGGTGCGGCGCCGACATGTGGTAGGCGTCACTCGATTCGCCGCAGCCGAGCAGCAGGAGCGAGCCTGCCGTTGCCTGAGCCGGAATTCGTTCGAGCAGCGCAAAGCAGCACCCTCGGCAACGAGATGCCATTGCGCGCGACGTCATACGGCCGGCACGGGCGGCTGGAGGTCAGCTCGAGCGAAGCAAAACCGTAGAGCGTGGTCAGGCACAGGGAATCAGACGCCGCCGACCAGCGCCGCATCGATCGTGCCGCAGGCGATTTGGCGAGCAGCCGCGGCAAATGTCTTGGCGCTCGACGAGCAGGCTGTGGAAACGACCATCGCCGGACCTTGAAGAGCAAAATAGTCGCGTGTGAATTCGGCTAGCGAAAAGGGGTTGTGCGTGCTGCGGTAGATGAAATCATCGGGTAGCGCGCCGCTTTCCGGGTCACGCCGGCGGTAAGCGAGTTCGGTTTGCAGGATGCCGGCAGTGCTGGTGCCGAGGAAAACACCGATGCGCCTCCTGCCGTAACGCGCCGTTGCCACGCGCACCCGTTCGGCAAAGCCGTCGGCCTCGAGGCTGATCTGCGCCAGGCGGTTGTTGCGGCAATCATAATGAGCCAGCGTTTCTGGCAGCCGTTGTTCGTCAACCTTCGCCACCTCGCCAACCCAGGTTTCAAGTTCGACGGTTTCGAACGCGCAGGGCGCAAGGCCGCTGCTCCCTTCGTGCAGGCTTGCCAGCGTCGCGGCAAGTCCACGGCCAAGGCAGGTCGTCAACGTATAAGCGGAGAGAAGCAGTGGGGTCAAGTAAGGGCTCCGGATCGTCTGGGTCGAATAGTAGCAGAGGACGATTGTCGTCCGCTCCCCGGCCGGCAGGCGAGAAAAGTCATCACGGCTTACCCGTGGGACAGCGGCGACGAGTTGCAGGCTACTCAACAACAGCTTCAAGCAGGCACCCGGCAGACCAGCATGGTATTGGCAAAGGGTTTACCTTCGTTCATTGGCGCGGCTTCGACGATGAAGCCGAGGCTCTCGAGCAGGTCAACCCATTGCGCAAGCTGGCGACCGTAGAGCCTCGTCAGGCGATGGCCACGGGCAAAAGTGACCGCGTGATCGACCCAGTTGCAGAGGTGGTAGGGCAGGCCGGCGCCGGCATCGCCGACGCGGGTGACGAACAGGCCTCCGCGCGGCAGCGCCGCGCGGACCCGCTCAAGTACGTTCTCCTGGTACGCGTAGTCGATGTAGTGCAACGCATCGAGGATGGTCACGACGTCGACCGTTCCGAAGTCGACTTGGCGCATGTCGCCCTGCCGGATGTCGACCATCGGGTGTTGCAACCCGAAGGCGCGGGCAGCACGTTCGACATCACTCGCCATCAGCTCGTAGCCACGCAGCTTCAGCGGCTTCGGCGCGGGAGCCCAGTCACTCGGCCACTGGCCCTTTTCGTAGAGCGCGCGGGCGGCCAGCAGCCAGGAAAACAGGCTGCCCTGACCACAGCCGAGGTCGAGAAAGTGCCCACTGGCGGGGAATGTGCCGCGCTTGAGGAACTCGCGGAAGATGCAGTCGCTCGACAACTTGCCGCGTGCATAGTGGTAGGCAAAACGTCCGCCGGCACGGAAGGGGCGACTGGCGTCGTCGAGCAGGGTGGGCAGGAAAGCTGAACTCATGTCAGGGAAGCGGCGAGCGTGACCGGGTTGAGGTGATGCTGTGAGATCGTCTGCAGCAGCCGAGGTAAAACGGCGACGATGACGGCTTCGCCGGCTGGTGTCCGGGCCGCGTGGCCGTCGTGCAGCAGGAGGATGTCGCCGGCGCCAAGATTGTGGATCAGCCGTCGGTGTACGCGCTGTGGATCGCCTTCGGCGGTATCGAAGGAACGGCGCGACCACGAAGCGAGTCGGAGATCGAGACGAGCCAGGACAGGGTCGAGCAGCGGGTTTCGCAAGCCGGCGGTCGGTCGGAAGAAGCGAGGCTCTTGACCGGTGATGTCGGCAAGCGTGACTTGCGCGGCGGCGATGTCGGCTTGCATGCGGCGGATCCCGAATGTGGCGAAAGCCCGTGAATGCGAGTCTCCGTGATTCTCGACGCGGTGGCCACGGCTGACGATTTCCCGGCAGAGTGCGGGGAATAGCCGCGCACGACGGCCAATGCAGAAGAAACTCGCTTTGGCACCGGCGGCGTCGAGCAGGTCGAGCACGCGTGGGGTGACCTCCGGCTCCGGGCCGTCGTCAATGGTCAGGGCGATTTCTCGGCGCTCCGTGGCAGCTTTCGGGAGGCGCTTGAGGTTGGCGCCGAGCAGGGTACTGCGCGGCAGCAGGCCGGCGACGGTCAATACGAGGTGGTCAAGGCCCAGCGCGCCGAGAGCCCACGGCCACTGTCCCGGCATCGCCAGCAGTCCGAGCGCTGCCGCGCCGTGCACGGCGAACGAGATCTGGATGGCGAGTGAAGGTTTCCAGGCTTGCGGCATACGCTTCAGGTCGGCAGAAGTCGGCAGTCGAGAAAATGGTCCCACAGGCGCTGCCAGACGGGCCACTCGTGACCGCCCGGAATGACGTGGCTCGCTGCCGGGGGGAAGCGACCGGCGATTTCCCGCATCCCCGCAGCAAAGCGATCTTCCGCTCCGTAGCCGACGAAAACCGGGAAATCGGCTGGCGGCTTCTGCAGCCATTGCCACATCCGGAACTCGGGGTCGGCGAGTTCATCGGCAGATGGCTGCCAGCGGGCCAGTCCTCCTGCCCGGGCGATAGCGTTCGCAGTCAGGCGGCTGCCGGGGTAGGGAGCGAGCAGGCAAAGGCCATCGACACTACCCGGCGTATCCGCGTTATGGCACAGCGCAAGAAGCCCGCCGAGCGAGATACCCCCCAGCCAGATGCTCCGACAGCCCTGCTGCCGGGCCGGGGACAGGATTTCGGCCTGCAGCGCGGGCAGCGCCTCGCCACTGGAGACACTGGCCAGATCGAGGTCGACCGTCAGCAGGTCCAGCGGCAGGCGGCGGCGCGTTACGGCGGCGAAGAAGCCCGCCTGGACATAGTCCGCCGCGGTCATGTAGGCACCCGGCAGCAGCACCAGCAGCGTCGGTGCGCCGCTGGTGTCGCCGACGGTTGACAGATGCGCGCTCATCGCCGGGGCGCCGATCGAGCGAAGCAGGCCGAGAGGAGCAGTGCCAGAATCGCTCCGGGGCCCACTGTAATGCCAAGCGCCTGGAGGACGGGCACCTGCGAAATAGCCAGCGTACCGAAGCCAATGGTGGTGGTCAGGCAGGCGATCAGCATCGAGGCAACAGTCCGCGGCTCCTGGTGCAACTGGTCACCGAGGCGGTCGAAAAAGAGCGCGTAATTGGACCCGACGGCGACGATCAGCAGCATGCCGATCAGGTGCAGCAGTTGCAGGCGGATACCGGCGAGATTGAGCCCGGCGGTGACGAGCAGCACCGCCAGCAGCAGCGGAACGATGACCCGCAGGACTCGGCGCCACGAACGCAGCGTCGCAGCCAGCAGGCAAACGATAGCGACCAAGCCGGCCAGCGAGAGGATCCAGGCTTCGCTCAGATAGTTCGCGTAGAGGCCGTCGAACTCGGCTTTCATGTCGATCAGCAACGCCCCGGAGCCAGTCAGCGCCGAGCGCAGGGCCGCGGCATCGATCTCGCCCAGGCTGTCGCCCGGCGGTGGCCGCAGCGACAGCAATGCGCTCCAGCCATCGCGGCGCTGCAGCAGCAAGGCGTCGACGGCCAGTACCAGGCTGGTGCCGGAAAGGGCTTCCGGTCCGACGATCGGCGCCGTACGGGCGGCCTCAATGTCGTTCAGGAAGGGTTCGAGCTTGGCAGCCGCCAGTGGCGAATCGGCGAGCGCCAGCGGCAAGCGTTCGCGCAGTTGGGCCGCCGTCGGCAGGCTGCCACGCCGGGCCCGCTGTGTCGCCTCGCTGGGCAGGAAACGAGCCGGCGTATCGTAGCCGCCGATGACGCCGGCAGCAACCAGCCGGTCGAGCTGGGCGCCGGCATGTTCGGCGGCCTGCAGGGCATGTTCGCGGTCAGCGGCACTGACGACGACCAACAGGCGGGCGTCAGGTGCTCCCAGGTCGGCGCGCAATGCCTTGTCGGTGGCCAGATCTTCGGCACTGGCGGTGCTCAACGCCGAGAGTTCCTGGTTCCACAACTGGCCGCGATTGGCGAGCAGGAGGGTGGCGGCCGCGATGGCGACGCCAATCACCGGCCAGCGTAACCTAGGCAGCACGATGGCCAGTTGCGAGAAGGCCTTGCCGAGCGTGCTCAGGTCCCGTTGCGGGCGGTCGCCCCGAAGCAGTTGCGGCAGGATGAAGCGGGTGACGGCGGCGGCGGTGAGCAGACCGCTGAGAGAATACAGGCCGAGCTGGGCAAGACCAGGGAAGCCAGAGAACAGGAGGACCGCAAAGCCGCAGACGGAAGTCAGCACGCCGAGGCGGATCGTCGGCCAGAAACGGCTACGCCAGGTCGCGGTATCGCTGCCGTCGGACTGGACGAAATAATAGATCGAGTAATCGACGGCCTCGCCGATCAGCGCAGAGCCGAAACCAACGGTAATCCCGAAAACCGTGCCGAAGGCAAGGCTGACGGCGACGACGCCAGCGAGCGCACCGCTGACCACCGGTAGCAGACCAAGGCTCATCAGCTTGAACGACCGATAGACGAAAAACAGCAGGCTGGCGATGGCCAGCGTGCTGATAAGCGACAGGCGTGCAACCTCCTGCTTGATCGTCGCCCGGGCCTGCACCGCATAGACGCCGGGGCCGGCAATCTGCAGGCTGGCGTCGGGGATTCCCGCCGCTAGCCTGGCCACCGCGAATTCCTCGCGGATGACGTCAAGGGCGGCAGCCTGTCGGTCGATATCGGAGCCGAGGGCGGCGGTCTGCGCCAGCAGCACCGCCCATTCGCCGTCGCGCGAAGCCCAGACGCCCTCCTTGCTGTTCGGCTGAGCACCGGCATCGAGTCCGACCAGCAGGCTAACCAGTTCGCCCGTCGGGTCGTGCGGCAGCAACCGCTTGAGCAAAAGTCCGACGGGGGAGGCCAGGAGATCCACGCTTTCCGAAATGGCGCCGCGCAGGCCATCCACCGAGAAGCGCTCCGGCGTCACCGCTGAGCTGAGCAGATAGCGATGACGGAACAGATATTCACGGTCGGCATCAAGGCTACTCGCCTCGCCGTTGCGCACAGCGGTAAACTCGGCCCGGGCAGCCAACCGCGCACTCAGCTCGCGCGACAACGCCGCGCGCTGGCGTGCATCCCCGCCGCCAATGGCAAGCATCAGCAGCCTGGTGACTGCGCCCTCCCTGAGTTGGTCTACCAACACCTGCTGCTCGGCGCTGGGGTGCGCCGGCAAGAAAAACGACATGTCGGCCGAGAAACGGCTGTTCCAGACGATCGTCGCCCCGGCGACCATGGCCATCAACCAGAGAACGAAGGTGCGACGGGCTGCGGCGCTCACTTGTCAGGAAGGGGCTCGATGCTCATCACCGCGCGGTCACCGTCGGCCTGCAGGTACTCGATGCTGCAGATACGATTCCTCTGGCCCGTGATGGTGATCTTCTGAACGATCCCAGCGATCACCTGCTCGCTGGGCAGCAGGGTCAGCGTCCACTGGTCGCGGCTGCCGGCCAGGTGGAGAGCATAGTTCCTTTCGAGTGCCTGACGGTTGCCGGTGAGCGCGCCGCGGATGCTGTCGACAAAGGCCATGGCTTCCGGCCGGCTGGCCAGATCGATACTCAATTTCTGCTGACCACGCTCGAGGGTGAGACGGTCCTTGTCGAGCAGCAGTACTTCTGGACGCGGAGTCAGGGTTCGCTTTTCGAGCCGGTCGGGTGTCGTGAAGCTTATTTCGCCGCTGGCAACCACTGGCCTGTCGAGCAGCGCAATGTACTTGATCTCGACGAAACGCGCCCTGCCGCCCCGCGTCCGGGAAAGATCGTCCATCAGTTGCGGCAGGCCCCAAGCGGCCAGCGCAGGGATCGACAAGGCGATCAGCAACAGACCGCCGAGCACTCGCTTCATCGTCGCTGCTGCCAGAAGTCGAAGAAATTGAACCAGTTGTACGGAGCAAGACGGCAATAGTGCTCGAGGCGCGCCACGTAGTGGGCCTGCGCCTGGCGGATGGCGGCGTCCCGTCCGGCTTGCGGAATCTGCGAAAAATCTGCCAGCGGTTCGAAGTGGATCCGGTAGCGGTTACCACCCAGATACAGCCCGGTCATGAAAAATGTCGGCCGGCGCAGCATCGCGGCAACGCGGAAGGGGCCGAGCGGGAAAGCCGCCGGCTGACCGAGGAAATCATGCGCGATCGTTAGCTCGTCGGCCAGCGCGCGGTCCGCCAGCATGCCAACCAGGTAACCACGGTCGAGCTTGTTGCGGGCTTCCAGCATCGACTCCAGGCGGCCGAGAGGAATGATGTCCTCGCCCGCAGCCGGGTTGATCGCAGCCAGGGTGGCATTGAGCTTGCGCGCGTTTTTCTCGTACATCAGCATCGCCACCTTGATGCCGGCGCGGCCGCGACCAACCGCGCGCAGGACTTCGAAGCTGCCGAGGTGGGCGCCGATCAGCAGGGCGCCCGGCTGATGCGCCAGTGCCGCGTGCAGGGCTTCGGCACCATGCACCTCGATCTCGAACAGGTCAAAACGGTCATTGAGCAGGTATACCCGGTCGTGAATCGTACTCGCAAACGACAGGACGTGGCGATAGCCGTCCGACCATTCGGCCCAGCGTCCGAGAGCCCGGCCGAGATACTTTCGGCTGGCACACCGCGCCTGCGGGGAAAAGAACAGGAAGTACAGCGCGATCCCGTAGAGTACGAGGCGGCCAATTCGTCGCCCGAGCGTCAGTGAAATCCATGCCATCAGCCTGAGGATCGTGAGATTGCTGCGCTCCTGCTGGCGCAGCCAGTTCGCGGCCTGCTGTCCGCCACTCATCTGGCGGGTTTCAGGCTGCCGGCAGCGACTTCCCGCTCGCCCACCCGGACAGAGAAAACGATGACCTCGCCCGCCCTTTCGTGCAGTCGCTCCTGCAGCCGGTAAACAAGCCTTTCGCCCGGTCCGACCGGACTGAAGAACTTGGCCTGAGCAATGTGCCAAGCAGTTGCCGACCTTCCCTGGAACGCTTCAGCGAAGAGCAGCGCCTGATCAAGGAGGACGACGCCCGGCACGATGGGGCGCCCGGGGAAATGCCCGACAAAGGCCGGATGGCCAGCAGGAATGATCCATTCGAAATCAGCGCGTCGCATGGCGCGCCAGCCGGCGGGATTGGTACAGTACCTGTAACTGCGCGCGCGGCAGCTTGCCAGTGCTGTTGCGCGGCAGCGAATCGACCATGAGCAGCGGCCGGGGCAGGAAAGCGGCGTCCACCCGTTCCCGCAATCTGGCAAGCAGGTGCCGCTCGCTCAGCCCCGGCGCAACGGCAAAAGCGCACAAGCGCGTGATGCCATCCGGCGAGGCCTGGTCCGGCTGAAAGAAAACCCCATCGACGACACCCGGAATTGCGGTGAGCTGGTGGTTGAGATAGACCAGCGAGCTGCGCTTGCCGGCGATACTGACCTGATCCGCGTTGCGGCCAAGCAACATGAAGCGGCCATCGGGCAACAACTCCAGGTCGTCGGCGAGAACTACCCGGCCTTCGATGTGGCCGCCCGAGGCGGTGACCTTGTCGCCATCACGTTTTAGGCACACGCCGTCGAGCGGCAGCCAGGCGGGATCGGTGATCAGGCGCCGGCTGGCCAGTTGCCCGGTCTCGGTACAACCATAGATTTCATGCAACGGTGCTGCCAGTCGGGACTCGGCGTCCGCGGCGAGCTGGGGCGAGAGCGGGGCAGTAGCCGACAGCAGCCGGTCAACGGCCGGCAGCTCGACCCCAGCCGCCAGCAAGGTGCCGAGATGGAAGGGTGTGGTGACCAACATGCGCGGTGGGGGTACAGCCAGGAGTGCGCGGACGATGTCCTGCGGATAAAATGGCTTGCCCGACCAGAATGGTGAATTCCCGTGCATGGCGAGGAGCACCGTCGACTCGAATCCGTACATGTGCTGTGCCGGCACGGTGCCGACGATGGCGTGACGGGGCCCGTCGAGCAGGCCAAGTCGGCTGGCTTCCGCCCGCGCGTTCCGGACCAGCGATCCCCAGGATTTGTTGTGCGGTACGGGCATGCCGGTCGATCCCGACGTATACACCGTGGTCGCGAGCAGTTCACCTGGAATATCCGGGATGCCGGTCACGTTGTCCGGGTGGACCGCCAGCGAATCCGGGAAATCGACGCGCGGCAGATCGAGGCTGTCGAAAGCGCTGTCGCAGAGGCAGAAAACGTTCGGACATTGACGCCGGATCTGGCGCAGCGTTTCGGCTGACTGCGAAGCGGGCTGCAGGCTGGTCTGCCCATTGAGCAGGCCTGCCGCCAGGCCAACGCTGAAATGGTAGCGATCCTGGCAGAAGTTGAGAAAGTGCCTTCCTGCAGGCAAGTGCTGGGCCAGCGTCAGCGCTGTGGCGAGGAAGGTTCGTACCGTCACCGGACCGGTCGGCAGGTAGGCAATGATCTCGTCGAGGCTGGCGTGCCCGAGCAGCGGCACACTGCTCAACGGTCGCTCGCCATTGTGCGCCAATCGCGTACCGATTCCCGGTAGCCGCGAATGGTATCGGCAATCCCGGTGCGATCTGCCGGCGGCAGGACGCGATGGCGAACCAGATACTCCGCGGCAAACATCAGGCACAGGAGCGGCATGGCGAGCAGATTCGCGAAAACCGACCAGACAATCGGCGACGCGAAAACAAAAAGCACCGTAGACAGCACCGCAGTTGCCCCGAAAAAGACAGTCCAGGCGATGGTCACCTGCCTGGTGTAGAAGAACTGCGCCTCCGAAAGCACTCCGTGGTGGGCCAGACGGGCAAACCGGGTGACCAGCGCCTCCCCCTGGCCGAAAAGGCTGCATCCGAACAACAAGCCAAGCGTCAGGTTGGTACCGACGTGCTGCAGGTAATAGAGCATGGCCACGTTCTGCCGCAGCGTTTGCCAGTGCCAGGGGAGGATGACGACGACGGCCAGCCCTCCGGCGATCAGCCACCATGGCTTGCCCACGCGCCACAGCAGAATGACGATGATGGCGAGCATCCATGTGCTAGCCATGGCAACCGCCAAATCGGAACCTCCTGCCCCGGCGCTGGCGTCGTGCGCGAGCCATGCCCAGGCGATCAACAGCCCGGTCACGCTGAGGCCACGCAGCAGGCTGGCCGAGGTGATGCCGGTCATTTCGTTCGCTGGCTCGCGATGTGCGCTGCCAGCGTGCGCAAGGACGAGAAAATACGCACATTGTCCTCGTTATCGGAGCGTAACTGAAAACCGTAGCGTTTCGATGTGACCAACGCAATTTCAAGAACATCGATCGAATCCAGACCGAGTCCTTCGCCGAACAGCGGCGCATCTGAATCAATCTCATTTGGCTCCAGGTCGAGATTGAGTGCCGAGACAATCAGTTCGGCGACTTCCTCGAGGAGTGCTTCGGCTGCTAGCGGGCGTGCTTCTTGAGACATCGCGTCTTTTCCGTGAAGTTATCGAAAGGCAGCGCGGAAAGCAAGCACCGCGTTGCTGCCGCCGAAAGCAAAGGAATTGGATAGTGCTGCCCGCAGCGGCCGGTCGCGCCGGGCCGAGATCACGTGATCGACGCCGGCACACGCCGGATCGATCCTATCGAGATGAGCCGTCGGTGGGATGGCCTGCGCACGCAGAGCCAGAACGGTAACGATCGCTTCCAGCGCACCGGCAGCGCCAAGTAGATGACCGTGCATCGACTTCGTTGCGCTGACCGCCGGCTTCGTGACGCAGGCGCCGAAGACTTCGCGGAGCGCCTCGGCCTCCACCGGGTCGCCTTCGATCGTCGCTGTCCCGTGGGCATTGATGTAGTCAATCTCGTCCGAGCGGAGCGCCGCATCAGTGAGTGCCGCCCGCAGGGCGCGAACCTGACCTGCAGCCTCCGGGCGAACCAGGTGCGCATGGTCGCAAGTGGTGCCGTAACCAACGATTTCGGCATGAATACTCGCCCCGCGGGCAACGGCGTGCTGCCAGTCTTCGAGTACCAGTGCTGCACCGCCCTCGCCAAGCACGAGACCACTTCGGTCGGCGCTGAACGGACGACAGGCGGAGGCAGAAGTCGTCGCATCGCCACTGGCCATGACGCGCAGGGCCTCCCATGCGCGGACGACGCCGTAGGCCTGCGGCACGTCAGAACCACCGGTCAGCATGATCGGCGCCTCGCCGCTGCGCACCCGACGGAAGGCCTCGCCGATGGCAATGGTCGACGAAGCGCAGGCCACCGTGCAACTCATGCTAACGCCGCCCAGACCAAGCTGGATCGAGATGTGGGCGTTGGCAGCGTTATTCATGCCGAGAATCACCGAGAGAGGCGAGATCCGTTCGCGGCCCTTCTGCCACAGTTCTCGGTACCCCTTTTCGTAAGCCAGCGTGCCACCGAGCGCCGTTCCCCAGGTAACACCCCAGTTTTCGCGGTTTTCAACGCCTTGCTCGCGACCAAGACCGGCATCATCCCAGGCGGCGAAAGCCGCGGCCGTCCCGAGCTGAGCGTACCGATCCATCGTTCCCGCCAGCGCTTTGCCCAGGATAGCGTTGGCGTCAAAACCAGGGCAGCTGACAAAAGGAATGGCCAGAACACGCGGCAGCTCGTCGATACGGAACAATCCAACAGCCGATTCACCGTTCAAAATGTGCTGGAAGAAGTCCGAAAGCTTATCGCCAAACGGGCTGACCAGGCCCAAACCCGTGATGGCAACGCGACGCTGGCCCATGAGTCAAGACTGATGTTCGCCGCGCAGCCGGTCCATCAGGCCTGCCATTTCACTGACCGTCCGGGGAGCCTTCAGTCCCTTCGCCAGGGTGATTCCGAACCGGTCCTCAAATTCGAACATCAACTCGAGAGCCATCAGCGAATCGACGCCCAGTGGCTCCAGGAGGGCCTCTGGGACGACCCTCTCCGGCTCGACACCCAGTCGGCCTTGAAGGAATTCACGTATCAGAGAAAGGGAATCCATGGTGTGGCGCATTCTATCCGATTGTCGCAGCCTAGCCAACGATTCGCCTTGTCCAACGAGGTATGAGCCTGAGAAAGAAATTGCGGGTGACTTGAGCTCGGGTTGATCATCGCAAGGATGGTGATCCACATGAACGAAGCACGGCTGACCACGATTGAGCAGATCGAGCAGTTTCTCAACGCCAGCATATCGCTTGAGTTCTCGGCGGCAGACGACGATGGCGGGCGGTATGAACACATCAGTCTCGTCGTCAAACCCTGTGACTGCCCCGGTCGCAGGAAGCGCGAGCGTGGCGTTGTGCTGAGGTCCCTGCAGCACACCAGCGGCTACAACCGGGCTCAGGTCAGTGGTCTGGTGACCAGGTGGCAGCGTAACCGTCTGGCTGAGGTTTTCCTGGCCAAACGCCACCGTCCGCCTGCCGTGCCCTTTGCAAACAAGTACACCGCCAGGATCATCTCAACGCCCCTCGGCGGAATCCGGTAGACTGCCGTTTTTTCTTCAACCCGCATCACCGCGTCACCCACTCCGTCGCTCCTTCAGACTCATACCTGAATCGGAAAACACGCACGGACACGGAATGAACCTTCTCAAGACACTCGCCACCGTCAGCAGCATGACCCTGCTGTCGCGCATACTTGGTTTCGTGCGCGACTTCGTGATCGCGCGCACTTTCGGCGCCGGGATGCTCACCGACGCCTTCTTTGTCGCTTTCAAGCTGCCCAATCTGCTGCGCCGCCTGTTTGCCGAAGGCGCGTTCTCGCAGGCCTTTGTTCCGGTGCTTGGCGAATACCGGAACAAACGCGGCAGTGACGACACCAGGCAGCTCGTTGACCGTGTCGCGAGCCTGCTTTTTCTCATCGTCCTGGCGGTGACCCTGATCGGCATGGCCGCGGCGCCAGTCCTGGTCTATGTCTCGGCGCCGGGCTTCAGCGACGACCCCGAGAAGTTCGCTCTGACCGTCAACCTGACTCGCATCACCTTTCCCTACATCCTTTTCATGTCCCTGGTTGCGCTGGCCGGCGGCGTTCTCAATACGTGGAGCCGATTCGCCGTCCCCGCTTTCACGCCCGTACTGCTCAACGTCTCGTTCATTCTCATGGCGCTTTTTGCCGCGCCGCATTTCGATCCGCCGATAATGGCTCTCGGCTGGGCGGTGTTTCTCGGTGGCGCCCTGCAACTGGCATTCCAGATCCCCAGCCTGCAGCGTATCGGCATGCTGCCGAGATTCTCGATCAGCCTGCGCGACGAGGGGGTGCGGCGGATCTTCCGGTTGATGGCGCCAGCCGTTCTCGGCGTTTCCGTAGCGCAGGTCAGTCTCCTGCTGAACACCATCTTTGCCTCCTTTCTCAACACCGGGAGTGTCTCCTGGTTGTACTACGCCGACCGCCTGATGGAGTTTCCGGCCGGCTTGCTCGGCGCCGCGCTGGGCACCATTCTGCTGCCCTCGCTGGCCCGGTGCCACGCCACGCAGCAACACGACGAGTATTCCCGCCTGCTCGACTGGGGTTTGCGGCTGACCTTTCTGCTCGCCGCCCCGGCAGCTCTGGCACTGGCGATTCTCGCCGTACCGCTGATCACGACCCTGTTCCACCACGGCGCCTTCACCGCTGGCGACGTGTTCAGAACGCGCGATGCGCTGGTCGCCTACAGTCTCGGCCTGCTTGGCATGATCCTGGTGAAGGTACTCGCACCAGGCTTCTACGCACGCCAGAACGTACGCACGCCGGTCCGCATCGCGCTGCTCAGCCTGGCCGTAACCCAGGGGCTGAACCTGATCCTGATTGGCTGGCTGGCACACGCCGGCCTGGCACTGGCCATCGGACTGGCCGCCTGCCTCAACGCCACCCTGCTCTACCGTGGTCTTCGCCAGCACGGAATCTATATTCCCCAGCCCGGCTGGCTGCTGTTCTACTGCCGGCTGGGCTGCGCCATGGCGACGATGGGCATCGCGCTCTGGTTTGTCACCGGAGAAGCAGGCACCTGGCTTACCTGGAGCCTGACCGATCGCCTGCTGCGTCTTTCTGGGGTCGTCGGCTTCGGTGCGGCCATCTATTTCGCTACACTATGGGTCGTCGGCTTTCGCCTGCGAGACTTCAAACGCAGTGGGGCCGAGTAATCAACCAGGAGGATTAACGATGAAATTGATCAGCAGCAGTTTCAATGAGGGTCAGCGGATCCCGGGCGCCTTCGCCTTCTGTATCCCCGACCCGGCGCACCATGTCTGCCTGGGCAGCAATCTCAACCCGCAGCTGGCATGGAGTGGCGCACCGGCGTCAACCCAGTCGTTTGCCGTCATCTGCCATGATCCCGACGTGCCGAGCCAGGGCGACGACGTCAATCAGGAAGACCGCACCGTACCAGCGGCGCTGCCGCGGGTCGATTTCTTCCACTGGGTGCTGATTGATCTGCCAGCGAGTCTCAGCGAGATCAGGGAGGGCGAGTTCTGCAGCGATGTCACCCCGCGCGGCAAACCTGGTCCACACGCGGCACACGGCGCGCGCCAGGGAATCAACGATTACACCGGCTGGTTTGCCAGTGACAACGACATGCGCGGCGACTACTACGGCTATGATGGTCCTTGCCCGCCCTGGAATGACGAGATCGTCCACCGTTACGTGTTTACGGTTTTCGCACTCGATGTCGCCAGGCTGAATATCGAAGGCAAGCTGACCGGACAACAAGTCCGCTCAGCCATGCAGGGACACGTTCTTGCGGAGGCAAGCCTGACCGGCAGCTACACGCTCAATCCATCCCTGAACCGATAGCAGGGTAGCAGGCAGCCTGATCGCCGGCCCGCAGGCCAGCCAGCAGAAACAACAAAAACGGGCCGTCAAGCGGCCCGTTTTTGTTCGGGGGCGTTGTCCGCCGACGGATTACTTCACACTGACCTCGACACGGCGTGCCTCTTCAGGACCTCCCGTGCCCGTGGTAACCATGGGCTTCTTGAGTTCGACGCGCTCCTCGGCGATACCGACGTTTTTCAGGGCATCCCGTACAGCCATCGCCCGGTTCTTGGCGATTTCCTCGTTGGTTGCCTGGCTACCGGTCGTATCGTGGAATCCCGAAACGGCCAGTTGCGCCGTCGGGTTAGCCTTGGCATAGGCAACAATCGCTTCGAGGGTTTTTCCAGCGTCGGCCGGTACTTCGGCCACACCCACCGCGAAATAGAGCTTGGCCGCCGGCACTGCCGCCGTTGCGGCCACCGGAGCGGCAGCCACCGGCTTGCTGACAGAAGCGGGGACCATCAGGGGCACGATCATCAGGGCGACGATGTTGATGATCTTGATCAGCGGGTTCACCGCCGGACCAGCCGTGTCCTTGTAGGGATCGCCGACGGTATCACCGGTCACCGCTGCCTTGTGGGCCTCGGAGCCTTTGCCGCCGAAGTGGCCATCCTCGATGTACTTCTTGGCGTTATCCCAGGCGCCACCACCGGTGGTCATCGAGATGGCGACGAACAGCCCGGTGATGATCGTTCCCATCAGCAGGCCGCCAAGCGCCTTCGGACCCAGCAGCAGGCCGACGAGAACCGGCACCAGTACCGGCAGCAGCGAGGGGATGATCATTTCCCGGATGGCCGCTGCGGTCAGCATGCCGACGGCGCGCGAATAGTCGGGCTTCGCCTTGCCTTCCATGATCCCCTTGATTTCCTTGAACTGCCGACGTACTTCGATGACCACCGCACCGGCGGCCCGGCCGACCGCTTCCATGGCCATGGCGGCGAACAGATAGGGAATCAGGCCACCGAGGAAGAGACCGATGATCACCATGTGATCGGAGAGGTCAAAACGCAGGCTACCACCAAAATTGGTTTCCAACGCGTGCGTGTAATCGGCGAAAAGCACCAGCGCCGCCAAGCCAGCCGAACCGATGGCATACCCTTTGGTCACCGCCTTGGTGGTGTTGCCGACCGCGTCGAGCGGATCGGTCACGTCACGCACCGACTTCGGCAGACCAGACATTTCGGCGATGCCGCCAGCGTTGTCGGTGATCGGTCCGTAGGCGTCGAGCGCGACGATGATGCCGGTCATTGACAGCATCGAGGTCGCGGCAATGGCGATGCCGTACAAGCCGGCCAGAGCATACGTGATGTAGATCGCCGCGCAGACGGAGAGCACGGGCAACGCACAGGCCTTCATCGAGACGGCAAGGCCGGCGATGATGTTGGTGCCGTGGCCGGTGGTTGAGGCTTCGGCAACGCGCTTCACCGGTGAGAAGTCTGTACCGGTGTAGTACTCGGTGATCCAGACCAGCAGGCCCGTCAGCACCAAACCAACCGCCGCCGACCAGAAGATGTTCATCGAACTGATCAGGCTGCCATCGACGAGAGTGATGCCGTTGCCAAGCATCATGGTGGTGATCGGATAGAAGGCAATCAGGGCCAGCACGCCGGCCACGGCCAGGCCGCGGTAGAGGGCGTTCATGATCTTGCCGCCGTCGTTGGCCTTGACAAAGAAACAGCCGATGATCGAAGCGATGATCGAAACGCCACCCAGCACCAGCGGGTAGACAATCAGGTTGTCGTTGGCACTGGCAACTCCCTTGAGCATCATCGCGCTGAGCACCATCGTCGCCACCACGGTCACCGCGTAGGTCTCGAAGAGGTCCGCCGCCATGCCGGCACAGTCGCCAACGTTGTCACCAACGTTGTCGGCAATGACCGCCGGGTTGCGTGGATCATCCTCGGGAATGCCGGCTTCGACCTTGCCGACCAGGTCGGCGCCGACGTCTGCGCCCTTGGTGAAGATGCCGCCACCAAGACGGGCAAAGATCGAGATCAGCGATCCACCGAAGGCCAGACCGACCAGCGGTTCAACACTGTGCTGAAAGTCGGCGCCGGTGCCCTTGAGGAACGCGTAATAGCCCGCCACCCCGAGGAGGCCCAGACCAACCACCAGCATACCGGTGATGGCGCCACCCTTGAAGGCGACATCGAGCGCCGCAGAAATGCCGCTACGCGCCGCTTCTGCGGTGCGCACGTTGGCCCGCACGGAAACATTCATGCCGATAAAACCGGTCGCACCCGAAAGCACCGCACCGATCAGAAAGCCAATGGCCATCAGCTTGCCGAGCGCAAACCAGATCAGGACAAAAAGTACCGCGCCGACGAGACCAATGGTCGTGTACTGTTTGGCAAGGTATGCCGAAGCGCCTTCCTGAATGGCTTTGGCGATCTCCTGCATGCGTGGGTTGCCGGCTGGCAACGAGAGAATCCACTTCGTCATGGCAGCGCCGTAAAGCACCGCAATGACCGCGCATACAAGCGCGAACATCAGACCTGAAGACATACACTACCTCCCTCACTAAAGTTACCCCGGCCCTGCGGAGACTCCGGAGGGTCTCCACGGGTCTGACTTGCCCCACAACTGAACCACGAAAAGAACGCCAGTGCCCGAACCAGACTATGTCCCTTCAAGCCAAGACCGCGACACGGGTGCGCATGCGGCAACCAGAACCGGCCAATTACCCGCATCCCCATTGGGCGACGCCCGCTTTGCCGACCGGCAATCCGTAGACCAACGCCTGCGCGCCCACCCCACCCTAGCCAGCGCCACCAGCGAAAACCGTAAGGGGCAGCGATACCGCTGACCGAAGACTGCTGGCGTCGGCGCTACCGTCATCGTTCAGGCTACAGCAGAGCCGCGAAGGCCGCCTGCCTGATGTCATCCACGCTGCCGACACCGGCAATTTTGCGACACTTTGGCGCCTTGAAGTCGCCGCTAGCAGCCCACGTGCTGTAGTACTCGAGCAGGGGCTTGGTCTGCGAATGATAGATCTGCAAGCGCTTCCTGACCGTCTCTTCCGTGTCGTCGTCGCGCTGAATCAGATCCTCCCCGGTGACATCGTCTTTTCCGGCCACCCTGGGCGGATTGAAGCGGATGTGGTAGGTACGGCCTGAAGCGGGGTGCACACGACGACCGCTCATCCGCTCAATGATTTCTTCGTCGGCCACGTCGATCTCAAGCACATAGTCAAGCGCCACGCCAGCGACCTTCATCGCTTCGGCCTGCGGCAGGGTGCGCGGAAAACCATCGAACAGATAACCCGCCTGGCAATCCGCCTGCTGCAGGCGATCAGTCACCAGGCCGATGATGATTTCGTCCGAAACCAGGCCACCAGAATCCATGACCTTCTTGGCTTCGATGCCGAGAGGAGTACCTGCCTTGACAGCAGCGCGCAGCATGTCTCCGGTAGAGATCTGGGGGATGCCGAACTTTTCACGAATGAACTGGGCTTGAGTGCCTTTGCCGGCCCCTGGCGCGCCTAGCAGGATGAGTTTCATTGTTCGCCTTGTGAGAGAATCAAATCGAGCAGTTTGTCCAGTAATTCAGATAGTTGTGGCCCATTCAGAGTGGCGCAACATCACGTTGTCGTGACCAACAGGCGGAAACTTACCCTCAAACGCGCGCACGGTCAAACCTTTTTGAACCATTCCTGCATGCGCAGGGCATCCTCCGGGGTGTCCACGCCGGCACTTGGCAGGTGATCGGCAATCGCCACGCTGATGCGGAAACCGTGCCACAGGGCGCGCAATTGTTCCAGCGCCTCAAGGCTTTCGAGCGGTGACGAAGCCAGTTCGGCGTAGGTTCGCAGGAAGCGTGCGCGGTAGGCGTAGATCCCGACGTGCCGATAGGCGAGCATCTCGGGAGGCAGTGTCTCGCCACCAGACTCGCGAGCAAAGTGGTCGCGAGCGTAGGGTATCGGTGCGCGCGAGAAGTACATTGCGTCACCGCTTGCCGCCAGTACCACCTTGACAATGTTCGGGTTGAAGAAATCGGCAGCATCTGCTACCCGGTGCGCCACCGTCGCGATGTCGGCACCACTCTCCGCCAGGCGGCAGGCCGTAAGGACGATCAAGGCCGGATCAATCAACGGTTCATCGCCCTGAACGTTGACCACGATCGTCTCGTCGCTCCAGCCTGACAACGCGACGACCTCAGCCAGACGATCGGTCCCGCTCGCGTGTTCAGACCGGGTCAGCACAGCGCGCAAGCCGTGCTGCCTGGCTGCGTCCAGCACTTCCGCGTGGTCGCTGGCCACCAGCACCTCGTCGGCACCCGACAGCCGGGCGCGCTCAGCCACCCGCACAACCATCGGCTTACCGCCGAGATCAAGCAATGGCTTCGCCGGCAGGCGTGTGGACGCGTAACGAGCTGGAATAACGATCTTGAATTGAATGTGCACGCCGCCGCCTTCGCTCTCTGCGCGGTCAGATCTCGTCTTCCGATAGCGGACGGGCCTCGTCCGCGAGCATGATCGGAATGCCATCACGGATCGGAAAAGCCAGCCGGCAGGGCTTGCACGCCAGTTCCGACTGTGCCTTGCGGTATTCGAGATTGGCCTTGCAAATCGGGCACACGAGAATATCAAGCAGGCGGGCGTCCATGGAGTTTCTCCAGAATTGTCTCTAGCAGACCGGGCTGACCAGGCTGCGAAGTGATCACCGCCTCGACCGGCAGGACCCAAGCCTCACCAGTGACCAGCGCCTCGCATTTTACCGCATCTTTCTCGGTCATCAGCAGGACGCCGTGCCGGGCAAAGGCAAGATCGGCGTCGCTATAGGGATGGTGATCAGGAAACGGATGCGCTTCGAATTCGAGCCCGAGGGCTTTGAGCTGCGAAAAAAAGCGGCGGGGGTCGCCGATGCCGGCAATTGCGTGGAGCTGCCGGCCCTTGAGGAAATCGGCGTCGCAGTTGCTCTGTCTGCCGCTTATGGCAACAAAGCGCTGGCCAGCAAGCCGCATATCGAACTGTGGCAAGTGCCGCGCCGCACCCTCAACGCGTCTTTCCGCGGGACCGTTCCAGACCACGGCGTCAACGCCGGCGAGACGCCGCAAGGGCTCACGCAAGGGCCCGGCCGGCAAGAGGCGACCGTTGCCTGCGCCGCGGCTGTCAAACACCACCACTTGGACCGTGCGCTTCAGGCGATAGTGCTGCAGCCCGTCGTCGGAGACGATCACATCACAGTCGGGGTGAGCAGCCAGCAGCGCCTGTCCTGCGGCAACGCGGTCGCGCCCGACGAAGACCGGCACGCCACTGCGCCTGGCCAGCAAGAGGGGTTCATCGCCGACCAGCGACGACAGGGAGGATGCCGCCACTGAGCGTACCTGGCCGCCGCCGCCGTAACCGCGGCTGATGATTCCCGGCCGCCACCCCTGTTCCTGCAAGCTGCGAACCAGCCACAGCACGAGCGGGGTCTTGCCACTGCCACCGACGGTCAGGTTACCGACCACGACCACCGGCACCGAGAGGCGACACGAGCGCAGTGCACCGCAGTGGTACAGCCAGCGACGCAGGCCTGCGAGCAGACGGAACAGCCACGATAGAGGTAGCAGGGGCCACAACGCGACGGCCAGCCGTCGCCGGTACCAGCAGCCGGGAAGACGCTGCGTCATGCCGAAACGGGACATCAGTAAGGCATCAGTGGGGCGATTGTGTGGCGAAGGAAATCCGTGGATAGCCCGCTGTCTGGGCTGCCTGCATGATGTCGACGACGCTCTGGTAGTTTGCCTTGGCGTCGGCGTTGATCACAATCACCGGCTCCTTGGTGTCACCGGCAGCGCGCCGCAAGGCCTCGCTGATCGCCTGCACGGTGACCGTCGCCAGCGGCACCTTGTTGACCAGCACCTGACCGGCAGCGGTCAGCGCCACGTTGATCTCGTTCGGCGGCTCTGTCTGCTTGCTCGCGTCGGCGGTCGGCAGGTTGATCTCGAGTCCCGAGAACTTGCTGTAGGTGGTGGTCAGCATCAGGAAGATGATGATCACCAGCAGCACGTCGATGAGTGGAATCAGATTGATCTCGGGCACATCACTGCTGCGACCACGGCGAAAATTCATCACCCGCCCCTCATCGTCAAGACTTGCGTTCGCCGTGCAGGACCTCGACCATGCGCACGGCCTGCCGCTGCATCTCGATGACGAAACCATCAACCAGGGCGCGGAAATGTCGCCAGAAGATCATGCTCGGAATGGCGATCAACAGCCCGAAACCGGTGTTGTAGAGGGCGACCGATATACCGTGTGCGAGCTGGACCGGGTTGCCGCCACCGGGAGTCTGCGAAGCGAAGATCTCGATCATGCCCACCACGGTACCAAACAGACCCATCAAGGGACTGATCGAAGCGATGGTGCCCAGGGTCGTCAGGTAGCGTTCAAGATCGTGCGACACGACGCTACCGGCTTCCTCGATCGCCTCCTTCATGATCTCGCGCGAACTGCCGACGTTTCGCAGGCCAGCCCCGAGGACACGACCGAGCGGCGAGTGTGCCTCCAGATTGGCGACCATTTCGACACTTGCCCCGCTTTTTCGGAACTCGGTGACCACCCTCTGCAACAGACCGGGGGGAACCACTTTGCTGTGCCGCAGCGCAACAAGGCGCTCGATGATCAGCGCGACGGCAACGATCGATGCCAGCAGCAAGGGCCAGATCGGCCAACCAGCAGCCTGAATGATGGAAAACACGTTTTCCTCCGGGAGATTTTTCAGACGGGCACTTTAGCCTGCGGCGGCCGTTGCAGCAAGCCCTGCACTGGTTTTTCAAGCGGCTCTTGCCCTGAGAATGGGCTTATCCCCAGAATCTGTGGATAAGCCCGCGATCAGGCTGTTGGTGAAACGGCCAAGTGCCCATTCAGGAAGGGGTTTTCCTGTTTGCCCGAAAACCGCGCGGCACACAGTCGGTGAAGCCCGGGCCAGACGGGCTGCCAGCGCGTTCGGCAGGAGGCGCAAAGATCAGGCAGCCATGTAGAATCCGCCCATGCCAGATTTAGACTTCACCATTACCGGCCTACCCATGGCCGTGCCGGTAATCCCGGTTTCGATGCTCAATCGCCTCGCTCGCGAGCGACTTGAAGCGGCGTTTCCGCTCTGCTGGGTAGCTGGCGAAGTCTCCAACCTCAGCCATGCGGCGTCGGGACACCTCTACTTTTCGCTCAAGGATCGCGCCGCTCAGGTGCGCTGTGTCATGTTCCGTAGTCGCGCGCAGCTCCTCGGCTGGCGACTGGAAAACGGCCAGCACATCGAGGCGCGCGTCCTGGTCACCCTCTACGAGGCACGCGGGGATTTCCAGCTCAACGTCGAAGCGGCTCGTCGAGGCGGGGTCGGCAACCTCTACGAACAGTTCCTCCGCCTCAAGGAAAGACTTGAACGTGAAGGACTGTTCGACAGCGCCGGCAAGCGCCCTTTGCCGGCGTTTCCACACCGCGTCGGTATCGTCACGTCAGCGCAGGCGGCTGCCTTGCGCGACGTCTTGAGCACGCTCAGGCGACGTGCCGGCCAGGTCGCGATCGTCCTGTATCCGACAGCCGTGCAGGGGGACAGCGCGGCCTCACAGATCGCCGAAGCCATCCGCAACGCCGGCGAGCGTCGGGAGTGCCAAGTACTGATCGTCTGTCGGGGTGGCGGCAGCATCGAAGACCTCTGGGCTTTCAACGACGAGGCTGTGGCACGGGCGATCCGCGCCTGTCCGATGCCGGTGATCAGCGGCATCGGTCATGAGACGGACTTCACGATCGCCGACTTTGCCGCCGACCAGCGTGCGCCTACACCAACCGCGGCGGCCGAACTGGCGGCACCCGAACGGTCCGCACTGCTCGCCCGGCTCGCCGCCAACCAGTTCGCCTTGGGTCGCCACGTCGAACAGCAGATCAACCAGCGAGGCCAACAGCTGGACTGGCTGGCGCACCGACTCCAACACCCGGCGCAGTACCTCGCTCGCCACCATGAGGGCCTGCGCAATCTTGAGCGCCGCCTCGGCTCTGGTCTGCTGAAAGCCAGCGCCAGGGCACGCACGATGCTAGCCGACCTGGCCCGTCGCCTGCTGTTGATCCGCCCCGATTCGGCGCGTCACGCCGGCCGCCTGCAAGCGCTGGCACCAAGACTCCATGGCACGTTCCACAAGATGCTGCACGGCAAGTCCGCCGACCTCGGCCGCCTGGCTGCCGGCCTTGCCCATCTGAACCCGCGGGCGGTACTCGCCCGCGGCTACGGCATCGTCACCAACGTGCAGGGGCAGATCGTACGCAGCAGCACAATGCTGGAACCTGGCGCGCGTATCGCTGTCTTCTTCCAGCATGGACGTGCCGATGCCGCCGTGCTGGCCGTTTCCGAAGACAGTGACCAGCCATTGGCAGGCGGAGAGATTGCCAGCGCCGCACGCCCCGAATAGAATCCGGCCGACAAACTAAATGAAGGAGGTTTCATCGCAGGTTTTCACGTCGCATCACTTCACCTCATAACAAGCCTCACGGAGAACATCAATGGAACATCAGCTGCCGCAACTCCCTTTTGCCATGGACGCACTGGCTCCTCACATGTCGCGGGAAACCCTCGAATACCATTACGGCAAGCACCATCAGGCGTATGTCACCAACCTGAACAACCTGATCAAGGGGACGGAATACGAAGCACTCGAGCTCGAGGCGATCATCAGGAAGGCACCGGCCGGCGGCATCTACAACAACTCGGCGCAGGTGTGGAACCACAGTTTCTTCTGGAATTGCCTGACACCCGGCGGAGGCGGCGCTCCTGCCGGCGCACTGGCTGCGGCCATCGATGCCAAATGGGGATCCCTCGCCGAGTTTGCCAAGGCCTTCCAGGCATCCGCGGTCGGCAACTTCGGTTCCGGCTGGACCTGGCTGGTCAAGAAGGCCGACGGCTCTGTCGACATCGTCAACATGGGTGCGGCCGGCACGCCGCTGACCACCGGCGACAAGGCGCTGCTCTGCATCGACGTCTGGGAGCATGCCTACTACATCGACTATCGCAACCTGCGCCCGAAGTTCGTCGAGACCTTCCTCTCCAGCCTTGCCAATTGGCGCTTCGCCGAACAGAATTTCGCCAGCTAGGCGTTGGCCGATGTTTGGCGGCGCCGGCGCCGCCAGTGAAAAGGGCATCTACGTGCAGATGCCCTTTTTCTTGTTCTGGGTAGCGCAGCCTCTCGCCACCTGCTCGCCGGTTCGCCCGTTTGCCTGATCAAGCCCGGAAGCTCAGGCAGCGGCCCCTGCCGCCGTTGCCCTTCGGTTCGCCAAGACTGGCCGACCTCTAGTAGTTCGTTCCGCCAAACCAATTACATGAAATCGCGCCTTCTCGCGCCATGCGGCGTTGCAAATCCTCGCCATAGCTACGGCTATGGCTGTGGTTTGCGCCTTGCCTTGCACGAGAATGCATCAATTTCATTTGTAATCTTATTGACGGAACGAACTACTAGAACGGAATGTCGTCATCCATGTCTTCGAAACTCGGCGTCTTCTTGGCGGGCGCAGCGCGTGCAGCGCCGGTACCGGCCCCTGCCGCCGACGGCATGCTGCCGCCGTACTCGCTCTCGGTGCCCGCCGGCGAACCCATCCCTTCACGACTACCGAGCATTTTCATTTCGCTGGCAACGATTTCGGTCGTGTATCGCTCGTTGCCCTCCTTGTCCTGCCACTTGTTGGTCCGGATGCGCCCTTCGACATAGATCTGGCGACCTTTCTTCAGGTACTGGCCAGCCGTTTCGGCCAGCTTGCCAAAAAAAACGATCCGGTGCCACTCGGTGTTCTCCTTGTATTCGCCGGACACCTTGTCGCGAACCCGGTCGGTGGTCGCAATCCTGATGTTGCAGACAGCATCGCCGCTGGGCAGGTAGCGGGTTTCCGGATCAGCGCCCAGATTGCCGACGAGAATCACTTTATTGACCGAAGCCATGTTGCCTCCCTGAATGGTGTGCGAGAAGAGAATAACAAGAGAATTATAGGGGCTTTCAGATGATAGCTTGACGGCTGCGCAGCGGCGGGATCGACATCGTCAGCCCAAGCATCAGCCAGACGACAGCCAGGATCGCCCCCCCCAGCCAGACAGCACCCGCGCCGGAGTACTTGGCCAGGACGCCACCAAACACGCCACCGAGAAACAGGCCGAGCGCCTGGGTGGTGTTGTAAACGCCGAGCGCTGCGCCCTTGGCGTGGGGTGGGGCAATCCGGGAAATCAGCGACGGCTGTGTCGCTTCAAGGATGTTGAAGGCAACGAAGAAGAGCATCAGCCAGAAGGTCAGGCCGTAGAGGCCGCCGGCAAACAGGCCGAAACCGGCCTGCACGGCGAGCAGGATGACGATCGCCGCATTGAAGACCAGTTTCATGCGGGCGAATCGCTCGGCGAAAACGATCGCCGGCACCATGATGACGAAAGAAATCAGCAGCGCCGGCAGGTAGACTTTCCAGTGTTCAGCAACCGGCAGGCCGCCGGTGCTGACCAGTTCCGCCGGCAGCAACACCCACATCGCGGTAAGCATCAGATGCAGGGCGAAGACACCAAAGTTCAGACGCAGCAACTGGCGGTGCGACAGGACTTCGACAAAGCTCGGCCACGCCGGTTGCCGCGGCACGGCGGGTGCGGCGGGAACGACCCTGAGCACCACAAAAATCGCCAGCATCGCCAACACCCCGGTCAGCGCAAAGATGCCGGGCATGCCAATGCTGACATAAAGCAGCGGCGCGCCGACCATTGAGACGGCGAAAACCATGCCGATCGACGAACCGATCATCGCCATCACCTTGGTGAGATGCTGTTCCCGCGTCAGATCGGCAGCGAGCGCCGTAACCGCCGCCGAAATGGCGCCGGCACCCTGCAGCACGCGCCCGGCGATGACGACGTAGATGTCGTCGGCAAACGCAGCAAGGAAACTGCCGGCGACGAAGAGAAGGAGCCCGAAGACGATCACCGGCTTGCGCCCGAAACGATCCGAAGCCGCACCGTAGGCAATCTGCAGACAGGCCTGCGTCAGCCCGTACGCTCCGAGCGCCACGCCAACCAGCGCCACGTCGTTGCCGGAAGGCAGTTCCTTGGCATAAAGTGAAAAAACCGGCAGGATCAGGAAGAGGCCCAGCATGCGCAAGGCAAAAACAGCCGCCAGGCTGATGCCGGCGCGCTTTTCTTCGCTGCTCATACGGTCGGTGCTCGAGGCGGACATGAAGTTTGCTGCCGGGCTGCGGAATTGCGTATATTAGCAGGTTTGCCCAGGCGCCTCAGGCCAGCTCCCCAATGGAAGAAGCAAGAGAGATTCGAATCCGCGGTGCCCGCACGCACAATTTGAAAAACATCAATCTCGATCTGCCCCGCAACCGGCTGATCGTGATCACTGGTCTCTCGGGCTCCGGCAAGTCTTCGCTTGCTTTCGACACGCTCTACGCCGAAGGACAGCGCCGCTACGTCGAGTCTCTGTCGGCCTACGCCCGGCAGTTCCTGCAGCGCATGGAGAAGCCGGATGTTGATCTGATCGAGGGCCTTTCGCCGGCGATTTCGATAGAACAGAAGGCAACCAGCCACAACCCGCGTTCGACAGTCGGCACGGTCACCGAAATCCACGACTATCTGCGTCTGCTTTTCGCGCGGGCGGGCACGCCTTACTGCGCTGAACACCAGTTGCCGCTCGAAGCGCAGACCGTTTCGCAAATGGTGGATCATGTACTGGCGCTCCCCGAGGGCAGCCGGTTGATGATCCTGGCCCCGGTGGTTGCCAACCGCAAGGGCGAGCAGCTTGATCTCTTCGCGGAATTGCGGGCGCAAGGTTTCGCCAGGCTGCGAGTCGACGGCCAGATCCACGAGATCGACGCACTCCCCAGGCTCGCCAAGACGCACAAGCACACCATTGACGTGGTCGTTGACCGCCTCAAAGTGCGCGAGGACATTCGCCAGCGCCTCGCCGAGTCCTTCGAAACCGCGCTGCGCCATGCCGATGGCCGCGCCATCGCCTACGAGATCGACAGCGAGCGGGAACACCTCTTCTCCGCCAAGTTCGCCTGTCCGGTCTGCTCGTATTCGATTCGGGAACTCGAGCCGAGGATTTTTTCCTTCAACAGCCCGATGGGCGCCTGCCAGAAGTGCGACGGCCTCGGCGTCATCCAGTTCTTCGATCCGAAGCGCATCGTCGCCCGACCGGATCTATCGCTGGCCGCCGGTGCGATTCGCGGCTGGGACCGGCGCAACCCCTTCTACTTTCAGATGCTCTGCTCGCTGGCGGCACACTACGGCTTTGAGGTCGACACACCGTTCGGCGAGTTGCCCGACAACGTCCGGCAAGTCGTTCTCTATGGTTCCGGTCGTGAGCAACTGCCGTTCAACTACCTCAACGAGCGCGGCCGATCGACCCTGCGCGAACATGCTTTCGAAGGCGTCGTCGTCAATCTCGAACGCCGCTACAAGGAAACCGACTCGCTGGCCGTGCGCGAAGAGCTTGCGCGACTGATCAGCAACCAGACCTGCCCCGCCTGCCAGGGTAGCCGGCTGCGCGAAGAGGCACGCAACGTGCGCATCGGCAGCAAGAAAAGTGCCCGTACCCTGCAGGAAATCAGCCGTCAGCCACTGACCGTCACGCGTGACTATTTCCTCTCACTGCAACTGCCGGGGAACAAGGCGCAGGTGGCCGAGAAGGTGCTCAAGGAAATCTGCAACCGCCTGCAGTTCCTGATCAATGTCGGCCTCGACTACCTGTCGCTGGACCGTTCGGCAGAAACACTGTCCGGCGGCGAGGCACAACGCATCCGGCTGGCTTCGCAGATCGGCTCGGCGCTCACCGGCGTGATGTACGTCCTCGACGAACCGTCGATCGGCCTGCATCAGCGTGACAACGAGCGACTGCTGAATACGTTGAAACAATTGCGCGACATCGGCAATACGGTGATTGTCGTCGAGCACGACGAGGAAGCGATTCGCAGTGCCGATCACGTCGTCGACATCGGCCCCGGCGCTGGCGTCCACGGCGGCCTCATCGTCGCCGAAGGGACCCCTGCGGCGATCGTCGGCAACCCCGCCTCACTGACCGGAGACTACCTGGCCGGCCGCCGCCGCATCGGCCTGCGCGACAAGCGGCGGCAACCCGACCGCAAGCGGCTGCTACAGATCGTTGGCGCCCGCGGCAACAACCTGAAGGACGTCACGGTTGACATCCCGGTCGGTCTCTTCACCTGCATCACCGGCGTTTCCGGATCGGGCAAGTCGACTCTGATCAACGATACCCTCTATGCAGCCGCGGCCAGATATCTGTACGGGTCGACCAGCGAACCCGCCGAACATGAACGGATCGTCGGGCTCGATCACTTCGACAAGGTGATCAACGTCGATCAGAGCCCGATCGGCCGCACACCACGTTCCAACCCGGCGACCTACACCGGCCTTCTGACGCCGATCCGTGAATTGTTCGCCGGTGTTCCGGAAGCCCGCGCGCGCGGCTACGGCCCCGGCCGCTTCTCCTTCAACGTCAAGGGAGGGCGCTGCGAGGCCTGCCAGGGCGACGGCGTGATCAAGGTCGAGATGCACTTCCTGCCCGACATCTACGTTCCCTGCGACGTTTGTCACGGCAAGCGTTACAACCGGGAAACCCTCGAAGTGCAGTACAAGAGCAGGAACATCCACGAGATCCTGCAGATGACGGTCGAAGTGGCACGCGAGTTCTTCGACGCCGTGCCAGTCGTGGCACGCAAGCTGCAGACGCTGGTTGATGTCGGTCTGAGCTACATCACGCTGGGCCAGTCGGCAACCACGCTCTCCGGTGGCGAGGCGCAGCGCGTCAAGCTGGCGCTCGAGCTATCGAAGCGCGACACCGGCAGAACACTGTACATTCTCGATGAACCGACCACCGGGCTTCATTTCCAGGATATCGAAATGCTGCTGACGGTACTCCACCGCTTGGCTGACCACGGCAATACCGTGGTGGTCATCGAGCACAATCTCGATGTCATCAAGACAGCCGACTGGCTGGTCGATCTTGGCCCGGAAGGCGGGGCGGGCGGCGGCCATGTTCTGGCCACCGGCACACCGGAGCAGATTGCCGCCGTGCCGGCAAGCCACACTGGCCGCTTCCTGGGTCCGTTGCTCGTACGCCACAGTCAGGCTGGCTTTGCCAACCCGACGGTGGCAGCTGTTATCGTCACCGGCCATTGAAGCGGCACGACCTGTGCAAGCTAACTGCCGTCGATCGCCTGCCCACCATGACTGAAACCGCGGGCGATTGGCTGCCGCCATCGGGACGCGACCCGTCGGCTCGCAGTTCCGCCGCTTGCCCCGACGTGGCAGCACCGCCGCCGCTGTGGCTGCGCCCCGCACCGGCTGGACATCTGGCGAATGGCAAGTGGAAAAAACTTGTTTGGCAGTGACGCAATCCATGCCAGAATTGCAGCCTTTAAATTACTGATCTTTCCCTTTCCCAGGCAGCCTGAGCAAGGACTTCAACCACCAGAGGAGATACCATGAACAAGTCTGAAATGATCGACGCTATCGCCGCCCGTACCGACCTGTCGAAAGCCGCGTCCGCGAAAGCGCTTGACGCCGTGATCGAGACCATCGTTGAAACCGTTGCCCAGGGCGAGCCTGTAACGCTAGTTGGTTTCGGCTCCTTCAAGGCAAGCGAGCGCGCGTCGCGCGAAGGAAAGAATCCGAAGACCGGCGCGAAGATCCTGATTCCTCAGACGATTGTTCCGAAGTTCGCCGCCGGTGCCACCTTCAAGGCCAGGGTGGCAGGCAAGGACGAGTAACTGCTGCAGGTAGCTGCTACAGGTCCACCAGGCAACGGGCGTGACATTCTTCAGGCTTTGTCCAGTGTAATCACCGCCCCACGTCACACCATTCACGTTTTTCGGAGTCTTCAATGCGTATTCGCGCCGTACTTGCTGCTGCAGCACTAGCCCTAATGCCACTTGTGGCGTCCGCACAACAACCTGCTGTTGCCGAAGGTCTCACCGCCGTCGGCCCTGGCAAATTTGCCGGCGTGGTTGAAGCCCGGGTGACGCTGGTCGTCGACGCGATCGACAAGGCGTCGCGCAGCGTCGTCCTCAAGAACAGCCAGGGCGAACAGATCAAGATCATTGCCGGCGATGAAGTCAAGAATTTTGACCAGATCAAGGTCGGTGACCAGGTCGTTGCCACCTACACCCAGGAACTGATGATGACCCTCAAGAAGGGTGGCGGTGCGCTTCGCGTAGCGTATCGACAGCTCCAGCAGGGGACGGCCGCGCCGGGGCAAAAGCCCGCTGCCTTTGAGGCGAAAGAGGTTGCCTTCATCGCCGACGTACAGCAGGTTGACCTCAAGAAGCAGACGGTGACGCTGCGTGGCGCGCAGAAGACCGTCACGCCTGAAGATCAAGGATCCTGAGCAACTCAAGCTGATCAAGAAGGGCGACCAGGTGGAAGGGGTTTATTGCCGAAGCTATCGCCGTCGCGGTGATCCCGGCACCCGCCAAGGCGAAGAAATAGATCCTGGCCTTCGACGTGAAACGACAGCTTGCGGGCAATCCACAGGATTGACGCTGTCAGTCGCAGCGCATAGAATGCCTGCGGCTTTTGGGGGCATAGCTCAGCTGGGAGAGCGTCTGGTTCGCAATCAGAAGGTCGGCGGTTCGATCCCGCCTGTCTCCACCAAGGATTCAAACAAAAAGGCCACTCTTCGGAGTGGCCTTTTTGCTGCCTGGCTTCGCTCTCGCCACCAGCCAGCCACGTTTCCCCAACTGTCATGCCTATTCCCGATACCGGATAGCCTCGATGGCAAGAGGCCACGACCGCTTCGCTTAACCTGCCCTGTCATGTCGCGCAGGACCTCCGGCACCTCCTGGATGCGACGCGGCAAACCCTGGCGCTACGAGCCGGGACGCGCAGCGAGTAAGCTTTACCTGCCCTCCCAGACCGGCTGGCTGAAACGCCGCCGCATTTCGTCTGGTATCGGCACAATCTTCATACGGTTGTACTCGTCCGCGATGCGCTGGTAGGTGCCGTCGGCCTGCACGGCCGCGAGCGCCTTTTCCCACTTCTGTGCCTCGGCATCGGGCAGGGCCTTCGAGGCAGCGAGGTAGATTTCGCTCTTGCGAACGATCTCGCCAAAGTTGAGCGCCTCCAGGTTGCCGCCAACCTCGCGCATGGCATGGATCACCATCAGCCTCGGCGCCAGCCAGACGTCGATGCGGCGCTGCTGCATCTGGCGCGCGTTCAGCCACTCCTCGGGCTGCGGCCGGACGCGCGTAAAGCCGCGCTCTTTCAGCAGTGCCTCCGCGCCAGAACGGCTGAGCACGCCGACCGGGCGATCCTTGACCTTGTCCAGGCTCGAGACGTCAATACCCTGGCCACCAACGAGGATCAGGTCATCGGTGACGATCTTTGCCAGCCAGCGATAGTGCTCCTCCCGTTCAGGCGTCCGGGTCAGGGCGAGGATGCCGATGTTCGGCTGCGTCTGGGCAATGCGTTGCGCTTCTCCCCAGGGCATGAACTCGATGAGACCGGTATGGCCGACGCGCCGGGCCATCTCGCTCACCACCTCGTAGACGAAGCCCTGGTCGACTCCCGGCGTTTCGCCGACGCTGGCTGGCGGGATCTGGAAGGTATAAGGGGGAAGCTCGGCCGCCAGTAGGCGCAGCTCCTTCGCCCGCTGCTGCGCCGGTGCACCGATGGGCAGAACAGCGAGCGCCGCGGCAAGGAACATGGTCAGGGTGTGCACGGTCGCCCCCTCAGAAAGTGCCGAACATGCCGTTGAGGATGATCACGACGATCATCGACAACAACGGGAAAGCGACCGCAACCATGAAGATGTCGAAGTAGGACTGCCTGTGGTTCAACCCGCAGATGGCGAGCAACGTGATCACGGCGCCGTTGTGCGGCAGCGCATCGAGCCCGCCCGACGCGAGTGCGGCCACCCGGTGCAGGATTTGCGGGCTGAGGCCGGCCGCCTGCGCCAGTTCAAGGTACTGCTGCCCGACGGCCTGGAGGGCGATGCTCATGCCACCGGAGGCCGAGCCGGTAATGCCGGCGAGAACGTTGACGATGATCGCCAGCCCAACCACCGGGTTGTCGGTGAGTGACATCAGCCAGGCCTTTATGATGGCAAACGCTGCCAGACTGGCAATCACGGCACCGTAGGCCACCTCCGAGCCGACGTTGAGGATCGGCAGCATCGAGCCCAGCGCACCCTCGTTCAAGGATTGACGAACGCTCTGGAAGCGCCTCCAGGTCAGGCCGAGGAGCACGATGCAGGCGCAGATCATCGCCACGATGATCGCCCAGGTGCCACCGACGGCCGCGGCCGTCGTTTTCCCGTACTTGGGTGTGGCCAGGTAGGAAGTGTCGATGTCCTGGATGAAGTACTTGCTGAAGATGAAGTTGATCGCCAGCACCAGCACCACCGGGATGATCGCCACGGCAAAGGAAGGCAGCTCACCCGCCGGCATCGCAGTCGGCGCGGCGGGCGTCGCCGGGGCCTCGGCGCCGAAGCCTTCGCCAGCGTTGCGGGCGCTACGCGCCCGCATCGTCAGCCACATGCTCCCGCAGGCAAACATCATGACGCCGGCGATGACTCCGAGGCCCGGCGCCGCGAATGCGTCGGTGTGGAAAAACGGCATCGGGATGGCATTCTGGATTGCTGGCGAACCGGGCAGCGCCGACATCGTGAAGGTGAAGGAGCCGAGTGCGATCGTGGCCGGGATCAGTCGCTTGGGCAGGTTGCCCTCGCGGAACATCTGGATGGCAACCGGAAAGACGGCGAAAGCGACGACGAACAGCGACACGCCGCCGTAGGTGAGGACACCGCAGGCGAGAATGATCGCGATGATGGCGCGCTCCTTGCCGGTCCACTCGACTATCTTGTGGGCGATGGTCCGCGCGCAGCCGGAGTCGTCCATGAGCTTGCCGAAAACGGCGCCGAGCAGAAACAGCGGGAAAAACTTGATCAGGTAGTTGCCCAGGGCGGGCATGAAGACCTGGGTATAGGTGGCAAGGATCGGCGCCTCGAAGTCACCGAGAAGCAAGCCGACCAGCGCGCAGATCGGCGCGATGATGATGACGTTCCAGCCGCGATAGGCGAGAAAAATCAGCAGCAGAAGTGATACCAGGATTCCCAGAATACCGAGCATGACAACCCCCTCGCATGAGATGGAACACAATACCGCCATCAACCCCACTGAAAGTATGTTCGCGATTTTCCCGCGAAGTCAATCGAAATCGCTGCGTTGGCACTGGTCAGAGCCCTGCGCGGACAGACGCTGCTTGCTCTCCGTTGGCGGCGGATGGTCGGCGGTCACCATCTGCCGGTAGCGTGGGGTGAAGGCGCGCGGCGGGTCGCCCGAGCAGAAACGAATCGGCACCGAGACAGTGGTGAAGCCGGTACTGCTGCCAACCAGCTTCTGGACGACGAAGTGCAGGTGCGGACCGAGGCTATAGCCGGTCGCCCCCGAGCGACCGATGAGGGCGCCGGCTTTGACCTTCTCGCCGACGGCGACGCTGACACCGCCAGGAGCGAGATGGGCATAGGTCGCCATCGTGTCGTCGGCATGCAGGACACGCACGAAGTTGGCCCGGGAAAGCAGCCGCCGGTCGCCGCCGCCGGCGTGGTGCGTGGATTCTGTCGCCATCACCACGCCATCGCGGGCGGCAAGGACAGGGGTGTTGGCCGGCATGGTGAAATCAACCGCGTGTTCGCTGTCGGCTGTGGTGTGGGTGAGCCTTGGTCCGTCGTGACTCTGGCCGACCATGAAGCTGCGGCCATTCTCGAAAGGCAGGCGATAGAGGGTGCGAGCGTCCGCTTGCGCAAGGTAATTGCCGATCGCATGGGCCGTCTCGCTGGCAAAGCGGTATTTGCCGCCGGTAAGCGCCGGAGCGACTTGCAGCAATGGGCTGTCGGTGTACGGTCGGACCACCGCATAGACTGGCGTGTAGCGACTGGTGCTGACGTTCTCGGCAGCAGTCAACACCAGTCTGACCGATACCGGTGCCGGCCCACGATTGCGCGCCACAAAGTGATAGCTTCCTTCGACCGCTTCCGAGGTCACCGAGAAGGGATAGGTCGGGGCTGCAGCGGCCAGCCCGGACAGGGTGCAACCGAGCAGCAGGCCGAGCAGCGGACGGGAATGCGTCGATCCCATTGGCCGGCGGCAGTCAGAGCGAGAACAAATCTCCGGTCACCATGGCCGGACCAGCCATCAGTCCGCCAGGAGGGCAAGACGATCGTTGGCGGCAGCGGCTAGCCGCCGGACCGAGAATCGCGCTGTCGCTGCTCAATAGCCCCAATACCTGCCTGGCGCAGGCGCGTAAACCGGCTGCGCCGGGACGACATAAATCTGGCGGGGTGGCGGCGCCACATAGACCGGGGGCGGCGCCACGTAGACCGGCGGCGGCGAGTAGTAGGTCGCCGCGGCGACCCCGGCGACAATGCCGGTCAGCGCCAGAACCGCGGCTGGAGCAACCCAGCGGTCTTGTCGGTAATGGCCAGGGTGATGGTGGTAAGGCTGCGCCGCGTAATGGCCGCCGTAATGGCCGCCACGATAGCTGCCATGGCGTCCGTGGTCGGCGACGGCAGGGGTGGAGAAACCCAGAGCAAGGCTGAGTACGAGGCAAATCGGGGCGATGGTCGTCTTCATGAAGCGAATAACGCCTCGTCGCATCTTTGGATGACGTCGCGCGGTACGGGAATGACAGATTCTTGTAACCGGAGACACGAGGGCGAACACCGTCGATATCGGCGTACCCATCCCGTTCGCGTCGCACTCAATACGTGGCAATCTGCCGGAAACCGGCATGCGTTCCCATCTCACCAGCGTTACCCTCGTTGCAGCGGACGCTGTCGACCCGCGCCATCGATGGTCCACGATGTGCCCAGAGCACCAGTGCGTCAATTGCTTCGATCGGGCCGCTGACCAGCGCTTCGACGCTACCGTCACGCCGGTTGCGAACCCAACCGCAGAGGCCCAGCCGTTGCGCCTCGGCGCACAGCGACCAGCGGTAGCCGACGCCCTGGACGCGGCCGCTGATCCGCAGGTTGCGACAGATTGTTTCGCTCATCTTCCACTCCGGCTTTCGACTCGGCTAGGTAGCTGCCAATGCTGGCATAATCGTCGTCCATGAGAAGAAGAATTTCAAGGGGAGCCGAGCTGTCGCTCGGGGACGCGGCCTGTCCATGCTGAAGGCGCTTTTGTTGCTGCCGCTGCTGGGGGCCGGGCTCTTGTCGCTGCTGCCGAGCCGCAGTGTCGATCTGATGCGCCACCTGGCGAGCGTCGCTGCTGCTGCGACGATGCTTTGCGCCGGCCTGCTGCTGGCCGACTTCGACCCGGCCAGTGCCGAGATCCAGTTTTTCGAGACGCGGCCGTGGAATCCGCGCGTCGGCTCACATCTCGCGCTCGGCGTCGATGGGGTCTCGCTGCCGATGGTGGTCCTCGCGACCGTCCTCTGTTTCGTCGCGATCTTCTCGTCCACCGGTATCCGCAGCGGCGCCAAGCTCTACTTTTCACTGCTGCTGGTTCTCGAAACCTCGCTGTTGATCGTTTTCACGGCGCGTGACTGGTCACTGTTCTACGTCTGCTGGGAGCTGACGCTGATTCCCCTGTTCTTCCTGATCGACCGTCTGGGAGGTGCCAATCGTCATCGGGCAGCGCTCAATTTCGTGCTGTACACCCTGGGCGGCTCGGTGTTCATGTTGATTGCACTGCTCCTGCTCTACGATGTCGCCCCCGGCCACAGCTTCGCGATGGCCGACATGGCCGCCGGCGGTGCGCAATTGCCGGTGCGCACGCAGGTGCTGGTCTTTCTCGGCCTGTTGATCGGTTTCGGCGTCAAGATGCCGATTGTGCCGCTGCATGGCTGGCTGCCGCTGGCGCACGTCGAAGCGCCGAGTCCGATTTCCATCCTGCTCTCGGGGATCCTGCTCAAGATGGGTGCCTACGGCCTGATCCGCGCTGCCGGTACCCTGCCGGCAGCGGTCCAGGCGCTGCAGGACTGGCTGGCGCTGCTGGCACTGGTCAGCCTGATTTATGGCGCTGTCCTGGCCTGGCGACAAACCGATCTCAAGGCGATGATCGCCTACTCGTCGATCTCGCACATGGGCGTGGTACTGCTTGGCATTGCCGCACTCAACGAGCCCGGGCTCAGCGGTGCGCTGACACAGATGGTCGCGCACGGACTGACCGCCGGCCTGCTGTTCCTGCTTATCGGCCTGCTTTACGAGCGAACCCACAGCCGTGATCTCGCCGCCTATGGCTCGCTCAACCGGATTGCGCCGCGCTTCGCCGTGTTCCTGGTGTTCACCCTGCTGGCCTCGGTCGGTCTGCCCGGCAGCGCCGGTTTCATTGCCGAACTGCAGGTGCTGATCGGCGCCTATGCCCGCTGGGGCGGCTGGCTGGTCCTGATGTCGGTCGCTGTTCTGGTCTCCGCCGCCTACGCCCTGCGCGCCATTCGCTGCCTGTCAACGGGTCCCGAACGACCTTTCAGCGCGGCGCCGGCAGGCGTCGCCCATTTCGCCGACCTCAAGCGCACAGAGTGCGCAGCAGCCTGGCTATTGAGTGCGGGCATTGTCAGCATCGGTTTCTACCCGGCACCGCTGCTGCGCCTGATGGCCTCGTCGCTGGCCAGACTGGCCCGACCGTTTGGAGTCTGAGTGAGTTCGCCAGCGCCTCCGGAAATGGCAGCAGCCAACGCGGCGTCCAGCGATTCCGTGCAGCGACTGCAGGCCTGCCTGCAGCACATTGCCCACCTCCTGCCGGCACAGGCACCGTTGCGCGATTTCGTCCATCACAACACCCTGCACGCCCTGCAACACCTGCCCTTCGTTGAAGCCCTCGGTGAAGCGGAAAGGATGACCGGCGCCCGCCCCTGGCTCGACGAAGCGCGCTGTCGTGAGCTCTTTCGGCTGGGGCGGGTGGACGCCAGCGACCTCGCCGCTGCCCTGCGGCAATTGCCCGCCACCCGCAGCGACGAACCGCTGCTCACTGGCTCGGCGCGGGGCCTCCGTCGCGGCGATGTCTTACAGGCGTCACTGCGCTACCCATCTGCCGCCATTTCAGCCGCCCGCCTGCGCTGGCAGCTCGAGGCAAAGCTGGCCGGCGAGCGGCCGCAGGCCGATCTCGACCCGCTTGCCCGGCAAGCCCTGCTGACTGCCGCCGCCGCTGATGGCCTCGACGAGCGAGCAGCCGTCGCCGACCTTTGGGCGACAGCATGCGCGCTGCGCGGGTCAGCCGAAGCGGTAGCCCCGTCTTGCGCCGAGCCGTCCGCGACGGATGCTGCGGCACTTTGGCAGAAGCTGGTCGGTCGCCTCGGTGACCAATGGACACTGGCGACCTTGCTTGCCCACCTCACCGGCGAGGATCCCCGCCAGCCCCTGCAGACAACGCTGATTCGCCATCTCGCCGCACATCTCGATCAGGGCCTCGCCGCCTGGCGAAACCCGGCGCGTGCGCAAGGGTTCTATGCCGCCTGGCGACAGAGCGCCGGCAGCGACTGGGCCTGGGAACTCGACGAGTTTGCCGGTGCCCGCCACGATATCGAGCAACTGCCCGACGATCCGCTGCAGGCAATCAGCAGCGAACGACTTCGCCTCGGCCTCAGCGAAGCGCGCTGGGAAACTTACCTGCAGCTGCTGGCGCTGGAATTGCCGGGCTGGGCCGGCATGTTCGCCTGGCGCGAGTCGCATGCCCGCGGCGGCGACGCTCCGGTCAGCCTGACTGACTTCCTCGCCGTACGCGTGGTGCTCGAGCGTCTGTATGGCGAACAGTTGCTGCGTCGCATCTGGGGTCTACCGCTGCGGCTCGCTGACCTGGGCGACTACTTCATCAGCCATCCGGCCGAACTCAGGGTCCGGCACGCCTTCGGCAGCCGGCAGTTGCCGGAAGAAGTTCTCGATCGGCTGCGGCCGCTGCTGGCTGCGCCGGAAGGCGAAGGGGAAAGCCGCTGGATGCAGTTCGCCGCCAGCCCGGCAGAGTCGCCTAGCGCCGGCGCCACCACGACTGACGCAACCGCCCTGGCCGCCTGGCCGCTGTTCGTTCTCGCCCAGCGACTGGGGTTGAGCGGCCGCGAGTTGCGCGACCTGGGCGCGGTCGCTGCCGACACGCTGCTGTGCTGTGCCGATTCCCTGACCGGCGAGCAACGCGGCCAGGTCTGGCTGCTGGCCTACGAGCACCATTACCGGCAGCAGATCCTTGCCGCGCTGGCCGCCAACCATGGCCGCGCCCATGCGCTACCCGGCAAGCCGGAGGCGCAGTTCGTTTTATGTATGGACGACCGCGAGGAAGGCACACGGCGCCACCTCGAAGAAGTCAATCCGGCCTTCGAGACCTTCGGCGCTGCCGGCTTCTTTGGTCTGCCGATGCTCTGGCAGGGCCTCGATGACGAGGCACCGACGGCCCTGTGTCCGATCGTCGTGCGCCCGGAGAACGCGCTGCGCGAGGAAATTCCGTCCGGCGCCGAGGCAGCCTACCGCCTGCATCAGCGCCGGCGGCGGCTGCGCGTGACTTGGCACGAGCGCTTGCACCAGGGCAGCCGGCGCGGCTGTCTGCAAGCCGCAGCGGTGACGGCCGCCGCAGCGCCTATAGCCCTGCTCACTCTGCTGGCGCGGACGATCGCACCGGGGCGCCTCGGGCAACTGCTTGGCCGCTCGCGTGACACCTTCGAGAAACCGCTGCCAGGCGCCCTGCAGCCGACCGCCGAGGCCGCCGAAGCCAGCCGCGTGGCCAGCGCCGACGCGCCGCGGCTTGGCTTCAGCGAGGACGAACAGGTCGCACGCGTTGGCGGCTTCCTGCGCAGCATCGGCCTGACCGGGCATTTCGCGCCCCTGGTGGTGATCATCGGTCACGGCTCGGACAGCCGCAACAATCCGCATCTTGCCGCCTACGATTGTGGCGCCTGTTCGGGGCGTCACGGCGGACCCAATGCGCGGGTGTTTGCGGCGCTGGCCAACCGGCCGGCGCTGCGCCTGCGGCTGGCGGCACAGGGCCTCGTCATTCCAGAAACAACCTACTTCCTCAGTGCCGAGCACAACACCTGCGACGAAAGCCTGGTCTGGTACGACAGCGAGCAACTGCCAACCAGTCATCACGCCGCCTTTGCCGCCCTGCGCCGGAACTGCGAGGAGGCGGCACGCCTGCACGCCGTCGAGCGCTGCCGGCGCTTCGCCTCGGCGCCAGCACGGCCGTCGCTGCAGCAGGCCGGTGAACACCTGGCGAATCGCCGCCACGACATCGCGCAGGTTCGGCCAGAGCTCGGGCACGCGACCGTCGCTGCCGCTTTCGTCGGCCGCCGCACGATGAGCCGTGGGGCGTTCTTCGACCGGCGCGTTTTCCTGATTTCCTACGACCCGCTGCCGGACACCGATGGCCGCGTGCTTGAAGCGACGCTACTGGCAGCCGGTCCGGTCGGTGCCGGCATCAATCTCGAGTACTACTTTTCGACGGTCAATAACGAAGGCTACGGCTGTGGCAGCAAGGCGACACACAACCTGGCCGGGCTGTTCGGCGTGATGCAAGGCGCCAGTTCCGACCTGCGCACCGGCCTGCCGCTGCAGATGGTCGAGATTCATGAGCCGATGCGGCTGCTGGTGATCGTCGAACAGACCCTGGAAATCGTCAACGCGATCTATCAGCGACAGCCAGCCCTGCAGGAACTGATCGGCAACGGCTGGATCGTTCTCGCCGCCAAGCATCCGCAGACGGGCGCCATTCATATCTTCGCTCCGGCGACCGGCTGGCAGGACTGGCAGGACTCGCGCGACGCGCCGAACGGCCAGCCGATGCCGGCCCTGTCCGAGGTCGAGCGTTCCGCCGACTGGTTCGCCGGGCAGCGCGAGCTCTTGCCGCCGGCCTTGCTGCGCCGCCCGGTGACTAGCCAATGAGCGACCTCGACGCCTTGTTTGCGGCGCTGGCCGCAAGCGCCCGCGTGCTCTGGCTGGTGCCGCTATTGCCACTGCTGGCGGCGGCGCTGATCGCCGTTCGCCTGCTCCTGCGGCGTGGCAGCGGCGATGCCGGTGAGCCGATCACCGCCGGCATCGCCAGCGCGGCCGCGCTCGGTGCGCTGCTGTTGTTGCTGGTCCTCGATCTGGCGGCGCTCGGCGGTGCCTTGCCCGAGCGGGTGGCCTTTGCCGAATGGCTGCGCATCGGCGCGGTGCCGGTCCGCCTGTCCTTCATGCTCGACGCCTACAGCCTGCCGTCGGCGACGCTGGTAGCCCTGATCGCCTGGATTGCGCTGCGCTTTTCAGCGACCTACCTGCACCGGGAGATCGGTTTCCAGCGCTTTTTCCTTGGCATGTGCCTGTTCCTTGCCGGCATGCTGCTGATCGTCCTCGCTGGCAACGCCGTGCTGACCTTCATCGGCTGGGAACTCGCCGGCATCAGCTCCTGGCTGCTGATCGGCTACACCTGGGAACGGCCGGTTGCGACCGGCAACGCGCTATTCGTTTTCCTCACCAACCGCGTCGGCGACGCCGGCTTCATGCTCGGCATCGCCCTCGCGGTGTGGTCGGTGGGCACCCTCGAATGGGCCTGGCTCCCGGGCGACGGCAGCCTGGGCAAGGTCAGCGCGCGCCTGCTGGCGGCCGGTTTCGTGCTGGCAGCAATGGTCAAGTCGGCGCAGTTGCCATTTACACCCTGGATCGCACGCGCGCTCGAAGGCCCGACACCATCATCGGCGGTTTTCTACGGCTCGTTGATGGTGCACGCCGGCGTCTATCTGCTCTGCCGCCTGCAGGGCCTGCTGCTGCAGGTACCCGACCTGCTGGCGCTGCTGGCGGTGGTTGGCCTGGCGACTGCGGTGTACGGCAGTCTTTGCGCGCTGGTCCAGAGCGACGTCAAGTCGGCGCTGGTCTTCTCGACCGTGACCCAGGTCGGCCTGATGTTCTTCTGCTGTGGTCTCGGCCTGTTCTGGCTGGCCGCTGGCTACTCCGGCCTGCATGCCGCCTGGCGCGCGTATCAGTTCCTGCTCGCGCCGGCGTACATGCATCTGGTGCGGCGCCCGGCCCGACCGGTGCCGCGCTGGCTGGCGACGCAGCGCTGGTGGTACACGGCGGCGCTGCAGCGTTTCTGGATCGAGCCGCTGGCCAGCAGCCTGCTGACGCGGCCGACCCTGGCGCTGGGCAGGGACGTTCGCGCACTCGACGAGCGCTTCATCGACCCGCTGGTCGGCGCGCCGCGTGCCGACGAATACCCTGCCCTCGGTGATCCAGGCGACGAACTGATCCGCGGCCATGGTCTCGCCGGTCGGCTGTTGTTCAATGGCGCCAACCGCTTGCAGCGTCTCGAGAACCGCCTGCTGCTCAGCGGCGACGGGGCGCTGGGCAAGCACCTGCAGCGCGCCGCGCAGTACGCCGATGCCATCGAGTCGCTGCTCGAACAGCCGCGCTATCTGATGCTGATGGTAATGGCGACATTCGTCGTAATCCTGTGAGCGAATGCCGGTGACTGAAATTCTCTGGACCACGCAGGCCGGTTACCCACCGCTGGCGACGCTGCAGTGCCTGCCGCTGGCAGGTGCACTACTGCTGCTGATCATGCGCGAGGATGATCTGGCCCTGGTCCTTGGACGCCTGTTTGCAGTGGCCGAACTGGTGGTGGCGATCGACCTTTACGCCCGGATCGACGTGTCGACTGCCATCATGCAGTTCGCCGAGCGGCTTGACCTGCTGGCCTATCATGCGGCGGTGGACGGGGTGAGCGTGCTGTTCATTCTGCTCACGGCGCTGCTCGGCGTATTGTTGTCGTTCTACGGCATGGCACGCCAGCAGATCACGCCGGTGCAGTTGCTCAGCGTGCTGTTGATCATCGAATCGTCGCAGATGACCATGCTGACGACGATGAACCTGCTCTGGTTTGCCGGTGCTTCGGCGCTGCAACTGGCACTGGTTGGCTACCTGCTCTGGCGCTGGGCCTCGGCGAGAGAGGAAAACCTCGCCCTGTCGCGCTTCCTGCAGTATCAGCTCTTCGGCTGGTGCCTGTTCCTCGCCGGATCCATCGTCCTGGTCTGGAGCCATGCCGACGTGCTCGGCGTGCACTGGAGCTTCGACCTCTTCGACCTGCTGCAGACACCACAGATCGGCAAATACCAGTCAGCCGCCTTCTACCTGCTGTTCTATGGTCTGGCGATCCGCACGCCGCTGTTTCCATTGCATGGCTGGCTGCCCAATTCCGCCGGCTACGGCCTGATTGCCGTCGGCCCGGTGCTGCTGCTCGGCGTCAAGGTCGGCATCTACGGCATGGCGCGCTTCCTGCTCCCGCTGACCGCCGAAGCAGTGATGATCTGGCAGCCCTATGTCGTGGCCTTCGCCATGGTCGGCGTCTTTTTTGCCGCGGTGATGGCTTTCCGCCAGGCCAACCTGCGCCGCCTGATGGCTTTTGCCGTCGTCAGTCACACCAGCCTGATCGTCATCGGCCTGTTCACCCTGCATCCCGCCGGCCTGCAGGGCGCGCTGCTGCTGGCGGTCAACTTCGGCCTGGCGATCACGGTGATGCTGTTGATGGTCGGTTATGTGTACCGGCGCACCGGCACCACCAATCTCGACCGGCTCGGCGGCCTGTTCGACCGCGTGCCCTTCATCGCCGTCGCTTTCCTGATCGGCGGCCTGTCTTTGCTCGGCATGCCGGGAACCCCCGGCTTCGATGCCGTGCACCTGGTGCTCGAGGCGTCGATCGAGACCTTTGGCGCCTTGCCGACCATTGCCACCGCGCTCGGCAACGTGGTCGCCGCCGGTTTCCTGCTCTGGGCTTTCCAGCGCGCCTTCCTCGCGCCGCGACCGAAAGATCTGCCCGCCGCGCGAATTGCCCGCACCCGTCGCATGGAATACTTTGTTGGCGGCGCGACGCTGCTGGTGCTGCTGGCCGCGGGCTTCTACCCCGAGCCCTGGCTGAAGCTGACCGATACCGCCACCCAGGCACTGGCCGCCTACTTCGCACATGGCTGAACTGGCTTCCTACCCGCTGCTGAGTACGCTGCTCGCCCTGCCGCTGCTTGGCGGGCTGCTCACCGCGCTGCTACGGCGCGCGCCATGGGCACAATGGATCGCCCTGGCCAGCGCCGTGCTCACTGTCCTCTGCTCGCTGCTGATCGTTGCTGCCTTTGATGGCACCGACCCCGACTTTCAGCTGCTCGAATCGGCGAACTGGATCCCTGGCATCGAGGTCCGCTACCTGGTCGGCATCGACGGGATCTCGGTGCTCTTTCTGCCGGCGACGGCCTTGCTCTTCTGCGGCGCGATCATCGCCGGCTGGCGGATCAGCGCAAGCACCACACCCCTGGCCCCTGGGGTGTACCTTGCCCTGCTGCTACTGCTCGAAGCGGCAACCCTGGGCGTCTTCTGTGCGCTCGACACGATCCTGTTCTTCTTTTGCTGGGAGTTCACGCTGCTGCCACTGTACTTTCTGGTCAGCCTCTGGGGCGTCGCCGCCGACCGCCAGGCAGCGGCAGTGCGCTATTTCCTGGTCATGCTGGCGGCCGGTGTGCCGCTGCTCTTCGGCCTGCTGGGAGTGGCCTTCGGCCATGCCGGGGAAGGCGAACTGGTATTCGATCTGCCCACCCTGCTGGCAACGCCGCTGCCGGAGCAGACGCAGTACGTCGTGTTCCTGCTGCTGTTGCTCGGCTTTGGCGTCAAGGTGCCGCTGGTACCCCTGCACACCTGGCTGCCTGCAATGGCCATGGGGGCACCGGCAGCGGTGACGGCAGTGCTCGTCGGCCTCAAGCTCGGCGCCTACGGGCTGATCCGCTTCGCCATCCCGCTGGCGCCGATCGCCGCCCGCGACCTGCACTGGCTGCTCGCCGGCTTCGGCACCGTGGCAATCCTCTACGGTGGCGTCGCAGCGCTGGCGCAGAGCAATCTGCGCCGCGTGCTGGCGTATTCGAGCCTGGCGCACGTCGGGCTGGTGTTGCTCGGCCTGGCTTCGTTCTCGGTTTCCGCGCTGCAGGGCGCGTTGTTGCAGCTGCTCAATTTCAGTGTCGCTGCCGGCGGCGGCTTCCTGGTACTTTCGTTCCTGCAGCGCCGAACCGGCTCCACCGACATCACCCAGCTCGGCGGCGTGATGCGCAGCATGCCGCGGCTCTCCGGCTTCTTCCTGCTCTTCGGACTGGCCAGCATCGGCCTGCCGGGGACCAGCGGCTTCCCCGGCGAGCTGCTGATCATCGTCGCCGTACTGCACAGCCATACCGGCGCCGGCCTTGCCGTGCTGTTCGGCATGGTGCTCGCCGCCGCAGGCTTCCTGTCGCCATTTCGGCAGGCCTTCCTCGGTCCGCTGCACAATCCCGACGTGGCCGCGGCAGAAGACCTGCTGCCGCGCGAGCTGGCGGTGCTGCTGCTACCTGCCCTACTGATCCTGGCGGTTGGCGTCTATCCGCTGCCGATCCTCGAAGTGATCAGGCCGACCGCCGAGGCCTGGGTGGCGGCGCTGGCGGGGCTTTAGCCTGCGGCCTGTCGTCGCTGCGGCCAGAAAAATGATCGGTATCAGCGTCACTGTTACGGCGAGCTGGCGCTCGATGCGCGGCTGCCGCGGACACGTCACGACACTCGCACTAGCCAGTGCATGAACGGATAGGCCGCTTCGGCCACCGACCGGATACTCTCATCCGACATCGCCTTCCCAGGCAAGCAAACCAGCAGGTCCGGCGGTGGAGATCGGAACCCCATGCCAAGGGTCGGGTCGGGAACGGTCAGAGGTGCCGCGCGGCGGCTCGCGGGGCGGGGTGCCGTGGAAGCGATCGTAACTTTTTTGGCGCGAGACGCCCGGCTTCAGCTCGTGGTTGGCCCGAAGAGGTCATCCAGACTGCGGGCATCAAGCACCTGATCCAGCCAAGTATCAATCTGTCCAAGGGACGCCGCAGAGATTTTCGCCAGGACATCTGAAGGAACGGCGCCAAAGCGCTTCTTGAGCAGCTTTTGCAGCGCCAGCGCTTCACCCTCGGCCTTACCCTCGGCTTTACCCTCGGCCTTACCCTCGGCCTTGTAGGTGTGCGCCCATTCTTCGAGTCGCTCGGCCAACATGACGTTCAGCTCCTGTAGATCATCAATCTGAGGCAACACGATACGGTATTCCGCCTTGCGCATCAATGTCGCCCGGATCCACAGTGCGAACATCCGACGCAAGTCGGGCCGGTCGGCCAACCACTCGTCCAGCAGACTCAGCAATACGCCGATGGCTTCCGGGGATGCCGGGTGTTCGATCCGGAAGACGGCTGCGACCAGGTTCTTGAGCGAGGCCAATTCGCCATCGCTGTAGGCGTTCTCGTCGATCAGCAGGTAGCGCAATCGGGGCTTGAACTGCTCGACCAGCCCCGGTACCGCCGGTATCAGGTCGAAGACGTCGGTTACCGCCGACCACCGCTGGCTACCGTTGTACAGGACGATGGGCAGAACCGGGGGCAAACGGCCATCGGCCAGAACCTCACCCCGCTTGATCAGGTCCTGGTAGAGCAGGCCCCCATACACCATCATGCGCAGTGCCATGTATTTGTCCACGCGGCTCTGGAATTCGATGAGCAGGTACAGATACACCCATTCCCCACCGACCCTGACCCGCCAGACAACGTCGTCAGCCCGGTTGCTGAAGTCTTCGCTGACGTAGCTGCCAGGTACCCTCTCCAGGGTACCGTAGTCAAGGCCCTGCAGCCATTCGTCCGGTACGAAGCCAAGAATCAGGTCGCGTACCAGTTCCGGCGTGGAGAAAAGAAGTTTGTAGCCCGTGTCGTGAGCGTTTGCCATGCCCGAATGGTAGCAGGACGACAACTATCAGAACATCTGTACTGATCCGGCAACCCCATCAGGGCTGCCTTGATGCGTTCCCCGGCTTGCCGGGTCGCGGGCACCAGGTGGTCAACGTCCGTGGTCGCGTGGTGGTAGCCGTGCGCAAACAGGGCGTAGCCGCCGATCAGCAGGTACTCGGCCTCTTGCTGATTCAGTGACGAAACCAGGGCCTTGAGGTCTGCCAGCGTGGCTGGTCGCCTGTACTGTTCCACCAACGACGCGCCAAGGCCGCCTGGGTCATACCTTCGACCAGGCAATCCAGTTGGTGGCGATTGGCGTCTTCATGCGTCTTGAAGCGGAAGATGCCTTTCGGAATAAAGGTCGCGTTGCCGGTGGGCAGGCGATGAATATCGTCGTTAAAGCGAGCACCCTCAGCCAACAGGACTGCGGAAGCCGAGAAGCTGATCGGACGCTCCTGGCGATGGCCGACGTTGCGCATGATTCCCCCTCTTGTCCCAATGACGTTCGTAGAACAGAGCTTGGCCAGTCGCCCTTTTTGCCGCATATCGCCGCGCCTTGGCATGCCGCTGACGGCACCGTCGCCAACGCGCGCGGACGCGTGTTCAGCGGCCAGAACGCAGCAGCCTGCCGCGCTGCCGCCTGGGACGCCTCACGGGGATCGATCCTTTTCACCCGGCGTGCGGTTTCCTGCCTGGGCAGCACTCATGGCCCGGGATGAGTCGTTCCGCGGCTGCTTCCGGAAACCCGGCAGCAGGTACCCGACAAGGAGTGCAACCAGCGCGAAGGCGATGCCGGACACCAGCATGAACACGATCAATCCGACCGGAGCCGCAAGCAACCAGGGCGCCGCGGTATCGTGATTGTTGAAGCTGGAGAAGATGCGTTGAAAGGCGACGCCTGCCACCTGATAGCCCAGCGGCACGGCGATAACCGCTGCCGCGAATAGTTGCAGGAGCAAGCGGCCGCCCCCCGTACCGGGATCCGCCCCATCGCGATGTGCCCGCCGCGAGCGAAGTGCGAGCACACCCAGGCCGGCCAGCAGCAGACCAACGACCACCAGCAGAACCGGTATCAGCCAGCGCTCGATCTGTCCGACCCAGGCGAGATCGCGAGGGGCAGCTGGCACGCCGACAGTCCTTTCCGAAGGCGGTTGCTCGCGCAGGGGGCTGGCTGGCCGCGCGTCTTCGCAGCGCTCCTGGCCTGGCGACCGGACGGTCTGCGCCGGTGGCGGACACGGCCCTTCTACGACGTACTGCAGGCCGCGCAGCTCGCAGATCGCCGAGTTGCGCAGGCGGCACTCCTGCAGCGATGTCGGTACATCGGCCGGACAGGCGCCGCCGGCCAGCAGAAGCGACCAAACAGACATGCGACTGGCAAGAAGAAATACAGCACGGCCAAGTTTCATTTGCGCTGCTCCGCCCTCATCAAGGAGATCGGACACCAGAAGGAGGTGCCGCCGTAAGCCACCAGCCTGGTCTTCCAGTCCAAGCCAGAGGATTGATACCCGTCCATTCCTGGAAGGCGAGGCGTTCGAAGGGGCCCGGCAGAGTATAAAGGGCAGTCAGAGGATTGCGGCTTTAAGGAAACATCGTCAGTGTCTGGAATTGGTGGTCCCGCGGTGCATCGTCAGTTTCTGGGCTGACAATCCGGACTCTTTCTGCGATCGTCAGCTTCGCAAGAACTCGAACTGTCGTTTTCGGCCACTGGCAGACGGCGGAGGTTCTTCTGCAAAGCCGACATTGACCCCGGGCGATCGATCGTAGGCGGTCAGTCGGCTGGGGCTGGGCATGTTGGCTTTCTTGCCTGATCGACGGGAACGCTTCGAAAAGCAGTCAGCTGGTCTACGATGGCGTCGGTCGGCTACCGGCCATGAGCGGCCGTAGCGGCCCCGAAAAATCGAGCTGCCCGAACGGCAGGTAACTGATCAAAGACCGGCCGCTAAGCTCCGGAGTAGGTCGGTTCGTTCATCGGCCCGAACGGACGCTCACCCTGCCCCTGTAAACCGTCAGTCCCTCGGCCCTTTCGGGCCACTATGGGCTGTCTGAATTCGTCGATACCAAAAGGAATTCGTTATCATGCTCGGTCTCGAACCGAAATATTCAGGGTGCGGAGGAGCGCAGGGGTATTGGAGTCAACTTGAGGTGGTGTCGGCAGGAGAGGAGCCGTTGTGCGTCCGGATGTGATCATCAATGAAGTACTTGCGAAGTGCGATGTTCTGAAGACGGCAGGGCTGTGGCCAGCCGAGCCTCGGTTGCGTCCCAGAGCGTGGTTAGGGAATTTCGATCCGGATGATCGGCCACTAGCGGCGTGCCTGCTCGACAAGTTTACGTACTACAACGCGCTTTTCACCGACCGGCTATTTGTCGCTTCATACCAATCGCTTGGTGATGGCATGTCGAAGGGGCCTCGGGCTCCCGGGCGTACTTTGCTACTGCAATCGATTGAGAACGCCCTTTTTACGCCAGTAAGAGGTGAGAGGCCCAACCCGACGGATTCAGGATACTTTCTTTGTAGAAAGGCGCGACAGCTCCTCGGCATTCCGGAAGAACAAATTGTTGAAACTGCCCAGGCATTGGCACACGCCTATAGCGGAGGAACGGTAATTTTCCTCGACGATTTTGTCGGATCGGGTGACCAATTTCTCAGCACATGGCAGCGTAATACGAACGGTCACTCTTTTCAAGATGCGATGGTTCGGGAGGGTTTCGTCGGTATATACGTAACGCTGATTACTACAGATTTCGGATTGAACACAATTCACTCTAAAGCGCCCGACGTGGCAGTTTGTGCAGCGCACGTGCTTGATAAAAAATCGACCGTCTTCGGTCTCAATACGGAATATCCGGATATTCACGACCTGCTAAAGAAATACACACCGCGATTGAACCCAAAGGAAGCCTATATTGACGATGGGTACCGACTGTTCGGATACAAGACCAGAGGTCTATTGTTCGGGTTCGAGCATTCAATTCCTGACGCAACTCTGCCTATTTTTTGGGCGCCTGGCACTGGCAATTGGGAGCCTCTAATTGAAAGAAACTAATTCGGTTGACGTCGAGGCAGTACTGCGACAGCTTTTTGGAGACAACCGGGCTGAATGGCCTTCAAGCCATTCTATGGATCTCTTTGTTTCTCCGACGTACTTGAAAAAATTGGAGTCTATGCGACCGTGTTTTCTGGTTGGCGGTCGCGGTACGGGCAAAACAACGTCTCTCCAATCCCTCAGGTACGACGCCATTTTGAAACGGCTCGAAGGATCGGGGCAAAGCTTCGACGACCAAGAGTACGTCGGGGTCATGGTTCGGATGAATAAAAACCGTGTCAGGGCATTCCACGGGAACAGTTTGGCTGAAGACAAGTGGGCCAAACTGTTTGCTCATTACTTCAACCTTCTGGTTTGTCTCGAACTCTGTGCAATGTCTTCTTGGCTAGAATCGAAGACCGGTCAGTCGCTTGCTCAAGAGTCGATAGAGCTAATTTCTTCTGAATTGGGGCTCGGGGAGCTTGCCAACCTCGAAACATTGCGTTCGGCCATAAGCAAGGCGATATCTAACCTTCAGCTTCAGGTAAACAATCCGACGATGGACTTCGGAATTGTCGCTTCGATGGCCGAAGCGCCCCTCCGTACCTTTGCCGAGGCACTGCGTGCTTCTGGACTTCTTGCCGACAGGGTCATCTTCTGCTGCATCGATGAGTACGAGAACTTACTCGATTATCAGCAAGCGATCATTAACACGTACATAAAGCACGCCGAGCCACCACTATCATACAAGGTGGGCGTGCGGAAGAACGGACTTAGAACTCGGCAGACGCTTGACGGGCATGATCTCCTCAAGGTTCCAGACGATTGCGCCGAGATTGAGATTGCGGATGAAGGTTTCGAGTACTTCGCGAGAGCGGTCGCGGAATTGAGGCTGAAGTGCGCACGCAGAGAAGGAGTCCAGGTACCAGAATCGCTGAGGGCATTTTTGGAGGAACTGACGTTTGCGGAAGAAGCAATTGAATTAGGTGCGGACAAAGTGGCCGAGTCCGTTCTTGCAGAACTGGCAAAGAGTGACAAAGGGCTTTGGGAGCACTTTGCCCAAAGGGATACTACGGAGACGTACTTTCTGAGATATTGGCAAGAGAGCGAGGGGAGGTCACTAATCGATCTTGCAAAAGACTGGCGGGACAACGAATCAGAGTGGAAAACGCGGCTTGGTAACTACGGTTACTCAAGTCTGTTCTGGTTGTCGAATGGCAATAAAGGGATTCGAATCCGAAAATATTATTGCGGAGAGCGGGTGTTGCTGTCGCTGGCTGCTGGAAACATTCGATACTTCCTGGAATTGATTGATACGGCCATCGGCTATGAGCTGGATGCGCATGCGGCTTTGCCAAAAGTCTTAAGCGTTTCCGCAAAGTCACAGACATTGGCAGCCAGGGACGTTGGAAAGCGCCGACTGAACCAGCTAGAAGGTCTTGCAGATCATGGAGTACAGCTAAAACGGCTCGTTCTGGCGATTGGCAAGGTGTTCTTTGAATTGGCGAGATCGCCAACTGGAAAGACGCCCGAGGTAACGTCTTTTGTGCTTACTGGAAATCCGATGGACGTTGATGATGCGAACGCCCTTCTTGCTGAAGGCGTAGCGCACCTGGCATTTGAATCCGCTCCTCGTACCAAGCCGACGACCAACTCAGAGATGCGCGACGATGAATATCGGCTCCATCGGATCTTCTGTGCATTTTTCGAGATATCTCACAGGAAAAAGAGACGCACTACATTTGATGCGAAGAACCTCTTGGGGGTGCTTCATGGTAGTCCTTCAAAGGCTATTTCGTCTCTCTTGGACAATCGTCAGCAATCAGAAGAAAGGGATCTGCCGGAACAGTTAGCATTCTTTTCAGCGTTCTATGAGGGCGGAGGAGCAAAGTGAGCTCGTTTCCGTTGCCGTCGTCTCGCACTCTGCGGTTCAAGGAACTTGTAGAGTGCGACCTAGATTTGTCCGAGGTGGTGATTTCTGCAGCGGATGCGACAGAAAACCGAGGGCAGTTGCCGCTCTGGACCAACATCGATAACGATCACCCGAATCGGGTGATTTGGGTCAGGCAACCTAGCCGTGAGAATATTGTTGTAAAGCACGGAGCCCAGGAACTTACGATTTCCCTGAGGGACGAGCGCGCCATTGACAAGCTATTGTCGTTACCTCGCGTTCTTATGGATATTTCGGGCTTACAACATCACGTGTGGGCTCCGCTGTTAAAAAGCCTCTACAGTCGAAAGATTCGGACACGAGTTCTGTACGCAGAGCCAGAGTCCTATAAGGCGCACCCCAGCCCTGCATCTGCAACGTTGTTCGATCTGAGCGTTAGCTTTGATGGTCTGGAACCCTTGCCGGGATTTGCTCGACTTTCAGGCCCACGTGATGACTCGAAGTGTCTATTCATCGCCATGCTGGGATTCGAAGGAAATAGGCCAGAGCGGCTTGTAATGCAGGTTGACCCAACACCAAGGATTATTCCGGTGGTCGGGGTTCCGGGATTTCAAATGGAATACCCGGCATTCACTATCGCGTGCAACCGACTCTTCTTGAATGAATATCGCGCGCATTCAGAAGTGCGCTATGCGAGAGCCAGTTGCCCCTTTGAGGCCTATCAAACTTTGTGCTCGATTCAAAGGGATTACCCGGACCACTACCTGTACTTGGCGCCTGTTGGGACAAAGCCGCACGCGCTGGGAACGATTTTGTTTGCTATTGCGCACCCCGACAATACGGAAGTCATGTTCGATCATCCGGTACGCAAGGCAGGCCGGACAAAAGGCGTTGGCGTAATTCATATTTACGATTTCGAAACTTTCGATGCCCCTTGACTTGGATTGCTACTACACGCCTGAGCCCGTGGCTAGGCTTGTCCTAGAAAGAGCGTGCTTAGAGCGAGTACCAGAGGTTTGCGCCGACTCAACCTGTGGCAGCGGCCGTCTTCTCGATGCCGCAAACGAGGTGTTCGGACATGTACAGTGCATGGGAATCGATCGCGATAGGCGGGCAATTGCCGAACTGCGGCGCCGAAACCCCAGTTGGATATTGGCGGTCGGTGATTTACTGAATAATCGGCTCAGGAGGACCTTCGCCAGCATCATGCCAGAAAACGTGGACTTGCTGATCCTTAATCCTCCATTCAGTTTAGGAAATAAAAAGTTTGTAGAGATCTCATACGACGGCCACCAACTGACGGGAAGTGTGGCAATGGCCCACCTTCTGCGTAGCTTTGAGCTATTTGCACCCCGGGAAGGAGCCATAGCAATTGTCCCGGAGTCTCTGCTGTATTCAGAGACAGATGCCACTGCGCGAGACATGCTTTCGGCAAGACATTCATTGCAGAAGATTGCTGACCTGCAGAATTCCACCTTTCGTGGGGCCAGAGCGCATGCTAGCGCCGTTCAGATCACTCCAAATCGGCGACAAGAAGGGAAAACCGATGATGCACGGGGATACGGGCACGTAATACGGACACGCATCGTGCGCGGAGGTCTGCAAGTTCATACGATGAAGGAAAGCAGGCTAGGAACCCCCTTTATCCACTCGGTAGATATCCGAACGTTGGTCGAGCAGCAAGACGTCTCGTCGTTACGGATAACTTCGAACTCGGCGAAGGGACGAGTTGATGGCTGGATGGTGTTGGTCCCGAGGGTAGGGAAGCCTGCGAAGGAATTGATACAAGCAGTTGATGTCACGGAAACCGTCCAATTATCCGATTGCGTAATCGCCCTTCAGTGTACGAATAAGGCAACGGCAACAAGGTTGGCCAGTCGAATCAAAGAATCGTGGGAAGACTTCTGCGGAATCTTTAGGGGAACTGGAGCTCAATACGTGACTCTGTTGAGGCTAAAGGAATGGCTGGCGTCGAGAAGTATTATTGAGTTTATCGATTAATGACGTAATACGTAATCCCCTGATTTCTAGCTGAAGGCAGAAGTAGCGTTACGCGGAGATGGCCAGCCGCTGTTTCGGGGTGACTGCATCACCCGAGATGATCGAAAAGGCCGACTGACTAGTCCGCTTTCGCGCAGCACTTCAAGCGAGCCACAGGCAAATTGCCGCGCATATCGATTGACGTCAGAACGGCTGCTAACCGAAGTATTGCCGACGGATGTACGTCGCAAACTTAGTGGCAGCAAAGGCCGAACTGCGGCCGGCGCCCAGATCACAGTGTACGTCAGCTTGGGGATCAGTAAGCCGACATTGCCCATGAAAATATCATCGGGTAGCAATGGGTCGGTGGCTGCCAGTAGCCCGAAAAACCGGAACCACTGCTGTTAATCTGATCCGGTTGTTCGCGCTCGGGTCGAGCAGCTGCTCGTCTGGCTAGCGGCTTCGAACCGTAAGTGGTCACCGAATTTTCGTGGTCGGCCGACGGCCACCAGCCCAAAGCCGCCTGACAGCGTCTGCAAGTACTGTGGCAGCTTTCGGATCACCAAGCTGCCCGTCGTGGGAATCCGACTTCGGGTAACTATTCGGTTATTCGGCCATTGCTGCCGTGCAGCGATTCCCCCGGCGCCGAAAATTCGAGCGGCTGCTTAACGAAAAACACTACGCACCTTTGTGCCCATAGGAACGATCACGCATCGGGACTGGTCCTGAGGCTTTCCCGGGCGTTCATCCCAAGTAAGGAAAAGATAGTCGCATAGATCAACGCCTGTTTGTCCATTGCCAAAGGGCCGAGTGGTCATGGCTCATACCAGCAACTCCTGCTGCCGTTGCACCTTGATGACCCGAAACTTCCGGGTTCGCTGGCCGGCAATATCCAGTTCGCCCTCGTCGCCAGGAGAGAGTCCGAGCAGCACTTGGGCCAACGGGGCGTTCTCGTTGACGAGCCCTCTCCTCGGATTGCTTTCGCTGTCGACAATCAGGATGCTGTGGCGATCGGCGGGTTCGTCCACGGGGCAATATGTGACGCGATCCCCAACTTCAACAAACAGGTCGTCACTTCCCGGAGCCTGCGCAATTTCCGCTACCAGCTCTTCGACCAAGGCGGTTTCAACGGCTTCAGGAGGAACCTCCTCCTCGACAACCTCGTCCTCGTCCCAATCCGAGAGCCCCTCCATTGACGACAGGCGTCTTCTCTCCTCAAGGAACCCTCTCAGGCGATCGATTTCCCGGCGCGGGTCGTAGAACCAGTCGGTCGACCAAATGCGATAGATGCGTCCGCGCCAGCCAAGGGACTCCAAAATCTCCTGGCGGATGCGATCCCTGTCCCGGACGGAGAATCCGCTGTGGTAGGTCGCCCCGTCGCATTCGATCCCGGCCAAAAACTCTCCAGGGCGATCCGGGTTGCGAACCACCATGTCTATGAAAAAGCCGGCAACGCCCAACTGAGGCTTCACCTCGTATCCAAGTGATGAAACGACGTTTGCCACCGAGATCTCGAAATCGCTCTCTGGGTCTCGTACCCCCTCGTCGGTGGTCGCGAGCACGCCCGTCTTGGCAAAGTCCAGATAGTCCCTCAACGCCTTGGTTCCCAACGGCGTCCTATCATCAACGACGATGTCCTCGGGGCCCATCGACGTGAACAACTCAATCCTGCGTTTAGAGCGGGTGAACAGCACGTTGAGGCGCCGCCACCCATCTGGCCTGCTAATTGGGCCGAAGTTCTGTCTGACTTTGTCGGTGCCTGCGGCCCTCCCGAACGTGGTCGAGATGAAAATCACGTCGCGCTCGTCGCCCTGAACGTTTTCGAGGTTCTTGACGAAGAAGGGCCAACCCTCGGCCTCCCAATGCCGCATGAAGGCCGCCCCCTCCCCGAAGGTCTTCAGCTTCTTGTCCAGGAGCTCCTCGATCAGCTCGCGCTGGGTCTGGTTCAGCGTTACCACGCCGAGCGACTCGTCAGGCCTCTTGATCATGTGTTCAAGTACCGAGTCGACCAAGCGCTGTGCCTCCGGCACATTCTGCCTGTCCTTGTAGATTCCGCCGCGAACGTAGCGGTATTTCACCCCAAGCCCCGGGTTCTTTGCATAGGGCGACGGGAAAACGATCAGGTTCTTGTAGAAATGATGGTTCGAGAAGGCGATCAGCGACTCGTGGTGCGAGCGGTAGTGCCACCGAAGGCTTCGGACCGGGGTGAACAACTGCTGGCAGATGTCCAGAATGCTCTCCATCCCGGTAATGGCTGCGGGCGCATCATCCTCGTCCTCGTCATCACCGGCGTCCAGCATGCGGTCGAAGAAGTTGGTCGGCGGCAGCTGCTTGGGATCGCCCACTACCACAAGCTGGGATCCCCGGGCGACCGCGCCAAGTGCCTCCTCCGGACGCAACTGCGAGGCCTCATCCATAACCACCAGATCAAACTTCAGGGCTCCCTGCTCGAGATATTGGGCCACCGAAAGCGGCCCCATCATGAAGCAAGGTTTGAGCTCCTGCAAAGCCCTGCCAGCCCTCTTGACCAGTTGGCGGATGGGGATATGCCGACGCTGCTTGTTTATCTCGCGGCGCAGTAGATGCATCTCCGTGTAGTCGCCGACCGTTGCGCCACGCTGGCCTTCCGGGACGCGGGTCCTGCTGGCAATCTGGCTCGCGAAGTCCTTGCCGGTCAAAGCGACGATCTCCGCGTCAAGTGCCCGATAGTCCGAGCGGGTTTTCTCATGGGCAGCCCCATTGAAATTTGAGAGCTCGGGGAACGCCCGGTAGATCGAGCGTCCGATGGACTGGTAGGCGGCGAGATCGAAGGCGGCGGCAAGGGCCGACGAGGGCATCTTCCTGGCCTCAAGGGCCGAGACGAAATCCCCCAAGCCCTCCTGCCTGATTTGCATGCGGAGGGCGAGGTACTTCGACCACGGAAGCACCGATTCTGGATTCCGCGCCGGAGCATACAGCCTTGCGACAAGCTCGGAGGGTAGATCCCGTTCCGAGTTGGATCGGTACGACGCCTGCCAATCCTCCCAGGAGAATGTGCCAAACGACGACAGCCCCTCCATTGCGCCCCGGGCTCCCCTGCATCCGTCGTCTATCAGCCGGTAGATGCGTTTAGAGCTTTTGAGGGCGGCACTGGCATCGTCCGAAAGCAGACGTTTTCTGACTGCGGTGGGCAAATCGAGCGCGCATATGGCCCTGCCCCAGTCGTGGGTCAGGGAAAGGCCGTCAAGATCGGTTTCCGCGCCGGAGAAGACGTCCCCCAGCATGCGCCTAACGTCGGCGGATTCCGCGAAACGCCCGAGAATGGCATTGGCCTCGGCCTCCTGGTCGACGGCCTCGATAACCCTGCTCGCCGACATCCCTTTTCTGGCAATGGAAGAGAACCCCTCGAGGATTTTACGGGCAGCTCTCACATCCTCGCGCGCAGCGCCGGCAAGCCCCAGCCAGCTTTCAAAACGGTGCCAAAACGAGGGTGATGCTACCGCCGCCCAAGCGCAGTCAAACTCCGACTTGGCCTTGGCGAACGCGCCGGCCGCAGCAATGGTGGAACCGCTCTCGGCGAACACGGCGGCTTGGGCTGCGGCCTCGGACGCCGTCGTGGCGCGCCGTGACATTTCGGCCAAGGCGTCGCGCCAGGAGCCGCCGGCCAGGTCGGCAAGCCTGCTCAGCTCGTCCCCGCCGGCAGCCCTGATGGTCTTTTCTGCTGAAATGAGAGCCGACAAGTCGGGGGATGCCGCGGTGAGTTCGGCTTTCGCCTCCATGAGGCGCAGGGCATCCCTCGGAGAAAGAATAGGGTCGCACCTACTTAAGAAAAACCCGACCACGATCCCAAAGTTTTCAGCAGCCTTCTTCAGAACGCCAAGGGCCGGATCCCACCCCTTCGAGAGGCCGTCATGGAATCCGGCGATATCCGCCCCGAAGATAGAACGCACCGCGGGGTCGGCACCTTCAAGGTTTTCAGCGTCGGCAGCGACCTGTCCGGCCTTTGTTGCGAGTTCGGCTAGGAGGTCCGCGGGGATGGACGTCAAATCGACCTTGGCGGTCAGACCAGGGCATACCACCATTGTCGAACGCGCAGCCTGATACCAATCGTAGAGACGGCGGACGGCGTCGGGGTTGGTGTCCAGGCCGCGGAACAGCCCACCGAATGCCGCCTTGACCTCTGCATCAGAAACGAACGCATCGCGGGCCTCAATCCATGCGGCCAAACCGGCCAGTTCCTCGGCCCGCTGGCGGCTGCCAAGCTTCCGTGTTTCCTTACAGAGGCCGGTATGCAGGCGCTTGGCCTTGCGCCAGTTGCCATCGAAAAAGGCGAACAGTCCATCCTTGGAACGTAACCGCGCCACGGCGGATTTGATCTCCTCAACTGGGGGCAACGCGTCAAGATAGAACATCTGCCCGAATGAGGTGCGACCTTCGCGTTCGGCCCCGATGGCTGCCCTGATTTTCCCGATCAGTTCCGCCGTCCTTGGATGCCCGAACGCCGCTCCGCGGTACTCCAGCAGATCGCCAGGGGCATCAACCGCCACCTTAGTTCTACTTTGTCAGATTGTCTTTCAATCTAATGCTGAGAGCATGGCGGCTTGCTTTCTGTAGGCGGATTCCATGGCTTTGTGCCGCCGTCGATGCCTATCGATGATGGATGCCGCGAGGTCTTCGTCGGTGACGATCTTGGTAGGCAGCCGATGGCGCATGATCTCTATCAAGTCACGGCAGGAGAGCAGTTCAGCCGTCTCGCGATGGGCCAGGCGCTCCTTGGCCAGGAACATGGTGGCGATCATGACCAGGGCCATGTGATGGTGCCACGCCTGCCAGCGGCGGACCTGATACTCGGCCATGCCGCAGGCGCTCTTGGCCTCTCGGAAGGACTGCTCGACGAAATGGCGCGCTCCCTGCATTTCCGCCAAGCGGCGCAAAGACGCCCTGGGCTTGGCATTGGACAGGCCGAATTTGAGTTTCGTCCCATCGAGTTCCCGTCGTACCAGGAGATGCCAACGGCTCGCCGACGGCGCCTCGCCGTCCCAGACCCACACCCGCTGGGTGAGATAGTCGGCCATCACCTCGCCCTTCTCGCCGTCACGGATCGACAGACGCCCCCAGGCGGATGCCGACTGCGTGGCTGCCCACGCGGCCACCGTCATGGGCACCGCCGTGGTCCGCAGCCGACGGGGCGCTCGACCCTTCGACGAACGACGAGCCGCCACCGCGGGTGCGGGATCCTGGAGATAGATCGCCTGATCCGAATGCACCTCAGCGAAGAAGATCTCTCCCTCGACATCCAGTTCCCCGAGCAGCCAGGGCAAGTGCCCGTAGCCGCCATCAAAGGCGACGAAAGAGAAGTGCAAGCCTTCCCGCCTCAGGCGAATTACCATGTCCAGAGCGATCTCGCCCTTGGTGCGGAACGTCTGCGCCTCCTCAGGCACCCCCACCGCCTCGCAACGTGTCGTATCTTTGGCCCACTTCTCCGGCAGATACAAGTCGGCATCCACCACGCTTGCTACGCCATCGCGCGTCACCGCCGCGAAGACGCCCACCTGACAGTTATCGACCTTCCCCAAGCGACCGTTCCACTGCCGCGCCACGCCCGCGGACATGTTTCCCTTCTTCCCGAACGCGCTCTCGTCCAGGAGTAGAGCGCTGGGATAGCCGAAGTGGGCGTTGGCATCGACCACCAGTTGCCGACGCACCGCGCGCCGATCCCAATTGGATTCGCTAAGCATATGATGCAGTGGCTGATAGCGGCTGTCGGATACGGTTTCCGCCATGCACTCCAGGTTACGGCGCGAACTCTGGAACAGCCCGTGCAGATACCGGCGCGCGGTGTCTTCTACCGAACGGGTCCGGCTTCGAAAGCAATGGAGATAGGGCGCGAAGTGCGAATCGAAGTGCTCGAGTGCCGAAGCGACCAGCGAAGATATGCTATCGACGTAATGGAGTTGACATTGTCATTTACAACTCCATGAATAGATTAAACAATCACGACGTATGGCATTCTAGCACATGACAAACGCAGATCACAGGAAGGCGAATACGAATCTGACAAAGTAGAATTAGAAAGTGCCACAATCTCTGTCACCGCCGCTTTGGACGAATCAAAGCCGAGACCGACCCGCTCTGCGGTCGTACGGCAGCGCCCAACTGCCTCCGTCCACGAGGCAACCTGCAATTCGAGAAGGGACTTCAGCCGCACCATTTCGGATAACGGCTTATCCGACAAGACGAAGGCGGCGTAACGCCGGGCCTCCACCAGCACCGCCCCGTCTACGGGAACGCCCCTTGCCAGGCCGGGGAGGCCGTCAGGATCGGCCAGTTTGGCGATGGCTTCCGGTGTGGAGTCGAAAGGGAGACTGCGCCGCGTCACTATGGCGTCAATTCGTGACAGGGCCCCGGACAGGCTTTCAATCGCAGCCGAAACGGAAGCCGCACGTTCGGAGACGGCTCCTATCTGGAACGAGGACAATCCGGAGATGAAGGGGGATTCGGTGGCGGTGATGAATGCGTCCAGCACCGCGGTGCCGAGGGGGCGGTATGCGGGGTTGGCAACACGTGCGGAAGCCTCCAAGGACTCGACCGCCTTTTCCAGTCTGCGCACAGCATCAATCGACAAGCTAATGTCAGCGGATAGGAGCTGTGTGGATAGATACCTTTTTTCGGCAATGGTTCGCGCCTCGTCCATATCCTCCGGAGCTAGACGCGCACCATCTGCCAGGACCCGACTAGCAGACTCAAACAGTGACCGGCTCGTCGTCACCCCGTGCGCCAAATCCGAGAGCAGGCGTGAGCTGCGCTGCCCCGTGGGATCCGAATCGTCAAACATGCTCGACAACAGCTTGGGGGACACTCCTTCCGGAGCCTCGGGTGCCGAAGCAAGTAACACCCTGACCTTCGCTGCGGCAGCGGCGTCGGGCTGCCCCTTGAAGCCAAAATAGGCGACTGCCTCGTCTGCGGCATCCTCGGCCGATCTTGCGTGATCAAGGGCTTGCAGCGCTGTCCTGGCTATGGCCTCGTCGTCGGATGGGGCCAGCGGATTGGGTTGGAACCCCCACCATGGATGACCGGGGCCATATTCGCCAATAGCGTCGTGAATCTCAGCTAAGCCGGCTAGCCTTGACCTGCGGCACTCGATGTTGTCGTGCGTCCATTGCAACGCATCTGGGAACCCTATGGCGTTGACCTGGGCGGCAAGATCGCCAAGCTCTTGGCGTCTGCGTTCGGCAGCCCAAAACACCTCGTTGACCGTCATGCCAAGGGCGTTGCCAACCTTGCTGCCCATAAGTTCCGCATATCTGGCGAGCTCCGCCTTCTGCCGTTTCAGGATGCCGAGCTTAGACTGGAACTGGGCCGGTGCCGGGAACCGCTCCTCGATTCTGGCTTGGAGATCTTCCAGAAACTTCTTCTTTTGTGTCTTGTGGGAGTGCAGCTCGAGGCAGAAGTGCCCGAGGCCGGCTTGGTTGAGGCGGTGCCGGACAACCTCAAGGGCTGCGAGCTTCTCGGAGACGAAAAGCACCTTCTTCCCCTTGGAGAGGGCGGCGGCGATGATGTTCGTGATTGTCTGTGATTTGCCGGTACCCGGGGGGCCGTTGACCACGAGATTCTTCCCGGAGAGCACGTCGATGATCGCGCTGTGCTGGGAAGAGTCCGCATCGTAGATAAGCGGCTGTGACGCCTCCGGCCTCTCGTCGATGCGGTAGTCCTCGGCATGGAGCGCCCCGTCGCCGCTACCGGATGATCCGCCGGAAAACACCGACTTGATGAGTTCGTGCCCGGCAAGGCCAGCATTCTTCTTGGTATCGAGGTCGGTCCATAGGGCAAGCTTGCCGAAAGAGAGCATGCCGAGCGTGATCTGCCGGCGCACCTTCCAGCCGCGCTTGTTCTTGACCGCCTCCTCGATCCTCGCAAAATAGGCTTCCGGCTCGTCCTCCTCGCCGAACTCCGGAATCGACAGAATGAAGTCGCGACGAAGCTTTTCCCGGAGTGTGTGATTCTCAGCCAAATCCTCGCCGTTGTACTGGACGGTGTACTGGTATGTCCTCGTTTCCCTATCGATCTCTCCGCGAACGAGGGTGACAGGAAGGGAAATCAGCGGGGCGAGCATCGGACGGTCCGAGTCCTCGCTGTCGTAAAACTCGAGAAAGCCGAAGACGAGAAAGAGCATGTTGGTGCCCGTCTCCTCGATGGCGGTCTTGGCCTCGCCGGCTATCTTCCGGAGCTGACGTTCCAAGTCTGCCGGGTAGAGCAGCGTCTGGATGCCATGGAGCCGCCGGCCGTTCGATCCGGCGGGATTCGGCTCGAACTCGAACGAGGTGGATATGCCCAGACGCTGGGCGTATAGCCGTGCCTCGGGTCGCCTCCCCTCGTAAGTGGCGGGGAGCGGTTCCGGAACGTACCTGAACGGGACGCCCTTACTATCCACATAGACACGGTCAAAGACAAGGTTGATGCTCGGCTCGTCGGCAATCCGGACGCATCTGCCCTTGGGATGGCGGTAGTTGAGCAGCCGGTTACGGGCAGAAAGATCCAGCAGGCGGGTGCGGAGCCTTTCTATGGCGTCGCCAACGGTGAGCCCGCCGGAAAAGATTTCTCCCACAAGAGCTTCAGCATCGTTTGCCTGGTAGTCACCAGTTTGTTGTTCGTATTCCATGCGTGCGCCTGTCCCGCCCTTATCTCCAAGAGTTCGATGATATCCCCCGCTGGCATGTACGAGACAGGTTTCCATTGCCGTGGGAATCGATTACTTGGTCATTGAATTGCGAACGGCGGCTACTCACCCTATCGAGGGTGTCCGATTTTTCTATTTTCGGATCCCTGTTGTGAGTCTCACTGCAGTCGAGGTCTGACCTGCGCGCGCCGACCATTTTGGCCGACGAGCGGTCGCCCTACTACCGGCGCCGAGCGGCCCGTACCGGATGAGTTGACTGCCGTTCGCGCAGATCAATTTCTTGGGGCTGCGTCGGCCGGTTCTGGCCAGCTGCCGATCCACACCATCCTGCACCCAGTGACCGCTCCTGCTTCAAAGCAGCCGGCGAGGCAACAGTTGCGCCGCTGAAAATCGAACGGCGGCTTTCGTGTTGTCGGGTGATGCGGTGAATGTCGCTTTCAAGAGCCTCCACCGTCTGCTCTGGGTCGTCTGCCGTCAGCTGACCACGAAAACTCAGTGACCGCTTATGGTTTGGCACCGCCAGCCAGACGAGCAGCCTGGAGCCGAGCGCGAACGGACGGATCCGATTGACAGCGGTCGCTCCGGTTTTGCGAACCACTGGCAGCCGCCAACCCGGTGCAGACACTGGTGCTTCTCCGGCCCGGGTTCGCAGTCGAGCGGGCAGCGGACACCCGCAGTGGCCTTGAGTTGCAGATACTGTCCCCGGAATCGGTGGGCGCCGGAATCAACGTCGAGCACGCCTTTCCGACAGTCAATAACAAAAGGTACGGCTGCGGCAGCAAGGTAACGCACAACCTGGCCGGGCTATTCGGCGTGATGCAGGGCGCCAGATCCGCCCTGTCGGCCTGCCGCTGCAGAGGGTCGAGATCCATGGGCCGATGCGGCTGCTGGTAGTCGTCGAGCACGCCCTGGTGACAAGCCAGTGAGCGACCTCGACGCCTTGTTTGCGGCGCTGGCCGCAAGCGCCCGCGTGCTTGCTCTGGCTGGTGCCGCTATGGCCGCTGCTGGCGGCGGCACTGATCTCCGTTCGCCTGTTCTTGTGGCGTAATGGCGGCGATGCCGGTGAGCCGATCACCGCCGGCATCGCCAGCGCGGTGCACGCATCGGCAGTTTCAGGCGGGGTATACTCGACCATTCCGCGTCCCCATTGAGGAGAGGTCGCATGGGCCCGGCACTTCGTGATGATCGCTACCACACGTACGCCGACTACCTCGCGTGGTCGGAAGACATTCGTTACGAGCTGATCGACGGCACGGCCTACGTGATGGCGCCTGCGCCAACGCTGGCACATCAGGACGTCGTCGGTGAAATCTACTTCCAGCTCCGGCAGGCGCTGCAAGGAAAATCCTGCCGCGCCTTCATCGCGCCGGTAGATGTCCGCCTGCCCAAGGCCGACGAGGCCGACGACGAGGTCGATACGGTCTTGCAACCGGACGTGCTGGTGGTCTGCGACCCGTCTCGCCTCGACCGTCGCGGCGTGCGCGGAGCGCCGGACCTGGTGGTGGAAGTGTTGTCGTCGTCTACTGCCAGCCACGATCACGTGAGGAAGCGGCGGGTCTACGAACGCTCCGGGGTCCGGGAATACTGGCTGGTGCATCCGATCGACCGGATGATCACCGTCTATCGCTGGCACGATGGAGAGTATGGCAAGCCGGAAGTCCTCGAGTTGAACGGAGAAACCGCCGTCGGGGTGTTGCCAGGCGTTTCCGTCAGCTGGGACGAGCTGGTCCAGAGGTTGCCGAAAGCGGAGTATTGAGCATCCGGTAGGCGCTTCGGCCTGGGTGCAGCAAGGGCCTCGCTGACACTGCGCTTCAGGAGCGCTTGCTGTCAGACCGCGGTCTGGCGAGTTCGCGCAGAATCCGCGCCGCTGACCAGACCATCAGGGCGATCCCGGCGGCGACAGTGACCACCGCGCTGGCCGTACTGGTCGGGAAACCGGGGATGAACAGCGTTTGCTGCCTGACCAGCCACATCAGGCCGCTGGCGAAGATGAGCATGCCGGCGGCGTCGAGCAACGCGTAGAACATCACTTTCAGCGTGACCGGCGGGCGCTGGCGACTGTCCATGCCGGCCTACTTGACGCGCATGCCGGGCTGGGCGCCGCTATCCGGCGAGAGCAGAAAGATGCCGGGCACCTGCCCGTCGGGGTCGGACGCGGCCAGGACCATGCCCTCGGACAGGCCGAATTTCATCTTGCGCGGCGCCAGGTTGGCGACCATCACCGTCAGCCGACCGACCAGCGTTGCCGGATCGTAGGCCGACTTGATGCCGGCGAAGACCTGCCGCGTGCCGAGCGGGCCGATGTCGAGCAGCAGGCGGACGAGCTTGTCGGCGCCTTCGACCTGGTTGGCCTCGCTGATGCGCGCGATGCGCAGGTCGACGCTCATGAAATCGTCGATGCTGATGTGCGGCCCGGCGACGGTGCCGACGGCCGCCTGGGCGACGGCAACGGCAGCCGCCTTCTCCTGGTGCTCGGCGTGCTTCTGCGGCGCCGCCTGCGGCACGGCCGTCAGCGATTCGCGGTTGGCCTCGACCAGCGCATCGATCTGTTTCTTGTCCACGCGCGTCAGCAGATGCCGATAAGCGTTGATCGCGTGCCCGGCGGCGAGGACGCTGCCACCGTCGTCCCAGACAAAGGGAGCGACGTTGAGGAAGGCTTCGGCCTTGGCGCTGAGCGCCGGCAGGACCGGCTTGAGCAGGATGGCCAACAGTCGGAAGAGGTTCAGCGAGTTGCTGCACGCGGCCTGCAATTCGCTGGCACGATCGGGCTGACGGGCCAGTTCCCAGGGCTTGACACTGTCGACGTACTGATTGGCGAGGTCGGTGAGGGCCATGATCTCGCGGATCGCCTTGCCGAACTCGCGCGCTTCGTAGTGATCGGCGATCGCCGCACGGCGTTCGCGGATGGCCTGGATCGCCGGCAACGATTCGTCGCAGGTGCACAGCTGGCCGGCGAAGTGCCTGACGATGAAGCCCGCCGAACGGCTGGCAATGTTCACGAACTTGCCGACCAGGTCGGAATTGACGCGCGCGATGAAGTCTTCGAGGTTGAGGTCGATGTCCTCCATCGAAGCCGAGAGCTTGGCAGCATAGTAGTAGCGCAGCCACTCGGGGTCGAGGCCCTGCGCCAGGTAGCTTTCGGCGGTGATGAAGGTGCCGCGCGACTTGGACATCTTGGCGCCATCGACGGTCAGGAAGCCGTGCGCGAAGACCTTGCTCGGCGTGCGGTAACCGGCGTGTGCCAGTTCCGCCGGCCAGAACAGCGCATGAAAGTAGAGGATGTCCTTGCCGATGAAGTGATACAGCTCGGTGGCCGAATCCGGCCGCCAGTACTCGTCGAAATCGAGCCCCTGCCGGTCGCAGAGATTCCTGAACGCGCCCATGTAGCCGATCGGCGCGTCAAGCCAGACGTAGAAATACTTGCCAGGTGCGTCGGGGATTTCGAAGCCGAAGTAGGGCGAATCGCGCGAGATGTCCCAGTCGGTAAGCCGGTTGTCGCCCTCGCTGCCGAGCCACTCCTGCAACTTGTTGGCGGCTTCGTTCTGCAGCCGGCCTTCGCCCTGCGTCCAGCGGCGCAGAAAGGCCTGGCAGCGCGGATCGGAAAGCCGGAAGAAGAAGTGTTCGGATTGACGCAGCTCCGGCCTGGCGCCGGAAACCGCCGAGTAGGGGTTCTTCAGCTCGTTGGCCGCGTACGCCGCACCGCAGCTCTCGCAGTTGTCGCCGTACTGGTCATGGGCACCGCATTTCGGACATTCACCCTTGATGAAGCGATCAGGCAGGAACATCTGCTTGACCGGGTCGTAATACTGCTCGATGGTGCGCGTCTCGATCAGCCCGGCAGCCTGCAGGCGAGTGTAGATTTCGTTGGCACAGGCTCGGGTTTCTTCGGAATGGGTGGTGTAGTAGTTGTCGAAGCGGACGTGGAAGCCGGCGAAGTCGCGCGTATGCTCACCATGGACGCGCTCGATCAGCGCCTCGGGCGTGACGCCCTCCTTCTCGGCACGCAGCATGACCGGCGTGCCGTGCGTGTCGTCGGCGCAGACGTACCAGCACTGATGACCACGCATCTTCTGGAAACGCACCCAGATGTCGGTCTGGATGTACTCGACCAGATGACCCAGGTGGATTGCGCCGTTGGCATACGGCAGGGCGGAGGTGACGAGAATCTTGCGGGTCATGGGCTTGGGCGCAATCGGGGCAAAGCGGGCATTCTACCAAAGCGCGGTCAGGCCGGGCCGGATTGGCCAGCAGGCCAGAGCATGCGCGCTGCGGGCAGCTACGCTGCGCCGGCAGCCTGAGGCCCGGGCAGTTGCGGCGCCGCCTCGCGTTCGAGCAGGGCGCGCTTGCGCTCGACACCCCAGCGATAGCCGGACAGGCTGCCATCGTTGCGCACGACACGATGGCAGGGGATGGCCACTGCCAGGACGTTGGCGGCACAGGCGCCGGCAACCGCCCGCGCCGACCCGGTCGAACCAATGCGTCGCGCCAGCTCGCTATAGCTCACCGTCCCGCCCGGCGGGATTTCGCACAAAGCCTGCCACACCCGCTGCTGAAAAGCCGTGCCGCGGATATCCAGAGGCAGATCATGCCCTAGCCCGGGCGCTTCGACAAGACCGACCACGCGCGCGACGAGTTGCTCAAAGCCGGCATCGCCGCCGATCAGCTCGGCCGCGGGGAAGCGGTCCTGCAGATCATGCGCCAGCGTCTGCGGATCATCGCCGATCAGGATCGAGCAGATGCCGCGCCCGCTGTGCGCGACGAGGATCGAGCCCAGCGAGCACTCGCCCAGCGCGAAGCGGATGGTGCTGTCTGCTCCGCCGGCGCGATAGTCGGACGGTGTCATGCCAAGCAGCTGTCCGGCCTCCTCGTAGAAACGGCCGCTCGAATTGTAGCCGGCGCCATAGATCGCCTCGGTGACGGTCGGGCTGTGCTGCAGTTGATGACGGATTCGCTGCGCCCGTTGCGCCGCCGCGTAGGCCCGCGGCGTCAGGCCGGTCGTCGCCTTGAACAGGCGGTGCAGGTGATGGGCGCTGATGCCCGAACGTGCGGCGAGTTCGGCCAGCGTCGGTGCCTGCGCCGCCGTTTCGATGAATCGGCACAGCTCAGCGACGGTCGCCGCGTGCTTCTCGGTAAGCGATTGACCATCCGGGGTGCACCGCCGGCAAGGGCGAAAGCCTGCCGCTTCGGCCGCGGTCGCCGAGGCGTGGAAAGCCACCTGCTCAACCCCGGGCCGGCGGGATGGACAGGTCGGCCGGCAATAGATGCCGGTACTGGCGACCGAATAGACGAAACTGCCATCAGCCGCTGGATCACGGCCGATGACCGCGATCCAGCGCGGATCGGTCTGGGTTGCTGCAATACCTGCCTGCTTGTCAGCGCTTGCCATGTGCGGAATCCTCCTTCCCGTCGTTGCCGGACTGCTTGAGCGACTGTAATCCGATCGTCAGGTCGGCGCACTCCGGTGCTTGCTTTCAAACTGCGCCAGCGCTTGTTCCATGGTGGCGGCGGGCAACAGTGGCAAAGCAAAACGCGATGGCGGCCGTGCACCTCCGTTTCCCCGATGATCCGGCCGGCTCTCGCCAATGATGGCGGCAGGCGACGGCGAAAGAGGGAGAGGAGATGCTATTGTAGCGGCCCATCAGGAGAGCCCCTGCCATGAAGATCTGGGTCGACGCCGACGCCTGTCCGGCGGTCATCAAGGACATCCTCTACCGCGCGGCGAACCGCGCACAGGTCGAGCTGACGCTGATCGCCAATCAGATGCTGCGCACGCCGCCCTCGCCGTGGATCCGTGCGCTACAGGTGCCCTCGGGATTCGACGTTGCCGACCGCCGCATCGCGCAGGAAGCGGTCGCCGGCGACCTGGTGATCACCGCTGATGTGCCGCTCGCCGCACTGGTTGTGGCGAAGGGTGCCCGGGTGCTCGACCCCCGTGGCGACCTGCTCGACGCGAGCAACATCGAGGAGCGACTGAGCATGCGCAACTTCATGGAAGGCCTGCGCAGCAGCGGCGTGGACACGGGCGGCCCGGCAGCTTTTTCGGCTGCCGACCGGCAGGCTTTTGCCAATCGGCTCGACGGACTGCTGGCGACCAGAAGTCAAGGCTGAACGGCCCGAGCCCGGCTGCGCGCGCGATCGCTAGGCCACTGGCGATCGGCACCAGCGCAGCCGTGCCTCGAAACCACCCCCGCTGAGGTTCTCGACCTCGAAACGCGCTGCGTGCAGTTCCGCTATCCGCTGGGCAATGGCCAGCCCGAGGCCACTGCCTTCGGCGCTTGCCTCGCGACCGCGATAGAAGCGTTCGACGAGCCGCGGCAACTCCTCCGGCGCTACGCCCGGCCCATCGTCGGCGACGCCAAGCGACAATTCGCCATTCTGCCGGCGGGCGAAGACGGTGATCGTGCTATCGGAAGGCGTATACCGCAGGGCGTTGTCGATCAGATTGCGCAGCACGATCTCCAGCAGTTCGGCGTCGCCGCTGACGAGCAGCGGCAAGTCCCCGGCCTTGAGTCGGATGGTCCGGGTGTCGAGACCTCGATTCGTCTCGGCGATGACCCGTCGCGCCAGTTCGGCCAGGTCGATTTCGCCCGGATTCGGCAGGCTGGCCAGGGGGTCGAGGCGGGCCAGGCGCAGCAGTTGCTCAAGCACGCGGCTCGCGCGGTCGGCGCCGGCCAGGACCTGACTCAGCGCATGCTGGCGGTCGTTGCGATCGGCGGTGAGCTGAGCGACCTGCGCCTGTATCTTGACCACCGCCAGCGGCGTGCGCAATTCATGTGCCGCGTCAGCGGTAAAGCGGCGCTCGTTTTCCAGCGTGTCGCGCAGCCTGAAAAGCAGCCGATTGAGGGCTGCAACCAACGGTTGTGCTTCGAGCGGAGCGCTGCGGCTGGCCAGCGGCTTGAGGTTTTCCGGCGAGCGCGAAGCGACATCGGCGGCCAGGTCGTCAAGCGGCTTGAGTGCGCGCCGGACCGAGTAGTAGATCAGCAGCAACAGGACGGGCGAAATCAGCGCGATCGGGAAGACCGTCTGGCCGGCGACTTCCAGCGCCGCCCGGTCGCGCAGCTCGATCGCCTGTCCGACCTGCACCCGATAGTCCCCGGAGCTCGCTTCTAGATTGAGCATCCGCCAGGGTTGGCCGTCGTGCTCGATGATGCTGTAGCCGGGTGCCGCCGACAAAGGCGCGGCGGGTGCATGCTCCGAGCGCAGCAGAAGCGAGCCGTCGGCACGACCGATCTGGAACTCGAGCGGCGGTTCATAGAGATTGTCCTCGTTGCTGCGCACCGTTGCCAGGCGCGTCGCCAGGTCTGCGAGGTGATTCTCGTTGTCACGGACCAGTGCCAGGAGCAGTCTTGCCGACTGCGCCAGGTGTCCGTCCATCAATTCCTCGGCTTCGTGCTGTGCCTGCCAGTAACTCATCAAGCCGCTCAGCGCCAGGCCCAGGAGGGCGGCGATGCAGACGGTGCGCAGCAGCCGCCAGCGCAGCGACTGCAGGCGAGCGCATTGCAGCGAGTTCGGCATCAGCCGGCGTCACCCAGTTGGTAGCCCAGCCCGCGAACGGTGCGAATGAAATCGGCGCCGAGTTTCTTGCGCAAATGGTGGACGTACACCTCGACGGTGTTGCTGCCGGTTTCCTCGCCCCAGGCGTAGAGGCTCTCTTCGAGCTGGCTCCGTGTACGGATGTGGCTCTTGTGGCTGAGCAGGTCATGCAGCAGGGTGTACTCGCGCGCCGACAGGGTCACCGGCTGGCCGTCCAGGGTGACCCGCTTGCTTGCCGGCTCCAGCACTACGCCGGCATGCTCCAGCGTCGGTGTCGCGGCGCCGCCGGCACGACGAATCAGTGCCCGCAGCCGGGCCTGCAGTTCGGGTAGATCGAAGGGCTTGGTCAGGTAGTCGTCGGCCCCGGCGTCGAGCCCGGCAATCTTGTCGGCACTGCTGTCGCGCGCCGTGAGGATCAGCACCGGCAGCTGATTTCCACTTTGGCGCAGATCTTTCAGCACCGAGAGGCCGTCGCGCTTCGGCAAGCCAAGGTCGAGAACGCAGGCCTTATAACTATGATCAAGCAGCGCCAGGCGCGCGGCTTCGCCGTCACGCACCCAGTCGACCGCGTAGTCTGCGAGCTTCAGGCCGGCACGTATGCCGTCACCGAGCAAGGCGTCGTCTTCAACCAGCAGAATGCGCAATTACTTTGCTTCCTTCTTGAGTTTGGCCAGCAGCGCCTGAATTTCCTGACGACGACCACTGTCGGCGAGTTCGCGACCGGGACGTGGTGGCGCCTTGAGCGCCTTTTCGAGGTAAGGCAGCGCCTCGGCCGGGCGGCTGCGGTCGGCCAGATACTCGCCGTAAAAGAAGTTCGGGTCAATACCGTCCGGATTGATCGCCAGCGCCTTCCTGAAGTACTCCTCGGCACGTTCCTTGTCGCCGAAGCCGACCGGCCAGCCGGGGACCTTGGCATACAGCGTCGCCAGACTGGTATAAGCCGAGCCGTTGAGCGCCTTGTCGTTGAGCTTCAGGGCCTCGTCCAGACGCTGCCGTGCTTCCTTGGCCAGCGATAGCGCACCGAGGCCGCCCTTGGCGCCCGCTTCACTGGAGAGGACGATGCCCTCCCAGATCAGCGGCTCGGGCATCTTCGGGTTGCTGTCGACGATCTGGCGCGCCTGGACTGCGAGAGCGCGGTAGGCCTCGGCCTGCTGCTTTTCCGGCTGACGGTACTTGATTTCGGCCCATTGCTCCTGGATCGGCCGGATCAGATCGTCCGGTGTCGCGGCAACGGCCAGGTGGCTCAAGGCAAGGAGAGAAAGCAGCGCGAGCAATCGGGCTGGTTGAAAAGCAATATTCATCGGGTGAGTCCTTTCACTTTGGTTCAGGATGAGGGGCTGTGTTGTTTGATGATCGCCAGCTTGCTGGCCAGGCCGCGATCGATGAGCGATGGCGCAACCCCGTTGAGCCAGGCAAACAGGCGCTCCGGAAAACCGAAATGATGCTCGCCATCGCCGCGGCGCAAGGCGGCGACGACCTGCCGGGCAACATCCACCGGACTGTCGCTCTGGTTTTTCAGGGCACGGTTCAGGGCCTTGACCGCGTCGGTGTTCAGCGGCGTATCGATCGCGCGCGGGGCGATGTGAATCACGGCGACCAGCGAATCCGCCAGTTCGCGGCGCAAGGCCTGGGAAAAGCCTCGCAGTCCGGCCTTCGCCGCCGAGTAGGCGACGAAGCCGGGAAATGGCAAGCTGCCGAAGGTCGAACCGATGTTGACGATCGCTGCCTGCGGTTGCGCCTTGAGCCACGGCAGCAGGGCATGCGTCAGGTGGATTGGCGCTTCCAGGTTGGTCGCCAGGACGCGCTCGATCGCTGCCCACTCCTGATTCTCGAGCAGGCCGAAAGCGCTGACGCCAGCGTTGTTGATCAGCACGTTGACCCCGAACTCACGCGCGGCGCCAGCCAGGGCGGCGACTCCGGACGCGCGCTCGAGATCGGCGCAGATACTGGCAGCGCTTGGCCCCAGTGAGGTCGCCAGGGCATTCAGGCGCCCGCTGTCGCGCCCGGCGAGCAGCAGGGCGGCACCGCAGGCAGTCAGCTGGCAGGCGAGTTCCTGGCCGAGACCGCCACTGGCGCCGGTCAGCAGAATACGTGCATTCTTCAACTGCATGGCTGCTCCTCCGCACTCGGCAGGGTACGGAAGACGTCCGCATACAGCTGGTAGAAGACTTTTGCGCTACGCAGCACGTCGGCCTGGTCGGCCGGGGTCATGCGCTCGAGCAGGTCGGCGAGATGCCGGGTGTGCTGCTGGTCCAGCGTGCCGTGCGAGCGCAGGTAGGAAAAAGCAGAGTTCGGTAGCGCCAGCGCCTGCTGGATGCGGTCGGCGGCCTGCAAGGCCAGAGCCACGCTGGTGCCCTCGAGGACGAACACCATGCCGAAGAACGCGGCCGGATTGCGGCGGTTGAGGAGGTCGTAGGCATAAGCAACCATGACCTCGGCCGCGAGATCCGGTTGACTTGCGCGCACGGCATCGGCGTCACCGCCGGCGGCCGCGATGTCGTTGAGGATCCATTCCTCGTGGCCGATCTCCTCGTCGATATATTCGGCCACTGCGCGCCGCAGCCAGGACAGGCGTTCGGGCAGGCGGCCGCCGAGGGTCATCAGCAACGGCGTGGTGTGCCGCACATGGTGATAAGCCTGCCCGAGAAAGGCGAGATAGCTGGCCAGAGTGACGCGGCCCTGCAGGCAGTCGGCAACAACGGGCGCGGCAAACAACTGCGCGCGATCGGCTGCCGTGGCGGCCGTCAAGTGCTCATAAAACGACATTGCTTGCTTCCTCTTCTGAGTAGAGCGCAGCCAGTTCGGCGGCGTGGTGACGCGAGATAGCGGCCCGGATCGGCCGCCCATTGCCGGTCGCCAGGCCGTTCTGCGCGGTAAAGGGCGCCGCCGCATGCCAGCGGGCAATGCGGGCGTAGTCGGGCAGCGCATGGTTGCTGCGCTGGACCGCAGCGGCCAGCGCGCCGCTGTCGATACCGGGTGAAGCCACCAGCAGAGCACTGAGCCAGGGCCTGCCGTCGCCGAAGACCAGCGCCTGGGCGATTGCCGGCTCGGCCAGCAGGATCGACTCGACCCACTCCGGCGCGATGTTGCGGCCGTAGGAAGTGATCAGCAGGTTCTTGCGCCGACCCGAGAGATGCAGATGACCATCCGCGTCGACCCGGCCAAGGTCGCCGGTGGCAAACTCCCGCCTGGCCGCCGGGGCCGCTGACGGGACGACCGCTGCGTCGCCGACGTAGCCGAGAAAGGCGTGCGTGCCGACAACGATTTCGCCCTCGGCAATGCGCACGTTGACGTGATCGAGTGGCCGTCCGGCATCGTCGCCCTCGCCACCCTCGTCGCCCGGGCAGTTGAGGCTGACCACCGAACCACATTCGGTCAGGCCATAGCCCTGGTAGGCCGGCAGGCCCTGGGTGCGCGCCTGGTCCAGCAAGGCCGGTGAGACGCGGGCGCCGCCGACGGCGACATAGCACAGGCTGGCGGCTCCCTCTTGCCCGCTCGCAGCCAGAAAGAGAGCCCACAGCTTGAGCAGTTCCGGTACCAGGATCAGGCTGCTCGGCGCGGCAGTCGCCACCGCGCGCTGCAGTGCGGCTGGATCGAACCCTGACATGCCTTGCCAGCCCAGGGTCGGCAGATCCGGCACAAGGATCTCGGCGCCGCGCAGTAACGGCGCGTAGATGCCTGCGGTATTTTCGAGCAGTAACGACAGCGGCAGGACGGCCAGGTGCCGGTCGATGGGCAGAGCAGCCAGGCGCCTGGCGACAGCGCTGGCGGTTTCCATCAAACCAACGGCGCTCAGGCAGGCACCCTTGGGCGCACCGGTACTGCCCGAGGTAAAGGAGATCTTGGCCGTGCCCGGCGGCAAATCGACCGGCTCGGTCAAGCGCTGCAGCAGGAGCAGTCCGTTCCACTTGCCGACAACGGCAAACCCGCGGTTCAACCGGGCGATGCGCTCGGGCTGGTCGGTGAGAACGCTGTCGGCGCCGGTCTGCTCGACGGCGTGCGCGAGTTGCGCCTGGCTGAAAAAATCGGGCAGCGGTAGATGCACCGTGCCGGCGCGCAGGGCCGCCAGGTCGGCAATCACCCAGGCCGGACCATTGCCCGCCAGCACGGCGAGAACGCGTGTGCCGGCGATACGCGCGGCGAGATCATCGACTGCCGACAGCAGCTCGGCGGCTCGCCAGGTCTGCCGCGTGCCCTGCAGGACAATGGCGTCAGGCGAACGTCTGGCCAGCGCGGCAAACAGGCACTCGCTGCCGGCGTGCGCCGGTGAAGTCCCACCACTCATGACCGCCGACGGCTCCGTTCGAGGGCCATGCGGATGCGCCCGGCGACAACCACCGGTTGCGTATCGTAATAGCGGCCCCAGGTGCTGGCGGCCTCGCCAAGCCGGGCTGGGTCAGCCGGAGCGAGTGCCAGCAAGGGGAGACCGAGGCGGTTGAAAATGCTGATCAGCTCGCGGGTGGCGGTAAACACCACCCACTCATAGCCCAGGCGGTCGAGTTCTGCGGCCAGGGCCAACACCACCTGCACGGTGCCACCAGGTTTTTCGGCTGCCAGATGGCCCACTTCGACGATGCGTTCGCGGCGCACGCGCTGGTTTGCCAGTTGTGCCATGGCCTGTTCAATCGGCTGGTCAAGATAGCGTTCGAGAAAAAGCGCTTCGGCCTCGGCAGCGCGCCAGCCGGTTGCGGCAACGATCCGTTCGTGCTGCTCGAGGAGCAGCAGGTTGGGTGCGAAAGAGGTCACATCGGCATCATGGTGCCGCGCGAAAATCGTCCGTATGAACGATTCGGTTTCTTCGCGGCGCGGCGAACCAACGACCGTGTGAGTGGTGGTAATGTGGCTGGAGCGATTTTCGAACACGTCGCGTTTGGCAGTCTGCATGACCGAGGTCCAGTAAGTGAGTGCCGCCAGCTTATGGGCGAATCCTTAAAGACCTCTTAAGCGCAACCGGACAGCCCAGCTGGAACAGTGGCTGGTGGACAAGGCAATTGACGCGGAATCCCTACAGGAGGTAGCCGAAGCGCTTCAGCAGCTGGGCCGTCTCACACAGCGGCAGTCCCATCACCCCGCTGTAGCTGCCTGAAAGATGCTCGATGAACATGCCGGCACGCCCCTGAATGCCGTAGGCGCCGGCCTTGTCCATGGGTTCACCGCTGGCGACATAGCGGCCGATCTCGCCCTCATCGAGCGGGCGGAAACGCACCTCGCTGATCGACAGGGCCAGTTCCATGTGCACTTCGAAAGCGATCGCCACCGCCGTGAGGACTCGATGCGTCTCGCCGGAAAGACGCTGCAGGATCCGCCTGGCATCCTCGGCGTCACGCGGCTTGCCGATCAGTTCGCCAGCCAGTTCGATCGTCGTGTCGGCTGCCAGCACCGGTTGCGGCAACAGCCGTCGCCAGCTGACGATACGACAGCCATGCTCCGCCTTGCTGCGGGCGATACGCTCGACGTAGTCAACCGGGTCCTCGCCGGTCAGCGGTGTCTCGTCCAGAGCCCGATCGTCACGCGGTGAACTGCGCAGCAGCAAGGTATCAAAACCGACACCGATCTGGGCCAGCAGCTCACGCCGACGCGGGCTGCGCGATGCCAGGTGCAGGCGCGGGTGCTGCGTATCGACGGGCATCAGCCTTCCCGATGATAAGGATGCTTGCGGACGATGCTGATCGCCCGGTAGAGCTGTTCGCAGAGTATCAGTCGGGCCAGGGCATGCGGCAAGGTCAGGCTCGACAGACGGATGCATTCGCTGGCCTGCCCCTTCAAGGTCTCGTCGACGCCGTCGGCACCGCCGATGACAAAGGCGGTATCACCACCGACGCGCATCCAGCCTTCAAGACGCTCGGCCAGTTTCAGGGTCGGCAGATCGACGCCCCGCTCGTCGAGCACGACCATTCGCCCACAGCCCTGCATGGCGACCAACAGACGGGTTCTTTCGGCGGCCAGCAGTTGTTCACGGCTTTTCGAGCCGCGCGGTTCCGGCTTGACTTCGACCACCGACAAGGCCAGCTCGCGCGGCATGCGCTTGACGTACTCGGCGCAGCCCGCAGCCACCCAGGCAGGCGGCTTGTGACCGACAGCGAGGATGGCCAGCTTCATCCCTGGCCTGCGGACCCTACCTCGGCCATTGCCCGCCGCACCCGCAGCGGACCCTTGCCACCCCACAGTTCCTCCAGGTTGTAGTAGCTGCGTACCGCCGGCTGCATGACATGAACAATGATGTCGCCGAGGTCGACCAGAACCCACTCGCCTACCTCCTCGCCTTCGCAGGAGAGCACTCGACCGCCCGCTTCGCGTACCTTGTCCTGCACGTTGCGAGCCAGTGACTTTACCTGGCGATTCGAGTCGCCGCAGGCGATGACCATGCGGTCAAACAGCGAAGTCAGGCGGCTGGTGTTGATGACTTCGATATCACGGGCCTTGATGTCGTCAAGGGCGTCGACAACGAGCTTTTCCAGTTGGGGAAGTTTCATTGCTGGGTCAGTACTCCGGGTAAAGGTGCTGGTCTTGAATGTAAGCGATCACGGTGTCGGGCAGCAAGTAACGGACACTCCCTCCGCTGGCCAGCAGCCGTCGGATCTGCGTCGCCGAGATCGCCAGTTGGGTCATGGCAAAGGTGACGATGCGTCCCGACGGTGACTCGCTGAGTGTCGACGGGCTGGTGCACAAGCGCTCGCGGTAACAGGCGGCCAGGGCCGCAGGCAGTTGCGCCGCATCGATCGCAAAGCCGGGACGATGGGCCACGGCAAGGTGCGCCAGATCGAACAGCGAGTGCCATCGATACCAACCCGGCAGACCAGCGAAGGCGTCGGCACCGACCAGCAACACCAGCGGTCGCTGCGGCCCGCACTGATCGGCCTGGCGCAAGCGTTCGAGCGTGGTCACGGTGTAACTGGGCTGCGCGGCTTCCACTTCGGCGGCATCGACTGCGAAGCGATGATTTTCGGCAGTTGCCAGGCGCACCATTGCCAGGCGTTGCCCTGCAGTCACCTGCGGCACGCCGCGCAGTGCCGGCTGGCCTGCCGGAATCCAGCGTATGCCGGCAAGCCCGAGCCGGTCGGCCGCCTCTTCGGCGAGGCGCAGGTGACCATAATGAACCGGGTCGAAGGTGCCGCCAAAGACGCCCAGTGGCTGGTTGACCAGCCAATCAGGCATCTTCGTCCACAGCGACAAACACCTCGCGGTAACTGACGTAGAAGCTGGCAAACAGCGTCGGTGCGAGAACGAGAATGAGCAGCACCGTCATCAGCACCGTCAGAAGCGCCGCGCCGCTGGGTAGCATGGCCGCCAACACGCCAAGAATGAGTCCCGGCACCAGCGTCGCAACGACCAGGATGGCCACCGAGTAGACGAGAAAGGCTCGCCAGTTGCGCACGCAGGCGACGAAACTGAAGAACAGGGCCTTGGCAGGCGACAAGCCATGCCAGCTGGCAAGCACCGGCGCATACCAGTAAGCCATGACCAGCGGGCAGAGAAGAACCAGTGCGATCTGGGTGGCGAGCAGCAGGCTACCGTCACTCAGCGCTTCCTCGTCCGGCTTCTGACCGGCGAGCATCATCGCCATCAGGGCGCCGTCGTCGGCCAGTGATGAAATGGTGAGAATGCCCACTGTCGACGCCAGGTAGATCCCGCCCAGGGTGAGCAGCGAACGCAGGTTGCTTTTAAAACCAGAGAACAGCAGTTGCGGCGCGAGCGGGCTGCCGCGATCGATGTTGCGGCAGGCGTTCATCAGGCTGACCGAGAAGGCCGGGATACACAGCGTCGTGACGACCGTTCCGATCACGGGAATGATGTTCACCACGGCCATCAGCATCCAGTAGCTGATGACGAGAAAAGTCAGCATCAGGTGATTCTTGCGAAAAATCCGGAAGCCGTCGGTCAGCCAGCGCCATCCTTGCGCGGCGGGAAGAGTCAGTGCTTGCATGTTGTCTGGCCGCTCAGGCGGCGATGAAAATGTCACGATAGGAAGCATACACCGAGCCGGCAAGGACTGGTCCGAGAACCAGGAACCCGAGACCGGCCGGCAGCGCAGCGAAGAAGCACAACACCATGGCAATCAGCGCATAGACCAGAAACACGATGGCGTTCTTGAGGCAGGCGTTGAAGCTTGCCTTGAGCGCAGCGACCGGCTGCATCTTGTTGAACACGACCAGCGCCGGAGCGAACCAGACAGCCATCACGATCGGCACCGACAGCAACAACCAGAGCAGCGCGGCCAGCAGAATCCCGCCGAAGGCGATGCCGGCACCAACCGGGTTGCCGAGCAGCAGGCCGCCGGCGATGCCACCGCCAACAAACAGGAAAACCAGCAGGAACACCCCCAGCATGGCCAGCATGTAGAGCACGCCGAGCAAGACCAGAGCGCCGGTGTGCCGCCGAAAACCGGTGAACAGGTCGTTGATTTCAGGCGCTTCTTCGCGGGCCACCTTTTGGCATGCGCAGAGCATGCCGGCAGCCAGCAGCGGCGTCAGGAGATGGGAAGCCAGTGGGCCGATCCACGGCACGATCGCCAGGCCGACATGGATCACGATCACGAGCACCATGATCGCGATCCAGATACCCGGATTGACGACGAAAATCGCCCATCCCTGCCTGAACCAGTCGATGGCATTGCCCGGCTCGACTCTGCGGCTGGCGCCGTCGAAGGCAGGGGCGGGAATCGGGAAGTGCTCCATGACCATGCTCGTCCAGACCTGAAGGTAGCGGATGCTAGCCGCCCTCAACGGCTTAGGCAAGCAGTGCGGCGCTGCGCCCGCCATCCGGTTCCGCCGGGGAGTGACATCGCATGTCCCGGGATCACCGCTGGAACTCAGGCGCGGCGGCGCGTCAGCAGCATGCGCTCAATCGCGTTGAGAAACTCGTAAAGCGCCGCAAAATCTCCAAAGAGCGTGTCGTTGTTCGGTGGCGAGCGGCGGAATTTTTCCTCGGCGCGGACCAGGGAGAATACCTCCTCGAAGCTGCGTCGGCCGTCGATGTACTTCAGGATGAACTTGCCGAACCTGCCCGTATCAACCGGGACGGTGATACCTGTGTGGCTGTGCTGCATGATGAAGGGGGTGGCGGTATTGCGATGGATGATCGCCGACAATTCAGGTCCGGTAATGGGTTCGTGGCAAAAGAAAGGGATACACGCCGGGTCACCGTAGGGTGCGACGCGCGAGCCGCGGGTGAGAAAGAACGCATGCATGACCAGCGTGCCGCCGATCAGTTCGGCTATGGCTTGCTGTCGTCGCAGCGGCATTTGCCTGACCTTTGCCAGGAAGGGCGGCTGCCGCGGGGCCAGGATCAACTGCGGCAAGTACGGCGATCGACCGCGGCCGACGTCGGAGAACTGGATGTGAAAGCCGTGTTGGTCGTGTAGCCAGGCGTAGAGCTGCTCGACGGTGTATGAGCGATCCTGCGCATGTAGCAGCAGATCGTAGATGCCGGCGTCGCCATGCCGGTGATCGAAGAACAGTTGTTCGCCGCGCGCGAACCAGTTTGTCGGCGGCAGCGTCGCCAACAACTGATGTGCGTTCTCGAGGCGACCTGCCATGCTCTCCGTGTCCGCGTTGATCTGGCGCAGCAGTTCCTGCATCTGGTAAACACCGGTGCGGCCGTAGGTTGCATAGACCATCATCCCGATCGCGCCGTCGACTGCGAGAACTTGCTTCAGGGACCTCAAGCCGGCGTCAGGATCCTGCAGGTGATGCAGGACTCCCGAACAGTTGATGTAGTCGAACTGGCCAAGGTCGAGTTGCGGCAGGTCAAGCAGCGATTCCTGCACCCACTGGATGTTGTCCAAACCGCGAATTTCAGCCCGGCGACGCGCGATGGCAATGCTCGCCTCGCTCAGATCGAGATGGACGATCCTCGCGTTCGTGCCACGCAGCTGCTCGGCAAGATAGATCGTCGTGTCACCGGTACCTCCGCCCGCAACCAGGACACGAAAACGATCCTTGAAGTCCTGTTCCCCTGCGAAGCAATAATGGTTGATCATCGCCAGTGAATCGAGCCAGGTGGTAACCAGTCGTTGCCGTTCCTCGGCCGGCTCGCGGGGAGGATATGGCAGCGCTTCATACTGCTCGTGGACTTGCGGCAGGGAATTATTCATACAGAGGCATTTCGACCGGATCGCGGGAGCAAACGGCGCTGGCAGCTGAACACGCTGGCGGATGGTTTTTCCGCACCGGGTCGGCAATCGTCAGCACGTACTGGCGAGGCGTCGCGTTCAAGGGAACGTTCAGGTTTCAGGCGTCTTGCGTGCGACCTTCCAGCTTGCCCGGCGAGGAGCACGCCGGCCGGTCAGAACGTACCGATGACCCACATCGGGACGGCGACGTCGGGATTTCCCATGGTCTCCCGGCTGAAGTTTCCGTCACCTTTCCGGTCAACCAGGTAGTAGGGAACCCCATGTTCCGGCGTGACCTTGATCATGAAGAGGCGTCCGTTGATCCGGTGCTCCTCGACGGTGTTCCCCTCGCGCTTGATGATCGTCACCTCAGGTTCAAGGGCGGCATCAAAGGGAGCCATTTCCGGTGGCGGTGGCGGCACTGCCGGCAAGGGCTGCAACTCTCCCTTATTCTGGGCGAGAACCGGTGCAGCAGCGAAAGCCAATGTGGCCAGGAGAGCTTGAATCCGACGCATGAGAGAGTTTCCGGGTGATTGAACAATCGGCAGGAAGTTGATCGGTCCTGACAGGAATTGTAGTACAGATTGGCCAGCAGTCCGCACTCGAAGGGCTGATGGCGGCACGGTCGGCCGGGCGAACTCTGCCATAATGCCGACAACCCGCAGCATCCGAACTGCTCCGCGCGACTGGCCGGCAGCGTCTGGTCTGGCGGGGAAACCCTCCCTTCCCGTTGATTTTCTTGCGTACCCATGCCTACCTTGCTGCTGGTCGACGGATCGTCGTACCTCTATCGCGCCTTTCACGCCATGCCCGACCTGCGGACGACGCAGAACGAACCGACGGGGGCGATCCACGGCGTCCTGAACATGCTGCGCCGACTGGAAAGCGACTACCGCGCGTCGGGAATCGACTACAAGGGCTGCGTCTTCGATGCCAAGGGCAGGACTTTTCGTGATGACTGGTATCCGCAGTACAAGGCGAACCGTCCGCCGATGCCTGCAGACATGGTCCGTCAGATCGAACCCCTGCACGACGCCATCGCAGCGCTCGGTTGGCCGCTGCTGGTTGTCGACGGTGTCGAGGCCGACGACGTGATCGGTACGCTGACGACGCAGGCGACGGCGCAAGGCGTGCAGGTCGTGGTGTCGACGGGTGACAAGGATCTCGCGCAACTGGTGGGGCCGCAGGTCCGGCTGGTCAATACCATGAGCAACGAGGTACTCGACGAAGCGGGCGTGATCAGCAAGTTCGGCGTGCCGGCGGAGCGCATTGTTGACTATCTCGCGCTGATCGGCGACACCGTCGACAATGTGCCGGGAGTCGACAAGGTCGGCGCCAAAACGGCGGTGAAATGGCTGGCCGAGTACGGCTCGCTCGACGGCGTGATCGCCGCCGCCGCCGACATCGGCGGTGTCGTCGGGCAGAACCTGCGCCGCGCGTTGGACTTTCTGCCCCTGGCGCGCCGACTGGTGACGGTTCGCCGCGACCTTCGATTGCCGCTGGCGCTGGCCGACCTCACGCCACGCTCGGCCAATCGCGAACGACTGATCGAGATCTTTTCGCACTATGAGATGCGGACGTGGCTGAAGGAAGTCCAGGGCAATGGTGCAGGCGACGGCCGGGCGCCCGATGCTGCAGTGTCCGCAGACGGACTTTCGAGCCTGCCGGAGAGCCTGTCGTCAGACGGTGCCCACCGGGCGGCTTACGAAACGATCCTTGACCGGCAGACCTTCGAGCGCTGGCTGGAAAGGATCGAGCACTCGCCGCTGACGGCACTCGATACCGAGACCACCAGCCTGGATCCCTTTGCCGCACGCCTGGTCGGGATGTCCCTGGCGCTTGCGCCGGGGCAAGCGGCGTACCTGCCGCTTGCCCACCACTATCCCGATGCACCGACGCAGTTGCCGCTTGATGAAGTCCTGGCGCGACTGAAGCCCTGGCTGGAGTCCGACCGGCACGCGAAGATCGGGCAAAACCTGAAGTATGACCAGCATGTGCTGGCCAACCATGGCATTCGCCTGGCTGGGGTGCGGCACGATACGCTGCTGCAATCGTACATCCTCGAATCGGGCAAGGACGGCGTACGCGGACACGACCTGGGCCAGCTCGCGACACGCCATCTCGGCCTGGCGACGATCCCCTACGAGGCGCTGTGCGGCAAGGGAGCCAACCAGATTGGGTTCGACCAGGTGGCGGTCGACCGGGCCACCGAATACGCCGCCGAAGATGCCGATCTCTGCCTGCGCCTGCACGCGCGGCTTTATCCGCAGATCGAGTCCGATGCCGGTCTCTTGCGAGTGTATGAGACCATCGAACTACCGGTGCGCGACATCCTCTTCCGCATGGAACGTACCGGCGTGCTGATCGACTCGCACCTCCTCACGCAGCAGAGCCACGAAATCGGCAGGCGTCTGCTGGAGATCGAGGCACGGGCGCACGCTGCGGCGGGGCAGCCGTTCAACCTCAACTCGCCGAAGCAACTGGCGGAAATCCTGTTCGACAAGCTCGGCCTGCCGGTAAAGAAGAAGACGCCGTCGGGAACGCCGTCGACTGACGAGGAAGTCCTCTCCGAACTGGCGCTGGACTACCCGCTGCCCAAAATCCTGCTCGAATCGAGGCAGCTCGCCAAACTGAAGGGCACCTATACCGACAAACTACCGAAGATGGTCAACACGGCGACCGGGCGCGTGCACACCAGCTATGCGCAGGCGGTGGCGGTCACCGGGCGCCTGGCGTCGAGCGATCCAAATCTGCAGAACATCCCGGTGCGCACGGCGGAAGGCCGGCGGATTCGGGCCGCTTTCATCGCCCCGCCCGGCAGCCACATCGTCTCGGCGGACTATTCGCAGATCGAGCTGCGCATCATGGCGCACCTCTCGGAGGACGCCCGCCTGCTCGAAGCTTTCACCCAGGGCGAGGACGTTCATCGGGCAACGGCCGGCGAGATCTTCGGTGTCAACCCGGGCGACGTCGGACCCGATCAGCGGCGGGTCGCCAAGGTCATCAACTTCGGCCTGATTTACGGCATGAGCGCCTTTGGCCTCGCCCGCCAGCTCGATCTCGAGCGCGGCGCTGCGCAGGCCTATATCGAGCGCTATTTCGCCCGTTACCCCGGGGTGGCGCGCTACATGTCGAGCACGCGCGAAACGGCCCGGACACAGGGCTACGTCGAAACGGTTTTCGGCCGTCGCCTGTGGCTTCCCGAGATCCGCGCCAGCCAGGCCGCCCGGCGGCAGGGTGCCGAACGCGCGGCGATCAACGCACCGATGCAGGGTTCGGCGGCCGATCTGATCAAGTCGGCGATGATCGTCGTACAGGGCTGGCTCGACGCCGAGCGTCTCCAGACGCGCCTGCTGATGCAGGTGCATGATGAGCTGGTGCTGGAAGTGCCGGACGAGGAACTGGCGCGAGTGCGCGACGAGTTGCCTCGCTTGATGACCGAATTGGCCAGCCTGCGCGTACCGCTGGTGGTCGACGTCGGCGTCGGCTTGAACTGGGATGAGGCGCACTGAGCGCACCATCCCGGGGCGTGGCCATGCAACGAGCCCGCCGCAGGCTTCTGGCTGCAACCGCGACGGCAATGGGGGCGACCCGGGAACTGGTCGAAGGCCGGGGGCAGGCATCGTGGAAAAGCCAGCGGCAGGGCAAACCGGCATGTGGCATACTTTGTTCTTCTGTCATCCGGCAGAAAGACAGGAGTGGCTCCCTGAACACAACCCAGGGCGACCACGATCCCGTATGTCGAACCCGTACTGTCGAGGAGGAAGCCGCAATGACCGTCGCCATCAAGGAGCTGCAAGGGGCCACACCAGACCTCGTTGACCAACTCAAGGAAAAGGGGATCACGAACAACGAACAGCTGCTGGCCGCGGCCGCTGCCCCGGCACAGCGCAAGGAACTGGCCAGCGCCTGTGGCTGCGACGTCCGGGTCATCCTGGAACTCGCCAATCGCGCTGACCTCGCCCGGGTCAAGGGCGTCTCCGGCGTGTACTCGGACCTGCTCGAGAAGGCCGGCGTGGACACGGTCAAGGAACTGGCCACGCGCCGCGCTGACAACCTGCACGCCCGGATCCTCGACACCAACGACAAGGAGCAGGTTTGCAAGCAGCCCCCCGCTCTGTCGATGGTCGAGTCCTGGGTGGAGCAGGCCAAGGAACTGCCAAAGACGCTGAGCTACTGACCACTTCGCCCCGTCTTCCGGACTTTGCAATGTGCCTGCTGCCGCCCGCTCTTTGCCGGCTGATCGCCGGCCTGATGCTGCTCGGCCTGACCGGTCTGCTGGCGGCTTGCGCCAGCGGGCCCGGCAAGGTCGCGGTCTACCAGAACGAAGGCTTCGAGGCCAACGAGACCTTCTCGCGCCTGTTCGACGCCAGCGCTGAAGCAACCTGCGAAGCCGCCCGCCGTGCGCTGCTCAGTCAGGGCTACCTGTTGACCACGGACAGGCAGGATTCCATCAGCGCCAGCAAGCACTTCCAGCCCGAAGGCGAGGTGCACGTGCAGATCGCATTTCATGTCGTCTGCAGTGCGGACGGCGATCTCGGCAAACTGGCAACGGCGTACGTCAATGCCATCGAGGAACGTTACGCGCTGAAGAAGAATCCGAACTCCGCCAGTTTTGGTTTGGCCGCGTTCGGCTCGGTATCGATCCCGCTCTCGGCGAGCGAGGATTCTCTCGTCAAGGTGGCGAGCGAAACGGTTCCCGCCGGTCCTTTCTACGACCGCTTCTTCGCGCTGATGCAGCGGAACCTCGTACAGCAGGGGGGCGACCAATAAGTGTTGGACAACATGCTGCACGCCGTCTCATCGTCTTCGAGACAGAGGCTGAACTTCAGCTCCTCGGCCAAATGTCCACCATCTCCAGTCTGACCTGCTCCACATGCAGGAGGCAGACCTCCGCCCGGATTACCGCGAAGCGACATTCAAGGCGTCGCTTTTGAGCGCCGGGTTGGACAACGCCCCCTTTTTCGCAATCCAAATCTCCCGGACTACTGCACAACGCCCGGTGGGAGCAGCCGGGAAGCGGGATCCTGTCGGTAGAACCCGGCCAGGTTTTCGTAGAGCGCCGGATATTCGGCCTGCAGCACGTCCGGGGTCTCGAAAAACGCTTCGCTCATGACGGCGAAGAACTCGCCGGGATTCTCGGCAGCATAGGGATCGAACGTGGTTTCCTCGCCGCCGTCCTCAGCCTGGTCGACCAGCGTACAGAAATGGCGGTAGCTGGCGAGTAGCACCTGCTGCCAGTCGGTGTGCGAAATTCCCGCATGCAGCGGCGGGATGCCGTTCGCGTCGCCATTGAGCATGTCGAGCTTGTGCGCGAACTCATGAATGACCACGTTGTAGCCGGTGCCAGCCATTTGTGCGTCGCGCCAGGAAATCAGCAGGGGTCCGCCGTCCCAGGCCTCGCCCGAGGCCAGTTCCTGATATTCATGGACGACCCCGAATTCGTCTTCGACGCTGCGCGGGATGATGAACTCGTCGGCGTAGACGATCACTCCCACCCAGCCACGGTAGTATTCGAGGCCGAGGTTGAGAATCGGCAGGCAGCCCTGGGCGGCAATCGAGACGCAGATCGCGTCTGACAGTTCGAGCCCGCCGGCGGCGGTGAACTCCTTTTCGGCGAGGAAGTCTTCGGCCAGAGAGCGCAGCCGGACCTGCTCTTCGTCGCTGAGCGCGGCGAGAAACGGCAGCGCTGCAACAACCGCCTGCCACAGGGCCTCCGGCACGGGAGCCGGCTCCTGCCGGTTTCGCAACCAGTCGAACAGGTTGCCAATCATGGGGTCTTCGCCCTCGGCAACGAGGACGTGGTGAGGTAGATGCCGGCGAAAATCAGGCTGATGCCGGCGTAGTGGTAAGGCTGCGGAATCTCGGCGAGAAATATGGCCGAAAGGAGGGTTCCGAAGACCGGCATCAAGTGAATGAACAGGCTGGCCTTGCTGGCCCCGACTTCGCCGACGGCGCGGTTGTAGAAGACGTAGCCGAGAAAACCTGGAAAGACCCCGGTGTAGGCAATGGCGGCCAGCGAACCGGTCGACACCTGGATCGTCTGGCCCTGTGCGATTTCCCAGGCGTAGCCGGGAGCAAGCGCCAGGAGGCCGACAACCGTAAAGGCGGCGAGCAGCAGCATCGGGTGGACGCCGGGTGGTCGCCACTGCAGTCCGATCGTGTACAGAGCCCAGGTGAAAACGGCCGCGAGCATCCAGAGGTCGCCGACGTTGAGGCTCATTTGTGCCAGGGTGTTCAGGTCACCGCGACAGACGATGGACGTCACGCCGACGAAGGAGAGCAGAACACCGAACCACTCGACGCCCAGCAAGTGCTTCTTGAGGAAGATCCACGACAGCGTGATGGTGGCGATCGGGATGAACGAGTTCAGCAGGACGGCGTTGGTCGCCGGCGTGTACTGCAGCCCGATGTACGCCAGGGTGTTGTAGCCGCCAATGCCGAGCAGGCCGAGGACGGTCACGGCCAGCCAGTGCTGTCGGAGCAGTGGCCCCTGTGCGCGCAGATGCGGCAGGGCGAGCGGCAGTACCAAAGCGAGAGCGATTGTCCAGCGCCAGAAAGCGAGCGAAAACGGTGGGACCTGGTCACGGATGGCGCGGCCGATGACCATGTTGCCCGACCAGAACAGGGTTGTCAGCACGAGCAGCAGGTAGGGGTGTGGCAGGCGGGCGAACATCGACGGCAGCCGGGAAGGAAAGTGGCATTATGCCTGATGCGCCGTCGAGACCTTATAATGGGCCGATGGTCTCGGTCATTCATTCGGTCGCCGCGCAGGGCGACTTCGAACAATCCCTGCTGACGCTCGGTGAAGGTCTCTCGGTAGCCGAGATCGACCGCATCCGGCTGGCGGTGGACTTTGCCCGCTCGACCTATGGCGATCGCAGTCTGGGCAGTGGGGAGGATGTCTGGGGGCATGCGCTGGGCGTGGCGCTGATTGTCGCCGGGCTCAAGCTCGATGCCGATTCACGACTGGCGGCGCTGCTTTTCGCCGTGCCGACGCTGCTCGAGCATGGTCTGGCGCTGCTCGAGCGGGACTTCGGCGCCGGCGTCGCGCAGCTGGTCGACGGGATTTCCCGCCTGAACCGCCTGCGACCGATCACGCGCGGCTTTGTCGCGCATTCGGTCGACAGTAGCGAAAAGAATCCCCAGGAGATGAAGGCGCAGATCGAGGTGTTGCGCAAGATGCTGCTGGCCATGGTCGAGGACATTCGCGTCGTCCTGCTGCGTCTGGCCTCGCGCACCCAGACCCTGCGCTATTATGCGGCTGAACCCGACGAGCTGCGTGTCCCGGTGGCGCGCGAGACGCTGGCGCTGTATTCGCCGCTCGCCAACCGGCTCGGTGTCTGGGAGCTGAAGTGGGAACTCGAGGACCTCTCCTTCCGCTTTCTGCATCCCGCAATCTACAAGGAAATTGCCCAACAGCTTGACGAGAAGCGGACCGAGCGCGAGCAGTTCATCGCCGAAGCAATCGACCGCCTGCAGGCTGAACTGGTGACCGCGGGTGTCAGCAACGCCGAGGTCTACGGCCGACCAAAACACATCTACAGCATCTGGAACAAGATGCGCAAGAAGGATGTCGCGTTTTCCGAGGTTTACGACGTGCGCGCTCTGCGCGTCATCGTCAATGAAGTGAAAGACTGCTACACAGCGCTGGGCATCGTCCACCATATCTGGTCGCCGATTGCCAAGGAGTTTGACGATTACATAGCGCATCCGAAGGGCAATGACTACCGTTCGCTGCATACGGCCGTGCACTGCCCCGATGGGCGCTCGCTGGAGGTGCAGATCCGCACCCGGGAGATGCACAGCCATGCTGAGTTGGGGGTTGCCGCGCACTGGCGCTACAAGGAGGGCAGCGGCGCCACACCGGAAGATCGCTACGACGAGAAGATCGCCTGGTTGCGCCAGTTGCTGACCTGGCGGGACGAAGTCGCCGATTCATCTGACTGGGTCAGGCACTACAAGCAGGCAGCATTCGACGAGACAGTTTACATTCTGACGCCGCAGGGTCGGGTCGTCGATCTGCCGCGTGGTGCGACGCCGGTCGATTTCGCCTACCGCGTGCATACCGATTTGGGTCACCGCTGTCGTGGCGCCAAGGTGGACGGCGCGCTGGTGCCGCTAAATACCCAGCTGAGCACGGGCCAGCGCGTCGAAATCGTTCTTGCCAAGCACGGTGGGCCATCGCGTGACTGGCTCAATCCTTCGCTGGCTTATCTGTTTACACATCGTTCGCGGCTCAAGGTCCGGCAGTGGTTCGCCAGTCTGGCGCTGGAGGATACGCTCGCCGAAGGGCGCGCCGTGGTGGTCCGCGAATTGCAGCGGATGGGCCAGCCCAGCATCAACCTCGATGAGCTTGCCGCCCGCCTGGGCTTTACCCGCAGCGAGGACCTCTTCATTGCCGTTGCGCGAGCAAAGCTGAACCTGCGCCAGCTGCAGGGCGCGGTACGCGGTAACGAGCTGCCGGTCGACGATCAGGAGCTTGCCGAACTACCTGTGCGTCGGCAGCGGGACAGTGATGTCGCCGAGAAGGGCATTCTCATCGTTGGCGTCGACCGCTTGCTGACGCAACTCGCTGGTTGCTGCAAGCCGGCTCCGCCTGACCCGATCGTCGGTTTCGTCACGCGCGGCAAGGGTGTCTCCGTCCATCGCGCCGACTGCAGCAACTTTTCCAATATGCAGACAATGCATCCCGAGCGGGTCATCGAAACGACCTGGGGCAGCCGCACCGATGGCGTCTTTGCAGTCGATATCGTGATCGATGCCTATGACCGACAGGGTCTGCTGCGCGACGTGTCCGACATTCTTGCGCGCGAAAGGATCAACGTCATCGCTGTCAACACGCAGTCCAGGCAGGGCAACGCGCACATGAGCTTCACTGCCGAAGTCGGTAGCGTTCCACAACTCAATCGGACCCTGGCCTTGCTGCACGAAGTCCAGGGTGTAGTCAGTGCGCGCCGCGCCTGACGGCCTGATCCGCTGACGCAGACAGAGGGCGGTGCCCCCTGTCAATTCTCAGGCCTGCAGCAGTTCGATCAGCTCGGCCTGCGATGAATGCGGGCTGGTGCGCGACCCGCGCCGCTGGTGGTAGGTGCCATCCGGTCCGAGTTCCCAGGCCAGTGTGTTGTCGGTGAGATAGATCTGCAGACCTTCGGCGATAACACGCCGCTTCAACTTGCGGTCGAGCACCGGAAACGCGAGTTCGATGCGACGGAAGAAATTCCGTTCCATCCAGTCGGCGCTCGACAGATAGACCTTTTCCTCGCCGCCCGCGTAGAAGTAGAACACCCGGTGATGCTCGAGTTGCCGGCCAATGATCGAGCGGACGCTGATATTTTCGGACAGGCCCTTGACGCCGGCGCGCAAACCACAGACTCCGCGCACGATCAGGTCGATCTTTACCCCGGCCTGTGAAGCCTCGTAGAGGGTGGCAATGGTCTCCGGTTCAAGCAGCGAGTTCATCTTGGCGATGATTCTGGAACGTTTGCCGGCACGCGCGGCTTCAGCTTCGGCGCGAATCGCAGCGACGACGTTCGGTTGCAGGGTGAACGGTGCCTGCCACAGGTGTGTCAAGGCCTGCGCGCGACCAAGGCCGGTGAGTTGCTTGAAGACTTCGTTGGTATCGGCACCGATCTCTTCATTGCAGGTCAGCAGACCGAAGTCGGAGTACAGGCGAGCAGTCTTTGGATGGTAGTTGCCGGTGCCCAGGTGGACGTAGCGACGCAGGATACTGCTGCCGGCTTTCCCCTCCTCGCGGCGGACGATCATCAGCATCTTGGCATGGGTCTTGTAACCGACGACGCCGTAGACCACGTGCGCGCCGACTTCCTCAAGCTTGGTTGCCCAGCCGATATTGGCTTCCTCGTCAAAGCGGGCCATCAGCTCAACGACCACTGTGACTTCCTTGCCATTCTGTGCTGCGCGCAGCAGCGACTGCATCAAGACCGAGTCGGTGCCCGTGCGATAGACGGTCATCTTGATCGCCACCACCTGCGGGTCGTTTGCCGACTGTTCGAGCAGTTCGATCACCGGGTTGAAGCTCTGGTAGGGGTGATGCAGCAGGATGTCGCCGCCACGAATGCTGTCAAAGACGCTGTGACATTTCTGCAGGGCCTTCGGTATCCCCGGCGCAAAAGGTTGAAACTTCAGGTCGTTGCGCAGGACCCAGTCGGGTACCTGCATCAGACGAACCAGATTGACCGGCCCGGCAACGCGATAAAGGTCGGTCTCGGTGAGGTTGAACTGTCCGAGCAGGAACTGGGTCATTGCTTCCGAGCAGCTGTTGGCCACTTCCAGCCGGACGGCGTCACCGAAATGGCGCTGCGGCAACTCGCCCTGGATCTTGGCGCGCAGGTTCTTGACCTCTTCCTCGTCGACGAACAGGTCGCTGTTGCGCGTGACGCGGAACTGGTAGCAGCCGAGCACCTTCATGCCGGCGAAGAGTTCATGAACAAATTCGTGCAGGATCGAAGACAGGAAGACGAAGGCGTACTCACATTCGCCGAGTTCTCGCGGCAGCCGGATCACGCGCGGCAGCACGCGCGGCGCCTGCACGATGGCGGCACCGGAACTGCGGCCGAAAGCGTCGCGGCCTTCAAGTTCAACTGCGAAATTGAGGCTCTTGTTGAGTACACGCGGGAACGGGTGCGACGGGTCAAGTCCGATCGGCGTGATGACTGGCATCACTTCGCGGAAGAAGAAGTCCCGGATCCATTCGCGCTGCGCAACGTTCCAGTCCGCGCGCTTGAGGAAACGGATACCCTCAGCTGCGAGCTGCGGCAGTATCTCGTCGTTGAGCAGGGCATACTGCTCCTTGACGATCGCGTGGGTTTCGTCGCCCACCAGGCGGTAGACCTCACGAGCGGTCTTGCCGTCGGTGGTGATGGCAACCGAATTCAGCTTCAGTTGTTCCTTGATTCCGGCTTCCCGAATCTCGAAAAACTCGTCGAGATTGCTGCTCACGATGCACAGGAAGCGCAAGCGTTCGAGCAGCGGTGTGCGCGGATTCCTCGCCTGCCACAGCACTCGACGATTGAAGGCAAGCAGGCTCATCTCGCGATTCTGGAAGTATTCCGGCGGGAAGGCGGTTGGGGTCTGGAGGGAAGGGGTTTCGCTGGTCGTGGCGACGATATTCATGGGTTCGTTCCGTCAGAAGTGATGGATCGGGAAGGTGTATTCGGGAACGAGCATATTACAGCCATCGCTTGCCTGCTGGTCGATTCGCGCTTCTTTTTCTCGATGCGACGGCGCTGACCGGTCTGGCGCAGCGCAATGGATGCACTGGCCGGCAGTGTTAGAATGGCCAGCCTGGAAATTGTCTTTCGCCATACGATTGGGGAACAACAGCCATGAGTTACGAACTGATCGCTGGGGTCGATCTCGGTTCCAACAGTTTTCGCCTGCAAATTGGGCGCGTCGTGGGTAACCGCATTCACCCGCTTGATTCGCTCAAGGAAACGGTTCGGCTCGGCTCCGGTCTGACCCGTGAGAAGTTGCTGGATCACGCTTCGCAACAGCGCGCGATCAGCGCCTTGCGCCGTTTTGGCGAGCGGCTGCGTGGCTTCGAGCCGGAAACCGTGCGGGCAGTGACGACCGACGCGATGC
>NZ_JAZKUM010000009.1:0-194091 GCF_036625085.1 Candidatus Accumulibacter necessarius | reverse complement strand
AGTTGCTGGTGCTTCACCAACTCGGCAACCACGGCCCGTCGTACTATCGCCGCTATCCGCAAGCCTTCGCGCGCTTCCAGCCGGCGTGTGAAGACGACGACCTGAACCGCTGCTCCCGTGAACAGATTGTCAACGCATTCGACAATGCGCTGCTGTATACCGACCATGTTCTGGCCACTCTGATCGCCAAGCTGCAGGCGCAGGCCGACAAGGTGGACTCGGCAGTCGTCTATGTTTCCGACCACGGCGAGTCACTGGGCGAGAACAACCTGTTCCTGCACGGCATCCCGTATGCGATTGCCCCGGCGGAACAGACGAGCGTACCGATGCTGATGTGGTTCTCGGAGGGCTTTCGCCAGACCGGGGCGATCGATGTTGACTGTCTGCAGCGCCGCGCCGCCAATCCGGCGAGCCACGACCACCTGTTCCACACGCTGCTTGCCTTGCTCGATGTGCGCACGACCCTGTACGAGCAGGATTGGGACCTGCTGAGCAGTTGCCGTGGTGGTGCGGTGGCGGCGCTGTGAGGCGACACGCTGCCGGCCGCTCTGATCTGCTGGTGACATCTCTTGCGTTGGCTTGCTTGCTGGCGTGGGACGCCAGCGGCTGGGATCTGGCTCTCACCCACTGGTACGGTACGGCGGCTGGCTTCGGATGGCGGGATGCGTGGCTCACCCGCAGCCTGCTGCACGATGGCGGGCGCCTGTTCGCCTGGGGCGCGCTGGGTCTGCTGGGTCGTTGACGCGTGCCATCCGCTATTGCCTGGCCCGAAGCGCATCGAGCGCTGGCACTGGATCGGGGTGATGCTGGCCGGCGTCCTGCTGGTTCCCTCGATCAAGCGGGTTACAACGACGAGTTGCCCCTGGGATCTCGCCGAGTTTGGCGGCGTCGCCAGCTACGTTTCGCACTGGCAAATCGGGGTATCGGATGGCGGTCCGGGGCATTGCTTTCCGTCGGGCCACGCTGTGGCTGCGTTTGCGTTCTTTGGCGTCTACTTCCTGTGGCGGGAGCATCGGCCTCGACTGGCCCGCTGCTTCCTCGCCATCGTGTTGCTGGCGGGTGGCCTCTTCGGCTGGGCGCAGTTGGCCCGCGGGGCCCACTACTTCAGCCATACGCTTTGGTCAGCATGGCTTTGCTGGACATTGTGCGTGCTCGGAGCGCGGGCAAGCGTCTCACGATTCCGTCGGCTTCATGTCAGTCCAGCACCTCTCGGACACCTCGTGATGCGCGACTCCTGAAGCTGCGATCCTCACGTGCTGCCGCGCCGACTCGCCGCCGCCGGCAGTCAGGGACTCTGGAACATCGCCGCTGCTTCCTGTTGGCCAAGCTCGAAGTAACGCTTCTGGTTGCTGCTGTCCTTGAGTGAGATCGTCATACTCTCGAGATCCTTTGGTCGCAGCACGTGCAGTGGCTTGGCGTAATAGCGCTTGCCGCCAACCTCGGCGCTCTGTTTGCCCATCGTCTTGAGCATTTCGTTGATCAGGGTCGCTTGCGCGAAGATGCGGGTGTTGGGCAGCGTGAGTTGCATGTCGCTGACGAGAAGGTGGGTATCGATACTGTTGAACGGCAGGGTGAACGACTTGGCGTGGTAGAGCTTGTCAAGTTCGCGGTGATAGTCGTAGTCGGTGAAGTCGACGGCGATGATCTCGTCCACCTCATCATCTTCGAACAGGGTGCGCAGCGGCGTGTTGTCGAGATAGCCGCCCTCGATGTAATAGTCGCCATCGATGATGATCGCCTTGAAATAGGGGATGGTGGTGATGCCGGCAAGGAAGGCGTTCATGAATGCGTCGAGACTGGCGTCGTCGATGCTGCCCAGAATCTCGTTTACGTTGAAGAAACGCCCCTGTCGCTGGCTCAGGTTGGTGGCGCGAATATCCCAACGCAAGGTCTTTAGGTGCTCGGCCAGCAACTGGCGGCGTCGCGGGTCATCGAGCAGGAGCGACTTGCGGCAGCTGTCCTTGTCAACGGTGAAGAGATGCGTGCCGGTGGGGAGCAACGGCGGGCGCAAACCGAGAAAGTTGGAGAAGACATGAAAGATGTCGGTGACGTTGAGCCTGAGCGTTTGGCTCAGGACCGGCGGTAACTCCTCACTCTGCCAGTCCCAAAGCAGAAAGTCGACGACAATGTTGTTGCCGGAACTGGTCGAGGCGATGTGCACCAAAGGCACGTTGTTTCGCTTCAGCCAGACCAGCACGCCTTCGGTATAGAAGCTTCGATAGCCGCCGCCCGAGGCGACGAAACCGTACCTGGTCATGGTCATTCCCTCTCGTCTGTCTGCGCTGGTCAGGTGCCGGCAAACGCCAGCAGCGAGCGCAAGTTTGCCACATGTAGGCCAGGCCTGACGAGGCTCACGCAGAGCAGTCGACGCGTTGTGCGGCGGTGTGCGCGAGCAAGGCCCTGGAGTGATCTCCAGTACGTCTGTTACCTTGGCGGTTTTCTGACAGGAGAGAAAGAAGATGGACGAATCATCGGTGCTTGCCGATTTCCGCACGAAGTTTCGGGTAGAGGAGCTGTTGGTCGCGAAAAACACGGCCTGGTCATGGTCGCTCAGACCCGCGCAGGCGACCCTGGGCTGCGGCATCTTGTCGCTCAACCGACATGTTGCCCGGTTTTCGGAGGTGACGGCTGCAGAAATGGCCCAGTTGGCCGAGTTGCTGCCCGGACTGGAGATGGCCCTGAGATCAGCCTTTGGCTACCAGGCCATCAACTACCTGATGCTGATGATGGTCGATCACCATGTGCATTTTCACGTCATCCCCCGTTACGAGGGCAGTCGCCAATTTGCCGGACTGGAGTGGTTCGACCATGGCTGGCCAGCCTTCCCGGCGATGGCCGAGCAGCAGCACAGCAATCATGAGAGCATTCTGGCCCAGATCCGGGAGGCGCTCAAGTCGGCCTCTCTCACTTGAGGCAGTGTCGCAGGGAAACGGCTAAGTCCGGGGGCTGACTGGCTGGCAAGTGGGTGATGTCCGCCTGGCAGGGGCTGCCGGGCTACTTTTCGTTTCGCCAGTCGTGCAGCGTCTCCTTGCGTGGCACTGGCGGGTTCCTGTCGGCTCCACGATCCCTGAGCAGGGGAATCGCGCCTGCGAGGACGAAAACGATACAGATGCCAAAAACGATCCAGCCTGTGTTCATTGAAGGTCTCCGTCGGGGAGGGGTTCACCCGCTCAGTTGCCGGTCTTCACCACGCGCCGAGAGAATCTGCGCAAGGTGCTCTGGATTTCTGCGGGCAGCAGTAAGCGTTCGGCGTGGTCGGATTCGGTGACCGTCAGCGCCAGTCCAAGTACGATCCAGTGTCACCATTCGGGCGAAAACACGTCCTGTTCCTCCGTGTGCCAGCTCGTGAGGATAGGCCTTAGGGGCGGGCGGAGGGTTCGTCAGCGCAGATCGTCGGGGCTGGATTGTCTGCCGATTAGACGCCAGAACGACCCGGTTGGCAAGCGACTGTGCCCGAATCCGGCAGCACGCGACCGTGCGCGATAGCAGGGCGGCAAGGCCCAGCCCCCTTGCCGTTCGGCGAGCATCGACCGCCTGGCGCGACGCCTGTTGATTGACAGATTCCGGCGCGACAGACAGAATCCGGCGCCAGTGAGCAGGGCTGGCAGCCGCTACGCTGACGACGGGCGCGAGTGTGGCCGCGGCGCATACGGTACGCCGACAGAAGCCGGCGGAGACGCTTCACGTGGTTGTCAAAGAGATGACGCCGTGCAATTGCGGGAAAGTCAGGCCAGGGGACGCGAGTTGGTGGCAGAACAGAGGGCGTTTGCGGCGGCGACCATGCCTGGGATTTGCGGTGCTCTAGCCATCCTTGCCGCCGTGTTGGGAATTTTCCTTGCGCTGCATCATCCGCTCTGGGCGACATGGCTGACGCCGGCTTTTGTTGTCTGGTGCATCACCGTCTCGCTGCGCCCAGCCTTGTGGCTGTTCGTTCTACCTGCGTTGCTGCCGCTTGCCGGGTTTTCCGCCTGGACGGGATGGCTAGGCATCGAGGAGTTCGATCTGCTCGCACTTGGCGCGGTGGCGGGCTGCCATGCGCGAATGGCGACCGGGCGGTGCTGGCGTGTGAAGCGGGCTGGAACCTCCACCGAAGGGCTCGCGCAAACGTCACAGTACCAGGCGAGCCCGTCGATTGGCCCGCCTCCTGGCTGCAGGGCCGGTGCCGTTGGCGAACCGGGTAGCCTGGCAGGGGATGCGCCTCGCAAGCGGTCGGGAGAGGGTGCCCGTCATGCCTTGGGGTGGCCCCTGACGGTAGGGCGCTTCCGCCTGGCACAGATTGGGCTGGGTCTCTTGACAGTATCGTATCTGTTGGCCTTGGCGCGTGGTGTTGCCGATGCGGGTGGCTTTCCCCTGGGGTGGTTTCAGGGTTATGAAGAGCCGTTGAACAGCCTGCGTGTTGCCAAGAGTTTCCTGCTGGTTCTGCTGCTGCTGCCGTCGTTGGCTAGCCTGTTGGCGAGCCGGCCGCTGCTTGCCGGGCGAAGCCTCGCGGCTGGCGTGGCAACCGGGCTGGGCTGGGTGGCTGTGGCTGTCCTCTGGGAACGCGCTGGATATCCAGGGTTGCTGGATTTTTCCACGCACTATCGCAGCACGGCGCTGTTCTGGGAAATGCATGTGGGTGGCGCGGGGCTTGACGGTTTTCTTGCCCTGACTGTTCCGTTTGCCGTCCACGCGGTCGTGCAGGCGCGCTCCCGATGGCGCTGGGGGCTCTCGGCACTGCTGGCGATGAGCGCCGCGTACGCCTGTCTGACAACCTTTTCGCGTGGCGTCTATCTGGCGGTCGGATTTTCGCTGATGGTGCTCGCCTGGCTGCTGGCGGCGCCTTGGCGGCGGCGCCGGGTCCTGGCGATGGCGCCTCGGCCTGCGCTCGTGGCGCTGGCGTCGGAGCCCTGGCGGGTGTACGGAAACCGCGTGTTGGTGGCCGTTCTGCTCATCGAGATCCTCGCCGTTTTGGCAGCGGGAGACTTCATGAGCGCCAGGTTCGCAGCCGGCGAGCGCGATCTCGGTGGGCGCATGCAGCACTGGCGTGAGGGCCTGAGCCTGTTACGCGACCCGTCGGAGTTTCTGCTCGGGCGGGGCCTCGGGCGGTTCCCGGCAAACTATTCGCAGACCGTGCCAGGGCGCCAGATGCCTGGTCGCCTGCGTCTCGTCGAAGAAGGCGAAGCGACCCACTTGCGCGTCCTCTTGCCTCGGCAAAGCGTGCGGCCGGGCGGCGGATTCGAGTTGCTGCAGCGTGTGCCTGCACCTTTCGCAGGCACTTATACGGTGGCCATGGACTTGCGCAGCTTGCAGCCGGCGATGCTGAGCGTCGGCCTGTGCCATAAGCATCTGCTTTATGCGGCGTCGTGCGCGCAGCCTGCCGTGGTCAGGTTGTCGGGGGGCGAGGGATGGCGCCATGTGTCGCTGTCAATGACTGGGCGCAAGGGATTCCCCGGGGGATGGCCGGTACCCGTGCTCGGATTCTTTGATTTGCGCTTGCTGGGGCCGGCGGACTTCATCGATGTCGACAACCTGAGCGTCGTCGATGCGAAGGGCCAGCAACTGTTGGGTAATGGCGGTTTTTCCGGCGGCATGTCGCAGTGGTTCTTTTCCGGCCGCCATGACTTCCTGTCCTGGCACGTCGATAGTCTCTTCCTCGAGGTACTGATTGATCAGGGACTGATCGGACTTTCTTTGCTGCTGGCTCTCCTGGCAATGGCTTTCGCCAATCTGCTGCGGGGTCCCGGAGCAGATCACGTCCTCGCACCGTATCTGCTTGCGGCACTGCTTGCCTGCCTGGTCGTCGGGGTGTTCTCGAGTCTGCTGGACATGCCACGGTCTGCTTTCCTCTTCTACTTGCTGCTATGCTCTGCTCTGGTCCTCGATGGTCGAGCCCCTGAACGCCTTCTCGAGGCGCCGTCCGCGTGCTTCAAAACGCCCTGAGGGTTGCTGCTCGGGGTATAATTTCGGCATGAATCAGTCTGTTTTTAGAGATAATATTAAATTGTATCAAATGGTTACGTATTTTAATCGAAGTAGTGCCTTAATTCTCGGCGAGCGCAGAACGGCTTCCCTCGTGAGGTATCGTTCGCTGCTTGTGCATTAGTTCACGGTTCCCAACCATCTGCACTGATAGCCTTCGTTTCGTGGCGTTTGCTCGGCTTTTCCAAGTTCCAGGAAGGTAGCCGAGCCTCGTTCATAAACGAGAAGTTTCCAGGTTCGTGCTTGCAAGGGGTCTATCGTGATCAAGGTGTTCAATCATTGGTTTCATCGGAAGACTATTGCCCAGGTTGCCGTCGACCTGATGTTCCCGGTCGTATGTGTGATTCTTGCCGCCATGTGGATCGGCGGTGGAGGCCGCTTCGAACTTGAGAAAGTCGCCTTTTATGCGGTGATCTTTGCGCTGACGATGATCGTCTTCAACACTTGGCTGGGGATCTATCAGAGAGTGCACAGCCGTACTCGGGAGGAGACTCGAGCACGCGCGGTGCTGTCTCTCTACCTTGCCATTCCACTGGCGTACGGCGTGTTTTATCTGCTCTCGGTGGCCGAGGTCGATCGGAACTTCATGTTGCTGTCGGGGCTGGCGGCGCTGTTTACCACACTGCTTCGTCGTGTCCATTCGGCCCACAGCCAGTCTGGCTCCATTCTCAGTCACCGCGTGCTTGTTTTTGGCGTTGGTGAGGAAGCCGAGAACGTGGGCCGCGTGTTGCGCAAGTCGGATCCGGACATCCAGATCGTTGGTTTCTATCCCTGCGCTACTGAAACGGAGATCGTCGTTCCGGCGCAGGTCGTCCTGTCCCAGCAGATGTCACTCTCCGACACGGCGCAGTCCCTGAAGGTTGACGAGATCATCGTTGCCGTGCGGGAGCGTCGCGGCGGTGCACTGCCCTTGCGCGAGCTGCTTGACTGCAAGCTGTCGGGCGTCAGGGTGCTGGATCTGGCGAGCTACTTCGAACGTGCTCTCGGGCAACTCCGTCTCGATTCGCTGCGGGTGGGCTGGCTGATTTTTGGCGAGGGCTTCCGGCAGAATTGGCGGCGGACGAGTATCAAACGGCTGTTTGATGTCTTGGTGGCATCTTCCCTGTTGGTTCTTTCCTTGCCGGTGATGCTGCTGACGGCGATCCTGATCGTGCTGGAAGACGGCTTTTCGGTCTTCTATCGGCAGGAACGGGTTGGCCTCGATGGCCGCCTGTTCAAGGTCATCAAGTTTCGCAGCATGTTCAACGACGCCGAGAGCGACGGCAAACCGCGGTGGGCGACCCTGGACGATGATCGTGTGACGCGGGTTGGTCGCCTCATTCGCAAGTTGCGCATCGACGAACTGCCGCAGTTGTACAATGTGCTGGTGGGGGATATGAGCTTGGTCGGACCGCGTCCTGAGCGCCCCTATTTTGTTGACCAACTGACGCGTGACATCCCGTTCTACGCCGTACGCCATAGTGTCAAGCCAGGGCTGACCGGCTGGGCGCAGGTGATGTACCAATACGGTGCAACGGTCGAAGACTCCGTGCAGAAGCTGCAATACGATCTGTACTACGTCAAGAACCACACCCTGTTCCTGGATATCCTGATTCTGTTCCAGACGGTCGGTGTGGTCTTGACTGGCAAGGGTGCCCGGTGAAGCATCGTCCGGGGCCTGCGGTTCATCGGGGTGCAAGGATACGCGGGGATTGTGGGCCATGATGGACAGCAAGATGGCAATGGTCGCGGTGTGGAGCTACGGGCTGGCCGGCGTATTGGCGGCCCTCCTGACGCTGTACCTTGCGGCCGGCTGGCGGGCTGGCGGTCGCAGTCGCGCCATGTTCCTTGCCGTCAGCCTGTGCGCGCTGTGGGGGATGCTGGGCCTGGCCTTTGCGCTGACCGGCCAGGTGCTTTTCCTCGCCGGCAGCCTGCTGGCCGACATGCTGCGCTTCGGCGGATGGTATCTCTTTCTCCTCGTCCTGATGAAACCGGAACCAGCCGAGGGGGCGTCTTTGCCAGCGGCTACAGGCTGGCTGAGCGGCTTCGCCCTGCTGCTGGTCGTGGGTGGTTTCGCCGCGCAAGTCATGGTCGTCTTCGGTGTCGACCTGGTCCTGTCGTCACAGCGAGTGGCCTTGTTCGTTTCGCTGGCGATGAGCGTGTACGGCCTGGTACTCGTCGAGCGCCTCTTCCGGAACGTTTCGCCTGACTTCCGCTGGAGCATCAAGCCGTTGTGTCTTGGGCTCGGCGGTGTCTTCCTTTTTGACATGTACCTGTACTCGGACGCCCTGCTGTTCAACCGCATTGATGCGGACGCTTTCAGCATTCGCGGTTTTGCGCATGCCATGGGTTTGCCGCTGGTGGCGTTGTCGGCAATCCGCAGCCATGACTGGAAGAGGAGACTGGTCATGTCGCAGCGTGCTGCCTTGCACTCGGCGACACTGCTGATCGTCGGTACCTATCTCCTTTTCATGGCGGCGGCCGGTTACTACGTCCGCTTCTTTGGCGGCGAGTGGGGGCGGGCCTTGCAGATGGCGCTGCTCTTTGCCGCCTTGCTGGTCCTCGCTGCTCTGACTTTCTCCGGTTCGATGAGGGCCAGGTTGAGGGTGCAGGTCGGCAAGCATTTCTTCAGTTACCGCTATGACTATCGCGAGGAGTGGTTGCGATTTACGCAGACACTTTCTGCGCAGGGCGGCTTTACCGGCATGGGACGACACGTCGTGCGGGGTCTGGCGGATATGGTCGAGAGTCCGAGCGGCGCATTGTGGCTGAAGGATCCCTCGGGTCGCTTTTTTGCTCAGGCAGCTTTCTGGAACATGCCGGCTTCGCCGGCGACGGAGGATGTTGGCAGCCCGCTTTGCCGGTTTCTGCTCGACAGCGGCTGGGTGATCAATCTCGAAGAGTATCGTTCTCTACCGCGTCGCTATGATGGTCTCGAACTCCCGTCCTGGCTGGTCGAGGTTCCCAATGCATGGCTGGTTGTTCCTCTCACCACCGGCAGCGAACTGATCGCCTTTGTCGTCCTGGCGACGGCCCGTACCAGAATCGATGTCAACTGGGAGGTTAACGACCTTCTGAAGACTGCGGCACGGCAGGCCGGGGCGTTTCTCGGTCAGATGCAGGCCAGCGAGGCCCTGCTCGAGGTCCGGAAGTTCGATTCGTTCAACCGCATGTCCGCTTTTGTCGTGCATGACTTGAAGAACATCGTTGCTCAACTCTCCCTGATGCTCAAGAACGCTGAGCGCCATCGTGAGAATCCGGAATTTCAGAAAGACATGCTGATGACCGTTAATCATTCCGTCGAGCGCATGCGCAAGTTGATGATGCAACTGCGCGAAGGCGCAACACCGCTTGATGGGCCGCGCGGTATTGACCTAGCTGATGTGGTACGGCGGATTCAGACCGCCAAGTCCGGTCAGGGGAGGGATGTGGAGCTGAATATCGAGGAGAGGCTGATTGCCCGTGGGCACGAAGACCGGATTGAGCGCGTGGTCGGCCATCTGGTGCAGAACGCGCTGGATGCGACCGAGAACGGTGGCCGCGTCTGGCTCAGGCTGGCCCGGCAAGGGACACATGCGCTGATCGAGGTGGGCGACACCGGGCGCGGGATGAGTCCTGAGTTTGTTCGCGAGCGCCTGTTCAAGCCTTTTCAGACGACCAAACCGACGGGAATGGGCATTGGCGCCTACGAGAGCTTCCAGTACGTTCATGAGTTGGGGGGCAAGCTGTCGGTGGATAGTGCTGTCGACATTGGAACGCAGGTGGATTTGTTGTTGCCATTGTTTGAGGTGGGTAGCGGAGTCGAGTCCGCTGACTTGTCGAAGGAATCGGCATGAGTGCCGAGAAGTTGCCCCTCCTGCTGATAGTCGAGGACGATCGAGCGCTGCAGAAACAGATTCGCTGGGCTTTCGACCAGTACGAGGCGCTCACCGCGGATGACCGTGAGAGTGCGCTACAGTTGGTACGTCGCTATCAGCCCCCGGTCGTGACGATGGATCTCGGTTTGCCGCCAGACGCGGATTCCGTCTCCGAAGGTTTCAAGTTGCTCGAAGAGATCCTGACGCTGGCACCGGACACCAAGATCATCGTCCTGACCGGTCAGAACGATCGCGCCAACGCGCTGCGCGCAATTGCTCTCGGCGCCTACGATTTTTTTGCCAAGCCGTTCGAGATCGACATGCTTGGTCTGACGATACAACGGGCTCACCGTCTCCACGAGTTGCAGAAGGAAAACGAACGGCTGCAGTCGATGCAGCAGCCGGATGTGCTTTCCGGTCTGCTCACCCGCGACCCCGAGTTGCTGCGTGTCTGTCGCACGATCGAGCGGGTTGCCGTCACCGATGCGACGGTGCTTCTGCTGGGTGAAAGTGGAACTGGCAAGGAACTTCTGGCGCGGGGAGTTCATGAGTCGTCGCAGAGGCGCCGCGAGCGCTTCGTTGCGATCAATTGCGCCGCTATTCCGGACAATTTGCTGGAAAGCGAGCTCTTTGGTTACGAAAAAGGCGCTTTCACCGGGGCTGCCAAGACCACTCCCGGCAAGATTGAGACAGCCAACAACGGCACGCTGATGCTCGACGAGATCGGCGACTTGCCGCACGCCCTGCAGGCCAAACTGCTGCGTTTTCTGCAGGAGCGGGTGATTGAGCGGATCGGCGGACGGCAGGAGATTCCAGTCAACGTCCGGATTGTCTGTGCGACGCATCAGAATCTAAAGTTTCTGATTACCGAAGGGCGTTTCCGGGAGGATTTGTACTATCGCCTGGCAGAAATCGTCGTGAATATTCCGCCCTTGCGCGCCCGCCTCGGCGATGCTTCCTTGCTGGCGCACGCTTTTGTCAGGCGGTTTTCGGCTGACAACAATCGGGGTGCGATGACCTTGCGCGAGGACGCGCTGCGGACGATAGAATCGCATGCTTGGCCGGGCAACGTTCGCGAGCTGGAGAACTGCATCAAGCGGGCGGTGATCATGGCCGATGGCAATCAGATTACAGCCGAGGAGATCGGCTTGCTGGGCGGGGAACAGACCGACCCGGCTGTGCTGGACCTGCGGCAGGCGCGTGATGAAGCGGAAAGGCGGGTGATCATCACCGCTTTGGCGCGCGCCGACGGCAACGTCGTCAGGGCGGCCGAGTTGCTCGGTGTCAGCCGGCCAACGCTGTACGATATGATGCACAGGTTTGGGCTGAAATAAGGCTTGTTTCGGGCAACACTTTTTCGACTCCGTGGGGACCCTCATGAATACACGTAACTCGCTGCACACGCTGCGCAAGGCGACCGCTTCGGCATTGCTGGCTACTCTTCTCCTGGTCGGCTGCGGCGGCGAGAACCCGACAGCTCTGCTGTCTTCGGCGAAGGAATCGCTGCTGAAGCACGACCACAAGACTGCCGTCATCCAGTTGAAGAACGCCTTGCAGAAGGATCCGCAACTTGCCGAGGCGCGTTTTCTGCTTGCCAAGGCGCTGCTTGAAGGAAGCGATCCAACGGGCGCCGAGGTCGAGTTGCGCAAGGCGAAGGATCTGAATTACCCAGCCGATGAGGTGGTTCCCTTGCTGGCACGTACCCTGTTGATGCTGGGACAGCCCGAGAAAGTGACAAACGAGTTGGCCAAAGCCGATCTCACGACGGCGGCGGCGAAGGCCGCATTGCAGACTTCGATTGGTCAGGCCTACCTGATGCAGGGCAAGCCGGATAAGGCTGAGGCGGCTTATGCCGCGTCACTGGCTGCCGAACCAGGCAACGCCCCGGCCTTGATCGGCGAGGCGCGGCTGAAAGCCGGCCGCGGTGACCTGCCGGCGGCCGTCGCGCTGCTCGACAGTGCACTCGAGAAATCGCCCAGGCTGCATGACGCCTGGCAGATCAAGGGGGATCTCCTGTCTGCCCAGGGGGACGCTGCGGGCGCCATGATGTCCTATCGGAAGGCACTGGAAATCAAACCGGACTATCTCGCTGCGCATGCGGCGATCATTCGGCAGTTGCTGGCGGAGGGCAAGATCGATGAGGCTGGCGTCCAGCTTGCGTCGATGAAACAGATTGCTGCCAATCATCCTCAGACGCATTACCTGGCGGCCATGCTCGCCTATCAGAAGAAGGACTATGCGGCCGCCAGGGACTCCATTCTCCTGATGCTGCGTGCGGTCCCGGACAATCCCCTGGGTCTGCAACTGGCAGGCCTGATCGAGTACGAATTGAAGGCCTTCCCACAGGCCGAGACCTACCTGCTCAAGGCGCTGCCGCAAACTCCGCCGCTTGGTGTCACACGCCGCGTCCTGATCGCCAGCTACCTGCGCAATTCTCAACCGGGCAAGGCACTGGGCATCCTGGAGCCGGTCCTTGACAAGATCGACAAGGATTCGAACATGCTCGCCCTGGCCGGACAGGTGTTTCTGCAGAACGGCCAGATCGACAAGGCGGGGACGTATTTTGCGCAGGCCGCCGCGCTCGATCCCAAGAATCCGGGAAAGCGCACCTCGTTGGCGATGGTCAATATGGTAAAAGGCGATAGTGATGTCGCGTTCCGTGATCTGGAACAGGTTGCGGCGGCGGACCCCGGCAACCGCGCGGATCTGGCCTTGATTGCAGCCCACCTGCAGCGGCGGGAGTTCGATGCGGCGCTGAAAGCAATCGCGGCACTGGAGAAGAAGCAGCCCGACAATCCCTTGACATACAACCTGCGCGGTACGGCGCTGCTTGGCAAGCGCGACATCGCCGGGGCGCGGAAGAGCTTTGACAAGGCGCTGGCCTTGAACGCGGCCTATTTTCCGGCTGCAGCCAATCTGGCAAATCTGGACCTGATCGAGAAGAAACCCGAGGAAGCCCGGAAGCGTTTCGAGGCAGTGCTGGTCAAAGACCCGAAGAATGTGCAGGCGTTTCTGGCTCTTGCCGAAATGCGGGCGAAATCCGGAGGAACCACCGAAGAGATCGCAGCGCTGATCGGCAAGGCGGTGACCGCAAACCCGACCGACCCGGCCCCGCGTTTGCGACTGATTGGCCTGTACCTGAGCAAGAACGAGACCAAGAGCGCTCTCACCGCAGCCCAGGAGGCGCTTGCAGTGCTGCCGGAACGGCCGGAGATCCTCGATGCTGCAGGACGCGCCCAGCAGGCTGCCGGCGACTTCAACCAGGCCCTGGCCACTTACGGCAAGCTGGCCGCACTGAAACCGGATTCGCCTTTGCCCTATCTGCGCATGGCCGAAATTGAAATGGCGGCGAAGAACAAGGAGGCTGCACTGCAGAATCTGCAGAAGGCACTCAAGGTCAAGCCGGACTCACTCGAGGCCCAGCGCGGGATCATGATGCTTGAACTTGATGCTGGACGCACCAAGGAAGCGCTCGAGGTCGCTCGTGACGTGCAAAGGCAGAGACCCAAGGAGGCCATCGGCTACATTTTCGCGGGCGACGCGCATGCCTCGAAGAAAGCATGGGGCGATGCCGCGGCGGCCTATCGCGCCGGGCTCAAGGAAGTCGGGAGCACAGAGCTCGCAGCCAAGCTGCATTCCGCGCTGCTTGCGGGCGGCAACAATGCGGAGGCCGACAAGTTTGCCGAGACGTGGCTCAAGGAGCATGCCAAGGACGCCCGCTTCCGCCTCTATCTGGCCGAACAGGCGAGCGCCCGCAAGGACTACGCCGGTGCGGCCAGGCATTACCGCGTGCTGCTCGAAGTGCAGCCGGACAACGCGGCGGTACTCAACAATCTGGCGTGGGTTGCCGGTCAGCTCAAGGATCCGAAGGCGGTTGACTATGCCGAGAAGGCGAACAAACTGGCGCCCGATCAACCGGCGCTGATGGACACGCTGGCTGTTCTTCTGGTCGACAAGGGCGATAGCGCACGCGCCATGGAATTGTTTAAGAAGGCGCTTGAACTGGCGCCGCAGGCGTCGCAGATCCGTCTGAATTACGCCAGGGCGCTGATCAAGGTCGGACAGAAGGGCGAGGCCAAAATCCAGCTCGATCAACTGGCGAAGCTGGGTGACAAGTTTCCGGCGCAGGCAGCGGTCGCGGAGTTGCAGAAGGGCCTGTAGGCTGCCGGTGTGACTCAGGAAAAATCAACGTTACGGGATGGGAAATAGATGACTATTGTTGCGGTAGTGGGTCTGGGTTACGTTGGTCTGCCGCTTGCTGTTGAATTCGGCAAGCGGCAGCGCACCATCGGTTACGATCTGTCGGCAAGCAAGGTGGCGAACTATCGGCAGCACGTCGATCCGACCGGTGAGGTCAGCAGTGCCGACCTCAAGGCCGCGGTTCATCTGGAGGTTGGTTCTGATGCCGCCGCCCTGGCAGAAGCTGATTTCGTGATTGTGGCCGTGCCGACGCCCGTCGACGAGGCTCATCAGCCGGATTTCGGACCGCTGATTGGCTCATCGGAAGCGGTCGGCAGAAACCTGAAGCGTGGTGCAACGGTCGTTTTCGAGTCCACGGTCTACCCTGGTGCAACCGAAGAAGTGTGCATCCCGATCATCGAGAAGTACTCCGGAATGAAGTGGAAAGAGGACTTCTTTGTGGGTTATTCACCCGAGCGGATCAATCCGGGCGACAAGGAACGGACGCTGACGAAAATCGTCAAGGTCGTTTCCGGTGACACATCGGCAACGCTGGAGCGAGTCAGACAGGTGTATGGCAGCGTGATCACGGCCGGTGTTTATCCCGCTTCAAGCATCAAGGTAGCCGAGGCTGCCAAGGTCATCGAGAACACCCAGCGCGATCTGAATATTGCCCTGATGAACGAACTGGCGATCATTTTTGATCGTATCGGTATTGACACGGTCGAGGTCCTGGAAGCCGCCGGCAGCAAGTGGAACTTCCTTCCTTTCCGCCCTGGCCTGGTTGGCGGCCACTGCATTGGCGTTGATCCCTACTATCTGACGCACAAGGCGGAAATGCTCGGTTACCACCCGGAGGTGATCAACGCGGGTCGCCGAATCAACGACGGCATGGGTAAGTTCATTGCCGAACAGACGGTCAAGCAGCTGATCCGCAATGGCTGGCAGGTCAAGGATGCGCCGATCATCGTGCTCGGCCTGACTTTCAAGGAAGACTGCCCAGACCTGCGCAACTCCCGCGTCATCGACGTGATCCGGGAACTCGAGTCCTATGGCGCGCGGGTGCTGGTGCATGAGCCGGTTGCCGACGCCGATGAGGCCCGGCATGAATACGGTGTCGAACTGACCGCATGGGAGCAACTGCCGGCCGCAGCCGCGATTGTGGCAGCCGTTTCCCATCGCCAGTTCAAGGAGCGTCCGCTGGCCGATTACGTTGGCAAACTGCAGAAGAACGGCGTGCTCACGGACGTGAAAAGCATGTTCAACGAGGCTTCGCTGGTCGCGCAAGGGGTGACCGTGTGGCGTCTCTGAGTTCGACTTCTCCTCCCGCCCTGGCTGCGCTCGGCCACCGGCTGCTGGCGCAGCCGGCGCGCTGGCTGGTAACGGGAAGTGCAGGCTTTATCGGCTCGCATCTGGTCGAAACCTTGCTCCAACTTGGCCAGACAGTGATCGGGCTGGACAATTTCGCAACCGGTCACCGGCGAAATCTTGACGAGGTCAGGTCGCTGGTGACGCCGGAACAGTGGCTTCGCCACTGTTTCATCGAGGCCGACATCCGCGATGCTGACGCCTGTCGCGAGGCTTGCCGTGGCGTCGACTTCGTGCTGCATCAGGCGGCACTGGGTTCTGTTCCGCGTTCACTGGCCTATCCTCTGGCGACCAACGCGGCCAACGTGGACGGCTTTCTCAACATGCTCGTCGCGGCCCGCGATGCCGGAGTCAAACGCTTCGTCTATGCTGCCTCGAGTTCGACCTATGGTGATCATGAGGCTCTTCCCAAGGTTGAAGACCGGATTGGGCGGCCGCTATCACCCTATGCCGTGACCAAGCTGGTTAACGAGCTGTATGCCGAGGTGTTCGCTCGTTGCTACGCCTTTCCGTCGATCGGCCTGCGCTATTTCAACGTCTTCGGCGCCCGCCAGGACCCTGAAGGTGCCTATGCCGCGGTGATCCCCCGCTGGACCCGGGGCATGCTGCTTGGCGGGCAGGTGATGATAAACGGGGACGGTGAGACCAGTCGTGACTTCTGCTTCGTGGACAATGCTGTGCAGGCGAACCTGCTGGCGGCAACGACCGACGATCCGGCGGCGGTCAACCAGGTCTATAACGTCGCGGTGGATGATCGCACGTCGCTCAATCGCTTGTTCGAGATCCTGCGCGACACTCTGGCCGAGCACCGGCCTGAGGTGCGTAGCCTGCGACCCGCCTACGGAGATTTTCGGCCGGGCGACGTTCGTCACTCACAGGCCGACATTGCCAAAGCCAGGCGCCTCCTCCACTATGCTCCAAGCCATAGGCTGGAAGAGGGGGTGCGGGCGTCGATGGCATGGTATGTCTCACACTTCAGCGTAGCCAACGGAGTTTGTTGATGAAACCTTCCTGCTTTCAATGTCCGGCCCTGGTGCGCCGTGGCGCACTGGTCTTTTGCGGACTGCTGGGCCTGGCCGGGGCGTCCTTGCCGGTTTTCGCAGCCGGGGAGATTCCCCGGGAATCGGATGCCGAACGTCTGCTGGTTCTGCGCAAGGAGGCCCTGGCCTACGAACATGGCGAAGGCGTGCCGAGGGATCCCGTGCGGGCAGCCAAGCTATATTGTGACGGCGCACGTGCCGGCGATCCCGAGGCGCAGTTCAGTCTCGGGTGGATGTACGCCAATGGGCGAGGTCTCGAGCGCGACGATGCGCGCGCGGCCTACTTCTTCAATCTGGCCGCGAAACAGGGGCATCCGCAGTCCCAGAAGATGCAGCGCTTTGTCGGTGACCCCGCGTCTGACACGCCGGAATGCATGCGCGGCTTGTTTTCTGCCGACGATGGGCAGGATGTCATGGTCCCGAGCAGCGAAGCTCAGAAAAGGGTTCTCAGTCTGGTCCACCAGCTGGCACCGGAATACGGCGTCAGCCCGCGCCTGGCGCTGGCCGTCATCCGGACTGAATCCAACTTCAACCCGGCGGCGTTGTCAAACAAGAATGCGCAGGGGCTGATGCAGTTGATTCCTGACACTTCGGCACGGTTCAATGTCAAGAAGCCCTTCGATCCGGAGCAGAACCTACGTGGCGGTCTGGCCTATCTGCGTTGGTTGCTGGCCTACTTTGAAGGAGACGTCAGCCTTGTGGCGGCTGCCTACAATGCTGGGGAGGGGGCGGTGAATCGCTATCGGGGGGTACCGCCTTACGCCGAAACCCGTGGCTATGTCAAACGGATCGTGAGCCTCTTCAAGCGAGACGATCATCCCTATGACGCCAAGGTGACCACGCCTTCCCCGGAGCTACCGCGTATTCGCCTGACCAGGGGTTCATAGCGATGGCCGGATTGGTGGCCGCCAGCAGATTCCTGCTGGCCATCCTGCTGGGCGGGACCCTGTTGGCGGCCAGCCACGCCTCGGCCGATCTGCCCGAGACGATCGAACGCATCAAGCCATCGGTGGTGGTCGTCGGAACCTATCAGCAGACGCGAAGCCCCCAGTTCGTGATGCGGGGTACGGGTTTCGTCGTCGGGGACGGGCGCCAGGTGGCGACCAATGCGCATGTGATTCAGCAAGCCCTGGATGAGGCTGCCGGGGAGCGACTGGCCATCGTGACGCGTTCGACTCCATCAGGAGCACAGCAGCGTCCCGCCAGGGTGCTGACGGTCGACAAGGCGCATGATCTTGCGCTGCTGCGTATCGAAGGGCAGGCGCTGCCACCGGTGACCCTGCACGAGTCCGACCCGGTCAGGGAAGGACAGTCGGTCGCGTTTACCGGTTTCCCGATTGGCGGCGCCCTGGGTCTTTCGCCAGTGACGCATCGCGGCATCATCTCGGCCATCACACCGATCGTCTTGCCCGGTGCGAATGCGCGCCAGCTCAATGCGAGGGTCGTCCAGCAGATCAGGAGCGGCAGCTTCGACATCTACCAGCTGGACGCGACGGCCTATCCCGGCAACAGTGGCGGCCCCCTGTATGAGCTGAGTCGTGGCGAGGTGGTCGGCATCATCAACATGGTCTTCGTCAAGGAGAGCAAGGAGTCGGTCCTCAGCAAGCCGTCGGGAATCAGCTTTGCCATTCCCGTGCGCTTCCTCCGCGAGCTCATGGCGCAAGAAGCGAAGCAGTAGTCGACCAGCCCCAGAAGTGGGATGAACGACAGGGTCGCCGGATTGATCGGATCGGGGAGGTGCTTCCTGGTCTTCCGGGCCGAGAGTTCTTGGCTACTCGAAGCTCCCTGAGCATTGCTGAGTGACCTCCCTCCCGTCGATGGACTCGTCCCCAGTCAGACGATTATCGCTTCCCTTCGCGGTCACTCGGTCCCGAGACTGTCCGGTACCGGGTGCCCTCGTTGGCGGCTGGCCGGCGATCGGTACCGGGTTTCCTCATTGGAGGCTGTCCGGCGTCGGGGCCGGTAATCTGTCCCGCTGGTTGCCATGCGGGCGGGTTGCGCCTGTTCATCCGGGGGATTTTCGGGGCACGTAACCCCGGTTTGAAAAACTGCAGACTGGCTGCTGCTGACTCATTGAATGGTTGGTGGGGCGTCAGAGACTCGAACTCTGGACCTACGGATTAAGAGTCCGCGATTCTAAGTAAACCTACGGATTAATCAACCTTAATCTTCCTTGACCTAGCAGTAGGTTAGCGCTACACTGACCTTAACGGGGTTACACGAAACTGCATAGTTTTTGACCGCAAGTGTAACCCCGGCGTAACCCCGGCGTAACCCCGGAGCAAACCAAACGCATAAGGTCAAGCCATGAGCGATGCATCGAGATTCCAGTTCAACAAGGAGCGACTCCTTGCTCTGCCTTCTCCTGCGGCTGGTACGCGGGCAACCTATCACGACGCGAAGACACCGGGCCTGCAGCTTCGCGTAACCCCGGCAGGCGTGAAAACCTTTTCCATGTACCGGCGCACCAAAGGCGGCGGGCCGGAACGGGTGACCTTGGGCCGCTTCCCGGCCATGACCGTAGAGCAGGCACGCAAAGCGGCTTCAACGGTTAATTCAGAGATCGAGCACGGCGCGAACCCTGCCGAAGTGAAGCGCGCACTCAAGGCGGAGCCGACACTGACGGAGTTGTTCACCGAGTACGGGACAAGACACGGCGTAAGGAAGCTCTCTTGGCGCGACGATGAGCAGCGGTTCAGGGACTACCTGCAAAAGCCGCTGGGCGACCGCAAGCTTACAACCATCACTCGCCAAGCGATCATACGCGTGCTGTCTGATGCCGAAGCGGCCGGAAAAGCTGCGGCGACGGTTCGCCAGATCCGGGCGTTGGCGTCTGGCATCTTCGGCAAGGCGATTGAATGGGGCTATCTCGAAGCGAACCCGGCGCAGGGCGTCAAGGTGGCCGGACGCGTGGTGAAGCGCGACCGCTTCCTGCAAGCCGACGAACTGCCTCGCTTCTTTCAATCGGTGGCGGAAGAGCAGAACGAAACGCTACGGGATTACATCCTGCTGGCGCTACTGACCGGCGCACGACGGGCCAACCTGCTGGCCATGCGCTGGTCGGAAATCAACCTGGCGGATTGCGTCTGGCGCATTCCCGATACCAAGAACGGCACGCCGCAGAACGTGACCCTCTCGCCTGAGGCGGTAACCATCTTGCAGGCACGACAGGAAGTTGCCATGCCCGGCGCTGTGTTTGTCTTCCCTGGCACCGGTGCAAGCGGGCATATCGAGGAACCGAAGAAGGCGGTCATTCGCATCATGGCGCGGGCCGGTATCCCCTACGGGCGCACCGACCCGGATGGCGTAACCCTTCACGATCTGCGGCGCACGCTGGGAAGCTGGCAAGCCAAGACGGGCGCATCAATGGCCATCATCGGCAAGAGCCTGAACCACAAGAGCCAACAGGCGACCGCGATCTATGCGCGACTCGACCTTGATCCGGTGCGGGCGGCCGTCAACACGGCAACGGCGGCGATGATGGAAGCTGGCCGCATGAAAGAGGCGGCGGAAGTAGTGCAGTTGCCGAAGCGGGGCGCGGCGTAGTCATGCCGGAAATCTCGCGGTTCTTCGGCATCGTCATTTACATGAACTGGCGCGAGCACCCGCCAATGCACTTTCACGCCGTCTACGGCGAGCATGAAGCCTTGATGACGCTGGACGGCAAAGTGTACGCCGGTTCGCTACCGGGCCGGGCACTGTCGATGGTTCGCGAATGGATGGCGCTGCATCGGAACGAAATTGAAGCCGACTGGAATCTTGCACAACAGAAGAAGCCGCTGAATCCGATTGATCCTCTGGAGTAACGATCATGATCCTGCACACCACAGAAGTAACCCCGCTGCCAGGTTATCGCCTGTTCCTGCGCTTCAACAACGGAGAGTCCGGAGAAGTGGATTTGTCAGGTGAAATTGACGGAGAAGTGTTCGAGGCGCTACGTGATCCAGCCGTGTTCGCCACGGCAAGTCAGCATCCGCTGATGCGCACGGCGGCATGGGCCAACGGCGCCGACCTCGCACCCGAATTCCTGCTTGATCTGATGCGCACGCAGCAAGGCGACCGGGCCGCGTGACCTGAGAAAACCTGTTTTGCTGCGCCTAGCCCGAGGCTGATCCCCGAGGGCGAAAACCGGGTTCCCTTGCTCGGCTGGCGCGGCATCCTGAATCAAGGGCGAAGCGTGAAAGGGCCGCTGTGGACCGTAGCTACACATTTGAGGAACTGGACGCCGCAACTAGCTTGACGCCTGAACAAGTGAAGGAACAGCGAGCACGGGCCGAAAAATCTACCTTTGACTACTGGCTGAAGGCCCCAGCATGGGGCGCAACAAATGCGGCAACACTGCTAGAACTGCGCTTTGCCGAAGATGGCCATGATGATGATGGTGTATCGATAAATGTCGACTGCCTCATCATTGGCCTGCTCCGGCACTTCCAGCGGTTCGGGTTGATTGACAGAATTTGTAGAAATTCTGACGGCAAACTGGAAGTGCCAAATACCAAGCTCCCCCCTTCAGAATGGATCAAGTGCTATCGTGACTACCCTGGCGCAAAGCCGCTTCCATTTGACGATCCGACGCCGGCGATAAAAGCCACTTCGCCAGGCCCCGAAAAGCCTCTGAAACCGAACGAGCGGAACAGCCTGTTGACCATCATTGCGGCGCTTTGCGAGCACGCATCGATCAAGCACCAAGACCGCGGCGCGGCGGGCCGGATAGCGAGGATGAGTGAAAATATTGGCGCGGCTGTTTCTGAGGACACTGTGCGGAGGGTACTGGCGCAGATCCCCGATGCGATGGCATCCCGCATGAAATAAGTAACAAGCACCGCATGCGGCTTTTCAGATCCCGCATGCGGACAAGCCCGTTTTCCCTTGCTCTAGCCTTCGCTCCATGAACTGCGCTGTGCAGTTCTGAACTGCCCCATGCAGTTCCTATTGGAGCGAACTATGAGTATTCAGAGCATTATCGAAGCGGGCCGCGATCTTCTCGACGAGAAAGAAGCAGCGCAGTTTCTCGACAATTCCCCCGGCACGCTGTCTGTGTGGCGTAGCACCGGGCGCTACAACCTTCCATTCATCAAGATCGGGCGCAACGTGCGGTATCGGCGCGCCGACCTTATTGCCTGGCTGGAAAAGCGCACCCGCGAAACCGGCGCAACGGCATAGGGGGCGACAATGACCCAACCCAACAAAAAGCCGCCCCGGCGGCCGCCGGAAGCGGCTGAAGGTACTGCGTTCGCTGCGCGCCATTCTACCGCACTCGACCCGCTGAGAGGCTGGTTCGCCCTGGCCGGCAGCATCAAACCCTCGCGCAATCGACCACAGAAACGCGGCTGGCAAAGGAGGGCGAAGCGATGAACGCTCCCCACAAATTTACCTCGACTGCGATCAGCGTGACTGTCATTCAATCGATGCAGCCACCCCGGCGGCACGGTTTCGACCGTGGCCGCCTGCCCGACCCACTCACCTACTACGCCACCGAACTGGATACCCTGCGCGGACACGGGCGCAGCGCCACCGCGCGCTGTCCGTTCCACGACGACCGGCACCCCAGCCTTTCGGTGAATCTCGACACCGGCGCATTCCGCTGCCGCGTGCCGGCGTGCGGGGCGCATGGGCGCGATGTGCTGGCCTTTCACATGGCGCGCTACGGCCTGCCCTTTGCCGCCGCCGCCAAGGCGCTGGGAGCGTGGAGAACAAAAACATGACCGAACAGATTTTCACGCCAGACCCGGAACCGGGCACTGACACACTGGACGCAGTGCCGCCGACAACTTGCAGAGAAATCGAGGCAATACCGCTTTGCGCCGCTACCACCGTCCCGCCAGCCCCGACTTTTCCGCCGCTCAAGGTCGCCATCCAGAAGTCCGGCATCAAGACCAGCGCCATCGAGCCTGCCGAACTGCCGTGGCCCGCGCTGGTCAGGCGCCTGCGCGACTATGCCGGGCAACCCCGCGCCGACCATCCGGACGGCCTGCCGGCCCTGATCTATGCCGACTTCGGCGACGCCACCACGCGCCACGACAAACACGTCCGCACCATGAGTGCCGCAGTTCTTGACCTCGACAGCGCTGTCGACCTTGACGCCACCCGCGCTGCGCTGACCGGGCTGGAATATGCGTTCTACACCACCAAGCGCAGCACGCCCGACGCGCCGCGCCTGCGCGTGCTGCTGCCACTCACCGCGCCGGTGCCCGCCGCCGACTGGCGCGGCTTCTACGGTCAACTACTCGACATGCTGCAAATCCCTGGCGCCGATGCCTGCGCCGAAAAGCTTTCGCAGCCCTTTTTCGTCCCGCCCGGTGGCGGACTCTTCGAGCACGGCCAAGGCATTTGGCTCGACCCCGCGCCCTTGCTGACTGCCGCCAAGCAAGCGGCCTTCAACGCCCTGCCTGAACCGGAAGCCATCGGCCAGCACCTGCCGCCCGTGCCGCCGCTCGACCCGAAGCTGATTCCCGCGCCATTGCGGGGATGGATTGCCGACGTTGCGCACCGAATGCAATGCCCGCTCGACTATTGCGCCGTCGGTGCGCTGGTGGCGCTGGCCGGCGTCGTTGGTGCGTCCATCGGCATCAAGCCCAAACGCCGCGACGACTGGCTGGTTGTGCCGAACCTGTGGGGCGGCGTCATCGGCCCGCCGTCGAAGAAGAAAACGCCCGCGCTGACCGACATGCTGAAAGCGCTGGGCCGGCTCGAAAGCAGCGCCGCCAGCGGCACCCAGCAAGCCAAGGCAAGCGCTGCCGACCCGGAAACCAAGATCAAGCAGAAGATTCTGAAACAGGAACTGGAAGCCGCCATCAAGGCCGAACGCAGCGCCGCCGCCCTGACCGAAGGCGCGGACGCCTACGCCGAAGCCAAAGGCAAGCGTTCCCGCGACAACTCGGGAAAAACCGCGCCCCGTGCCGCCGCCGTCATCAAGCTGGAACTTGCCGCACTGACCGAGAAACCGACCGGCATCCTGCAAGCCCGCTTCCGCACCAACGACGCCACCATCGAAGCCCTGCACGACCTGCTTTCAGCCAACCCGCGCGGCATTCTGGTCTTTCGCGATGAACTCGTCGGCCTGCTCAAAGGCTGGGAGAAGCAAGGCCACGAACAGGACCGCGCCTTTTACCTTGAGGCGTGGAACGGACACGGCAGCTTTCCGCTGGATCGCATCGGGCGCGGGCACGTCATCTGCGACAACATGTGCGTGTCGATCCTTGGCGGCACGCAGCCGGACAAGGTGCGCGGCTACCTCTATCAGGCCCGGCAAGAAAACGACGGCCTACTGCAACGCTTTCAGTTGCTGGTTTATCCCGACACCGCGCCCTATGCCGGCATGGTCGATGAATACCCGGACGCCGCCGCGCGTGATGCCGCCTTTGGCATCTTCGACACCCTGGCCCGCGCCGACTTTGCCGCACTGGCGGAAACCGACACCTACGGCATGATTCCTTTCCTGCGTTTTGGCGACGCCGGGCAAGTCCTGTTTATCGACTGGTACGACCACCTGCACCGCCACCAGATTGAAGCGCCGGACGAAGCGCCGTTGATCGTGGAATACCTCTCGAAACAGCCGAAGACCTTTGCCGCACTGGCCCTGTTGTTTCACCTGATCGACCGCGCCAACGCCATGCAACAAGGCCACGCGCCCGGCCCGGTCAGCGAGGCGGCAGCGCAACACGCCGCCGGCTGGTGCAAGTATCTGGAAGCCCAAGCCCGGCGCATCTTTGCCCTCGGCCAGACCCTGCAAAGTCAGGCGGCCGGCGAACTAGCCCGCCGCATCGACGCCGGCGCGCTCGACGGCGCGGACAGCTTCACAACGCGCGACATCTACCGCAAGCAATGGCACCTGCTGGACGACGCCGAAATCGTCGGCGATGCCCTCAACGAACTGGTGGAAGCCGGCTGGCTACTGCGCGATGCGCAGGCGGCCGGGTGGCAGCAACGCGGATGCGTGCGGTATCGGGTGAATGCAAAAACAAGGAGGAAGCTATGATTCAAGCCAGTGCAGCCATGCCAACGGCAAAACGCATCAGCCAGATTCCATCAGCCGAATCCGGCTATCGTGATAAGATTACCGGTCTAAAGAGCTTCGCTTTTCAGACGAAATGCGAAACTCAAGCGCGCAAAGTCACCAGCATTTTTGGGGCAGTCGCGACCTATAACGAGGAGGCCATGCTAGTCAGCCACGAGCGCGAAAAGATGATTAACGCCGTCATCTACTTCGCCAAAAACACCCGCTTCATGGGCAAAATCAAGCTCTGCAAGCTGCTCTATTTTCTTGATTTCGAGCATTTCAAGGATACGGGCCGCTCCGTCACGGGCATGGACTATTTTGCCTGGAGGATGGGGCCGGTTCCGGTCGACCTGTACGAAGAGGTCGACATGCCGGAACCCGACTTGGCTGAGCGTGTTGAGTTCATTGAAAAACCGACGCGCAACGGGACCATGCTCGTTGTCCGGCCATTAGCTGATTTTGACGACAGCCACTTCACCAAGCGCGAACTGCGCATCATGCAGGGTCTTGCCGAAGAGTTTCGCGATATGCGGGCCGACGACATGATCGAAGCCACGCATCTGGAAAACCAGCCCTGGCATAGGATTTACGTCGAAGAACAAAAACGACAGCAAAAAATCCCCTACGGCCTGGCTCTTCGCAAACAAGAAGCCGACGCTATGCAAGACGTAATCGCTGAGCGAGAGGCGTTCGTCGAACACTTTCGTCCGGCATGACCCCCGGCACCCTATTCGTAGACCGTCACTTCACTTTTCACGACGGCGACGAAGCAAAAAAAATTCTGGTTTCTCTTGGCACCGCTCACGGCCTCACCCTCGTTGTTAAAACAACTTCGCTGGGCAAGCGCTACAAGAACGACTTCGGCTGCCAGTCCGATCACCGCTTTCCCAACTTCCATCTAGTTCAAAACTGCTGTTGTTTAAGCAAGCCCACGTGGGTTTGCCTAGACGAATATTACGAGTTCAAAGATGCCCAGTTGTTGCAACGCCATTTCTCCGGCGACATAAACCGCATTGGCACTTTGTCCGACGAACTGACGGAAGCCTTGATGTCTTGCGCCTTGGCATCAGAGGACATTAGCGCCCGACAAACGGCAATCGTTGAAAGCGCGCTAGAGTCGTTTCGTGCCGCTCGCGCTCAGGACGAGCAAACGCCGGAAGCTGATAATTAGCCAATGGACTTTGCCGAGACCATCAAATCGCCAACGGGCAAGTGGGTGTCCATCCGTTGTTGGCGAGGCTTGTAAGACATGATCGACCGCGCCGACATTGACGCCTTTCTCGCTGCCCCCAAAGCCAGCGTGGCCGCAATGAACTGGCGCGAAAAGCTATCGAAGAAAGACCCGCAATGGTGGGAATTCGTGTCGGCGCTTGAAGTTGGTGGCGTCGTCATGGAAGACGCCGTCTTTTGCGTCCAATGGCGGAGCGCCAAATTTGGATCGCAGGACAAGTACAACTGCGCCCTGCTGTTCAAAGGTTTGCGCGTTTACGCAGTTGATTTCGACCCGGACGGGCAACATACCAACAAAGTCGGCATTGGCCGCCCTTGGTATAAAAAGCGCTTCGGTCCGGGAGCCCATGAGCATACGTGGTCAGACGATGGCGAAGGCTATTGCGAACCCATCGACCCCGCTTTCCCGAATTTTCAAGCCCTGTTTGAGTATTTCTGCCAGCATGCCAAACTGAACGTGTCGGGTGGCTTCGTTTCCCCGCCATCGGTACAAATGCCTTTACTGTGATGACCATGAACTGCGCCAACCTTCTTGAAAATCTCGGCTACGCCTGCGCCCCACGCGCCAACGGTGCGTTGCGGGTCTGGTCGCCGTTTACCTTTGATGATGGCGAACACCTTGCCGTCTTTCTTGAACCTTCGGGCAATGGTCAATGGCTGGTAACCGACCACGCCGACACGCTGATGCACGCCAGCGCCTACGGGGCAAACATCACCAAGTCGAAACTGGATCGCATTCGCAACCGGTTCCAAAAAGTCGGCATTACCGACGGCGGCGCATTGTCTGCCGTGGCGTCCGACGATTCCCTGCCCGATACCATCACGAACGTACTGAACACTGCCATCGCCATCAGCCACCTTGAATCAAGCTGGCGGCCGAAATCGCACGAACAACGCTTTATCGCCACCGTAGGGAAAGAACTTTCGGCCGTTGCCGGCAACGCGCTGCAACGTGACGTGGCCGTTTCCGGCGTGTCAGGTCATCAGGTGAAGTTTCCATTCGCCATCGACAGCCCAGACACGGGCCGGCAATATATCCAGCCCGTTGCCTACGGTGACGAGCGATTGGACTGGGCCAACGTCTACAAAGCGCACGGCAAGATGTTTGACCTCAAGAGCGCAGGGGCGGAAGACTCGCAGCGCGTTGTCGTCATTGAAGACCAACCCGGTGATGAAGAAATTGGCAAAGCGGTGACCTTGCTCAGTTACACCGCGATGGTGTTGCTGTATAGCCACCGTTCGCAGTGGCTACCACGCTTCCGTCGCGCCGCGTAATACCAAAAACCAGAGCGCCGCTAACACGCGCCCGGCGCAAACCACACGCCTATTTCTCCTCCTGATTAGCAACGATCGTCAGCTGGGCGCATCTGGTGAGCCCGGCTGGGCTTATCCTGAACTCTGTCACCACAGGGAGGTCAGGGCCATGGCAATGAATCGAATTCAGTTTCAACCCGGTTTGTCGATGCCAGAGTTTGCTAAGCGCTTCGGAACCGAGTCGCAGTGCGCAGCAGCGCTGGAGGCGGCGCGGTGGCCGAACGGGTTTTCCTGTCCGCGCTGCGGTGGAGCGGGACACTGTGTTCTGCGCGGGGGTTCCTGCAAGGTTTTCCAGTGCAACGCCTGTCGGCATCAAACGTCGCTGATCGCCGGGACGGTGTTTCAAGGCACCAAGCTGCCGCTGACCGTGTGGTTCCTGGCGATCTACCTCATCAGCCAGGCCAAGACGGGTCTGTCGGCGCTGGCGCTGAAGCGACATCTGGGCGTGAGCTACCCCACCGCCTGGCTCATCCACCACAAGCTGATGCGGGCAATGGAACAGCGAGAAGAGCGCTATGTGCTCGAAGGTCAGGTGCAGGTCGACGACGCCTACCTGGGAGGCGAGCGTACCGGCGGCAAGGTCGGGCGCGGTTCGGAGAACAAGGTGCCCTTCGTGGCAGCCGTCTCGTTCAGTGAGGAGGGCCACCCCTTGCGTGCCAAACTCACGCTCGTTCCCGGTTTCACCCTGACGGCAATTGCCCAGTGGGCCAAGAGCAACCTCGCTCCGGGATCGACGGTGCTGTCGGATGGTCTGGCTTGCTTCAACGCCGTCATCGACGCAGGCTGCGTTCATCAGCCGACCGTTGTCGCCGGGCGAAAGCCCAAGGACCTGCCAGAGTTCAAGTGGGTCAACACGGTGTTGGGCAATCTCAAGACCAGCCTTTCGGGCTGTTACCACGCGCTTGCCTTCCGAAAGTAGGGTGCTCAGTACCTCGCGGCTTTCGCCTACCGATTCAACCGCCGATTCGATCTCAGGACCTTGAACGCGCGGCTCCTGCTCGCCGCCGTAGCCTGCTCGCCGCTGCCCCAGCGCTCGATTCGGGCGGCTGACGTTCATTGCTAATCAGGTTTCTCCTTAACACGCCGTGCGGCGGGCTTTTTCCCCGCCAGTCTTGGCGCGGTCGGTTTAACGTCTGAATCAGGTGCTGAAACCGCTTGCAAGGCCGCACTTTCTGGCATCGTTTTGATGCGAAGTCGTGGTCCGATGATTTCGCCTTCCTCGGTAATCGCCGTCACACGCAAGACCGTCGGTGCCGTCACGGCAAAAGGCGAAAATGCAAGAGCGCTGTTGGCATTCAGGCGGGTCGATCCTTCCTGAAAGGATTGCGACGCCTTGGCCATAGCGTCGTCCGGCAATTCGAGCGAAACAAGCTCATGGTCGTCTTGCATGATTCGTATTTTTAACGACTTGATCGGCCGATCCAGCGGTGTCGAAACTGTCACAAAGGCGCAGAGCTTTGGCAGCAGGACAGGAATCTCAGCGACAAGCAACTCGCCCTGATAGCACCCCATCAGCGAAACCTTTTCGCCAAGCTCCTGACGAATGTCATCACAGAAAACCGCATGAACAAAACGGTCAGCATTCTTTTTCATGGCGTTTCCTTCGGCATCAAAGCATCAACAACGGCAGCGACCGGGGCGCCCAGCGCTTCTGCAAGCCTGCGCATGGTGGACAACTGAGGGTCAATGCTGCCGGTCTCCAATCTTCCAATATAGGACTGACTGGTTCCTGCGCGACGTGCAAGCTCGGCCTGTGACCATCCGCGTTCCAGTCGCATTTTTGCCAGCGAAGGGCTGCCCGAATAAAAATTATCGGCGACCCATTGCCGCCCTTTGGCGACTGCGTTCGCCCCTTTTGGCGTGGCTGCAAACTCGGCCAGCAAATCATCAATATCCACCGCGCCAGGGACAGCCACCGGCGCAGAAGAAAGGTCGATGTTCCGAACGAATAAGGGATCAGTGGCGGTTTCTGTCGCCAGCGATTCCGTCGCTTCAGTGGAGGGTAGTGATACCGAGCGAACGATAAGCGGCGAGGACGCGCTGGGTTGCTTCATGGTCGTCTTCATAGTTGAAATCGCGATGGACAATGGCAAGAATATGGTAGTGGCGGCTGCTGGGTTGGTAAGCGTAGACCACTCGATATTTGAGGGAGCCTTTGGGGCAAGTCCAGAATTTCAAGCGCCAAAGGTTAAAGCCGGTCTTCCAGAACTCAAGCCATTTGCTGACATTGTAGGACTCCGATCTGTCTTTTCCGAATTCATGGTCAAGCAGTGAATCGATAATCTTTGGGTCGCGTTTGGCCTGTTCCAGGAACGCAGCGATTTTTCCTGCCGGACCCGGATCAGCCACCATCAAATCGCGTAAATCCTGCGCCGCGTCGGGATGCAGCGACAGGGGGACGATAATGCCAAACTTGGTATTGCGAGTCAAGCAACATCCCCTTGCGAAATCGTCTCCGATGGAGCAAAGCAACGCGCCAGTAGCGCGTCGAAGGCGGCTTGCGCCCTGGCCGTGGCGGTAGTCTGCTGCGAACGAATGGAAGCAACCATGGCTGACCATTCGGCGAAGGCTTTTTGAATCGCGTGCGGCGCTATCGGCAACGGCAGTTCATAGAGCTTGGCCTGCGAAATATTGCGCATTGAGGCGCTGGTTCCGGACGAGAGCTTGCCCAACTCGCGCCGAACATGAGCGGACTGGAACAGTGCGAGCATGTAGGCCGGTTCCAGCGGTTCATTCCAGACGAAGCGCCAGAGCTTGTCGGGTAGCAGTGTCTGGCCGTCGGTGCTCTCGACAATCGCCGTCGCGCCGACCAATTCTTCCGTGTTGGCACGGGAAAACAGCATGTCGCCGGGTCGGACGATGTGCGAAGCCGGCGGGCTGTAATCGTCCGGGCTTGGTTTACTTTCGGATTCCCGATAGACGCCGGAGGTCACCGCGCTAACTTTCAGAATCCGATACAGCGAACCGTTCTCGGAGCCTGCCTGAATGTTTTTTCCGCCCTCAAATCGCGCGACAAAATCCGACACCTTCCGAACCGGCCAGCCCTTCGGGTTGCTCGCCGGGTCGCCGAACATGTTGAGGAACAGCGCGGGGATGACTTCGGCGGCTTTTTTCTCGGCTTCGCGGCGCAGGCGAACGATGCCCTCGGCTCGGGAAAGCAGATCGACGACGCGGCGTTGATCGGGGAGCGGTGGCACCGGAACGCCAATCGTCAGGTAACGCTTAGTTTCGAGATTCCGTATTCCGGTTGTCTGCTTTTGATAGTGGCTGGTTTTTCCCTTTGCGTGAAAGTGCCACAAGAAGTAGAACAAGAACTCGCTGAGAACATCGGATTTCGGTCGAAGACGAGCGATAAAGTTGCCGAACGAGTGCTGTATTGCATGCCCCCGAAATAGGCATACACGCCCGACCGGTTGCTTCGGGCCTCCTCCGGATTTTTCCAACAGGATGTCACCCTCTTGAATGAGCTTTGCCTCTCGCTTTCGCTCGTCGATAGCCCGAAATGTCAGGTTAGAGAAGTCAATGGTTCCATCATTGTTGAAGTTTGTTGAGCGGATAACGCTTACTCCATTCTCTGTATCCTCGTCACCCCAAAGCCCCGAATCGGACAAGTCGAGAAGTTGCTGCAATGGAATGCTAGTCACGCCGCCTGCTCCGCCAACGCGACCCGCAACGCCTCCACTTCCTCGGCAATCTCCACCTCAATCGCTGCCAGTTCATCCAGCAGTTCGCGCGGGTCGCGATGGACGGCGGCGGATTGATTCATCGGCCGGTAGCGTCCGGCCGAAAGATTAAAGTCGTTGGCGCGAATCGCCGCCGCATCGGCGAACCACCAGCCTTGCAAAAAAATCGACTCGTCGCCACTTTGTCGTTCCTGCCATTCGGCCCAGCGCTGCTCGCGTTGCCGGTAAATTTCAGCCAGTCCCGGCAGGTCGTCGGCTTCGATTACGGTTTCGTGGTTGGCGTCGAGTTTGTAGCCGTCGTTATCGGCGTGCAGGAACAACACGCGCTCGGTACTGCCACCCTTCCTGAACAGCAGCGCCGAGGTCTTGACCCCGGAATACGGCTGAAAGACGCCACCGGGCAGCGACAGCACCGCCTCGACGCGGTTGTTCTCGATCAGTTGCCGGCGCAGTTCCTTGTGCGCGCCGGTGGAGCCGAACAGCACGCCTTCGGGCACGATGACGCCACAGCGGCCATCGGGCAGCAGGCTGCCGAGCATGTATTTGATGAAGAGGATTTCGGTCGCGGTCGAAGTGCCGACCTTGACGTCTTCGCTGATACGGTCCTTGTCTAGCCGTCCGGAAAACGGCGGATTGGCGGCGATGACGTGGTGCCCGTCGGCCGGCAAGCCCAGTTCGCGCTTGGTTTCAGCATCGAGCGTGGTGGTCAGCGCGTTGCGCTGGCGGATGCGCACATTGGGCAGGCCGCGCAGAGTGAGGTTCATGGTGGCGAGGCGAACCATTTTCGGGTCGACGTCGTTGCCGAAAAAGGTTTGCTCTTGCAAGACGCGCCACTTGGCGGCCGAGAGCGCATTGCCGTTGCCGCGCGGAATGCGTTTGCCGTCGATGTCCACGGTCTCTATGCCATCGGGCGTGGAGTTGGCGAGTTTGATGTAGTCGAACACTGCCGCAAGAAACCCCGCCGTGCCCGCTGCCGGGTCGTAGGCGGTTTCGCCAATTTTCGGGTCGAGCATGGCGACGACGGCGCGGATGATGTGGCGCGGGGTGCGGAACTGGCCGAGTTCGCCAGCCGTCTTGATTTGCTTCAGCACATGCTCGAACAGATCGCCCTTGGTATCGGCATCGGCCTCGTCGAGGCGCAGGCCATCAACCTTGCCGATCACCTGGGTCAGCACCACCGGCTCGTCGATCACCAGTCGCGCGCCGTCCATGAAATTGACCGCGCCACGTGCGGCGACTTCGGTATGGAAGGCGAAAACCTCGTCGCGCAGGAAGCGCGCCAGATTTTCACCGGTGAGCGCCCTGGCCCACTGCGACCAGCGGAAACGGTCGCGCGAAATGCTGTCTTGGCCGCCGGATAGGCCCATGGCCGGGGCGTTGAGCGGATTGCGCAGTTTCCAGTCGCCGACGTAGATGCTTTCGACGGGCTGCTTCATCAACCGGGCACGGGCTTGCGCCTGGGTGTCGAGCCCGTCGGCGAGGTAGAAGAAAAACAGGAAGGCCAGTTGCTCGGCGTTGGTCACCGGGTCGGGATAGCCGCCGCCAAACAGGTAGTTGCGGATGACTTCGATGTCTTGGCGGAGTTGCGGGGTCAGGGGCATGGATTTTCTTTAATGGGTTGCCGACGGGCCAGACGCGGAATCTTCGCCGGTCGGGTTCCGATAAACGGATAGGGAAAGCTCTTGAATGAGGGTGCTCAGGGTGTCCTCGCCGCCAAAAAGTTCGACCGCGCGGCGCTTGCCGCCTTGAAGGCTGAACGGCGGGAATTCGAGGTGGTCGAGCGTGAAGTCGTCGAACTGCTCGGCGTTCTCGCGGATTTGTGCTTCAACATCATGCAACCAGCGTTCTTGTGCCGGCGTGAAGTCGCGGCTGACCAGCCAGCCCTCGAAGCGCGCGCCGAGTTCGTTGGCTTTTTCCTCGGACGCTTCGAGAAAGACAAAATTGCCGGCGTCGTCCATCGTCACCCAGGCGCGCGTCGTCGGGTCGATGTCGTCGTCCTGATTGACCGTGACCAGCGTGCGCGGTGAGTAGTAAGGCGATGGTTTGGACTCGATCACCTTGCCGCCTTCGGCATAACCGTCTTCGCCTTCGTGTACGGCAGCGACGCCGACAAAGTCGAACAGGGTAAAGATGGGTTTGCCCTGCGCCTTGCGCGTTCCCCGGCCGCGCATCTGGCGGTAGAGCGAAACGGACTTGGTATAGCGCGCAAAGACCAGATTGACGACTTCCGGGCAGTCGAAGCCGGTGTCGAGCATGTTCACCGAGACCAGTACCTGCGGGAATTTTTCTTTCTTGAAGCGACGAATCCGCGTCATGCCGTCGGTGGTGTCTTCGTCTTGCCCCATGCCGGAAACGACGTAATCGGCGTATTTGATTTCCGGCGAGGGCTTGAGGTGGGCGAATTCGTTGTCAATCATGGTCGCCAGTGTTTCGGCATGGCGTTTGGTGACGGCAAAGACGATGGTCTTTCCGAGCAGGGGCTTGCGGAGAACGCCCTTGCTGTCGGTGTAGCCCTCGTCCATGACCTTGCGGAATTCACGCACGATGGCTTGATTGCGCGCTGGTATGGTGAATTTACGCTCCAGGGCATTGGGATCAATCAGGATGTGCGCTTGCGGGGGCTTGAGATTCGCAGCGGCGGCGAAGGCGTCTTCAAGCTCCTTGCGCGTCTTGGCATCAAGGCCGTCCCACTGAATATCCTCGCGAAGTGTTTTGATCCCGTCGGCGGTCGCGGTCTTGACGGTCCTGGCTTTGTAAATCTGGTAGCCGACCAGATAACCCTCGTCGATGGCGCGCTTGAGCGTGTAAGAAAACGTCGGCTTGTCCACGCCGAAAAAGCGCAGGGTGTCGCGGACAAAAGCCGTTTCATCGTCAGGAGTTCCGTCGTCGTTGGGCGGCTTGACGCAGGGTGTTGCGGTCAGACCGATCTGGATGCCATCGAAGTGTTCGAGCACCTTGCGCCACTTGCCGTAGATGCTTCGGTGGCATTCATCGGTAATCACGAGGTCGAAATACCCGGACGAATACTCGTGATAGATATTGACCATCGATTGCAGCGTGGTGATGGTGATGCGCTGCTCGTCCTGAAACCGCCGCCCCGCGCGGAGAACGTAGCAAGGCAACTCTTTGAGGTGTTCGGTAAAGGCATCTTCGGATTGCAGTGCCAGCGGAATGCGATCCACCAGAAAAAGTACGCGGCTGACAACGTTGGCCGAAAACAGCCGCTTGATGAGCGCGGCAGCGGTTCGCGTCTTGCCAGTGCCGGTCGCCATTTCCACCAGCAGCTTGCGCCGGCCGAAGCCGATTTCGCGGCACAGAGTTTCGATGCAATCCTGCTGGTAATCGCGACCGGCTATGCTTTTGTCGATGTCGACACTCAGCGGATCTACGCGCATCTGCCGCATGGCGGCACGGCGTTCGAGGTCGGATTGCGAGAAGAAGGTGCGGACCGGACGCGGGTGCGCCTCGCGTTGCCAGTCCCAGAAGAGGATTTCCTTGCCGTTGGCCAGAAAGACGAACGGCACGTTGGCCATTTCGGCGTTGTGTCGCCCTTGCTCGGCGCCGTCGGCGGCGTTGATTGATTCGCGCTTGGCTTCGACAATCGCCAAGCCCCTTCCCTCGCGACCGCAGAGCAGATAGTCGGCACGGTCGCCATCGGCCAGTGTGTATTCATAACGCACACTGATGCCATCGCTGATATTCCAGTTTTGGTCTTTGAGCTGGGCTTCGATCAGGGTGCGGGCGAAGGCTTCGGTTTGCGACATGCTTTTCTCTTCTGGATTTTTCGCAATCATACTTGCCGAGCACAACTAAACCAAAGGCATTAATATGTTTCGGCAATAACGACCAGAAACGCTTGCCGTTTTCTTTGAGGGTGTGCCGCGCAATGTGTCCAGTGTGTCAGTTCCCGCGCCAGCGTTTGCCGCGTTTCACTGCATCACTCTGGACCGCTCCGTCACGGCGCTTGCAACAACCCCGCAAGCCCCGCGCCCTCGCTACCGTGTCGCGGACGCCACCACGCCGTCACGCAAAAAGCCGCGCCACGGCTTTGTCGCGTTCGGCAAACGCCGTCCGGTGACGACGGCCACTTGCAAAAAATTTCGGCCAACGCCACTTTCCGCCGCGTCAGCCGGTAAAGCTGGCTCATGGCTCCAGCGGCTACGTCGGCAACCCCGCGCGGTCTGTCCGGCTGTCACGCCGCTTGCCCTCGCTGCGGCCTACATAACGCCGCACTATGCGCCATTGCCTGCTTCAGTCGCCACGCTCCTTTCGCCTGCAACGGTCCGGGCTTCGCCCCGCATAGCAGGCGTTATGCAAACCTGGCTCCTGCAACCGGCGCGCCAGCCTGCGTCGGTGCCCTGAAAATCGCCCCCGATTGGCCGTCGACCGCAGCATTCCAGAGTTACGAACTACGGCCGCGCCATATGCCATCGCGCGCCCCGACGCCCGGCACATTCCTCCGCAGGCCCGGCGGGGCTGCCTGCAACGGCTCGTACTGCGTTGCTCGTTTCCGTTTCGGCAGCCTCGCCCCCCATCCGCCCCAAGAGGCTCCCCAAAAGCAAGTCGACCACCGTGTCGCCAGTGCCAACTTTTCTACGCTGGCCCGCTTTCGATCAAGATAGACATCCGCAATCGTTGAAAGATCATTCGATAGTGTGTGACAATATTTGTGTCGCAGCCAATAGCCGCACCCAGTCAATCGAGCCATGAGCATGAATCTCCAAATTGTAGAAGCAGCACCGACGGTGATTCCCTTTCAGATGGATTTGCCCGACGCTGCACCGGTCGCCGGCTATCAGGCAGTGCGCTTCAACGCCATGAAACACGGCATTTTGTCCAAGCTGGTGGTACTGGCGCACGAGGACGGCGGCGACTTTGACGACATGCTGGCGGCGCTGATCGATGAGCACAAGCCGGCGGGCATGACTGAGCAGCATTTGATTGAAGAACTTGCCGCGATCATATGGCGCAAGCGGCGGGTATTGCTGGCCGAAGCGGCGAAGATCAACGAGGGCTTGAAAGCGACGGTGAGTAATGCGAAGTCGGTCACCACGTCAGCCGCACCTTTTCAGCGAGGCCTGTCCGCAGAGAATGCGATCCTGCAAGACCTGATGATGGAAACCCCGGAACAGATCGCCGAGACGCAACGCGATGCAGAACTTGACCTGGCGGCAACCCGCAAGGCATCGGCGATCCTGCACAAAGGCGGGCCGAATGCCTACGACAAAGCACTGCGGGCGCTGCGACAAGATTCGCGCGACTGGTGGCAATCACAGATCGAGGAAGAGGAAAACTCGGCAACCGCTGAAGGGCTGGCGCAGTTCATCCGTGAATCGCTCCAACCGCTGTGCTGGCGAACGGCGCGGGAGGCCCAATACACCCCGGCAATCAAGGCGCAAATCTTGGGCGAAGGGCTGCGGCCGCACCTTTTGGAGCAACTTAACCGCTACGAAACGCACCTGGATCGCAAGTTCGAGCGAACACTGGCCATGATTCTGAAGCTGAAAGACCTGCGCGGCGCATGAAGTGCAACACCATCAGACCGGCGCAATGCTAGGCAGGACAAGGGTTTCAGCAGATTCAGGCAACAATGACCCAGCAGAATTGCCTGATGATTTCGGTAAAATCCGGGAGCAAGAAAATGGGCGGTATCGGCAGCGGGCGACGCTGGCACTACGGCGCGAAGCGCACCACTGAAGACTCGATGCCACTCGACATACGCAGGCTGCAACGGGCCGGCGTCCTGATCCAGGGGCAGTGTTTCGGGTGGGAGTGGACCGTCGGTGGCCGTGCGGTGGCCAGCATTCAGAGTCGGGTGGAAGTTGATCGCGTCATTCTTCTCTACCGACACCGCAGTGGTGATGATGAAAGTTGGCAGGATGTCGAGCAGCCGGTTCGCTTCGATCACACGCCCTGCACCTACGGGGGGGCGAGGCGCTGGTGGGTCTGTCCGTCCTGCGGTCGGCGCGTCGCCGTTGTCTACGGTCCCGGCAGACTGTTTGCCTGTCGCCACTGCTACCGTCTGGTCTATGCGAGTCAGCGAGAAGCGGAGGACGATCGTGCGCGGCGGCAGGCGGAGAAGATCAGGCAGCGGCTGGGTTGGCCGGCGGGCATTGCCAATCCCGACGGAGAGAAGCCACAAGGGATGCACTGGCGCACGTTCGAGCGTCTGACTGCGGCACACGACGTGTGCGCCGAGGCATCACTGGCGGGCGTGGTGAAATGGCTGGAGTCGATGAAGAAGCGGCAGTGTGGTGTGCGCGATGATGCAGACGGCTGGCGCTGAATTTGTTTCGCAAAACGGTCAAAATCGGCGTTCGTTGGTACGTTGATAGCGCGGTGAAAAGTGCACCGCACAATGCCAAGCGCAATTCAAAGCACGAACCGTGCCTCTAATCTAAGCGTTTGGCGTTAACGTGGTAGTAATCATTTCTGGCGCGAAAAGTGCTAGTGTTGCAGTGCGCAATGCCTTCGGCAACACGCAACGGCGACGATCAGGCGGGTTTCGGTGCACAGTAAGGGAAGTATCGCCGCGCGGGTGATCGCTCCGCCAGCGTCGATTCTGCAAGCCCTTGACGGCCTGCCACTTGCCCCGCCAGTACGCTGCCAGGTCTTCGGTTCTACCCATCGCCTTCGCCTGTCGGAAGCTCGAGAGGGCGGGCGGCTGTAGGTTGAAAGGTGGGCACGTTGGACCCGTAGGCTCGGCTCGCGACCAAACTCGCTAATCGAGCGAGGCGAACGGATGGTTGATGGTGGTGCCCCCCACGGATGAGGCACGGCCCGCCTGCTCGTCTACCGCCCAAGAATCTTGCCTAATTCCCAAGAAGCGGAAAGGCGCTGACCCTCGCTGATCTGAGATGACGTCATCCTTTGTTCGATCATCGATCTATTGCTCACGGCGTTTTCGTTCCCCGCCGCCGCGGCTAAATTGAACCACGTGTAGGCAAGAACATAGTCCCTCGGCACTCCCAAGCCATCAAAGTACATCGCTCCAAGGTTGTTCTGAGCCTCAGCGTTACCCTGCGCTGCCGCCCTCTGATACCACTCGATGGCTTTGGTGTAATCTTTGGGTACACCTTGTCCTTCACGATACATCGACCCAAGATCGAACTGTGAGATAGCAATGCCCTGCGCTGCCGCCCTCTGATACCACTCGATGGCTTTGGTGTAATCTTTGGGTACACCTTGTCCTTCACGATAAATCACTCCAAGGTTGTTCTGAGCCGCAGCGTTACCCTGCGCCGCCGCCCTCTGATACCACTCGATGGCCATTGCGTAATCTTGGGGCACACCTTGTCCTTGTCCATAGATGAAGGCAAGTTCGGCCTGTGCTTCCGCATCTCCTTGGTTGGCGCGCTTCTGTAAACTGTCGCGCTCTGCAACCGGGTCTCTTGGGGCAGTAGCTTGCGGGCTCTTCGGGGCTGCGACGAGGTCAGCAAAAACCCCGCCAGTCTTCAACTCCTGTTTTACAGTCTGCTTATTGAGAGAACTGAGGACCAGACTGCTCGACAGCAGGAACACGCTTAACGATGCTCCAAGGAAAAACCTAAACGAGCCGATCGTTGCCTGCGTAACCGTTGACGCAACTTTGCGGTCCCAAGAGGTGCGGCCCGTTGTCGTTAAGGCCTTATATCCTCGCCACCAGAAGAGCGTTGTTAATGCGGGAAAGAAAAAATAGCACGCGTTGCCGCTGGCCCATGCCCAAAAGGCTCGACGGAAGGCGCTTTTCAGTTCCAGGAGTCCACCATCTTCGGCGCTGATGCGAAGTCCAAACACAGCCTTGCCTATAGTGGTGCCGAGTAGTGAGACGGACACTGCCTCATACCCAAGCAGCGCGACCCCGAAAACGGCTGCGCCAAGTAACGCCAATGGGATGGCTCCCATTTTCCAGTCGGGCAACGTGAGCGCCATCGCAGTTGCTGCGGTGAGAGCTACTACAGCGACGACCGCAAGATCAATCGCTCTGGCCAAGAATCTGGCCCACGGAGCCACTTCGCAAATTGCTCCTGCCGGCGCCGATTCCTCCTGTTGCTGGGCTGGCGGCGCAGCAGCAGGCGAACCCGAATCATTTCTACGACTGCGGCTCTTCAGCGAGTCCACACGATCCCGAATGTACCGGGCCTTGGTCGCTCGCTCATCGCCGTTTTCACAAGCAAAGGCTTTGGTCCAAAGACCTTCATCCCGACGGTTAGCGGACAGCTCCTTGGCAACAATCAGATAGAGACTGGTGTCGTCATCACTTGGCACGCACCCGTTCGAGGGAGTGTCACTGCAAATTTGGCCATCATCTATTGTGGTTGGAGCTGATGCTATTTTATTCCCGGCGCTCTTCCCCGCCGGCCTGACATTTTTGCCTTTTGCCCAATCCCACAGGATCAGAAGCCCAACGAAGATCACCGCGCCACGAAGGAAGCCGCTAGGAAAGCCCCAGCCATAGAGTCGATCTAGATCCCTCCAAATAGCATAGAGAACCAGCGCCAAGCCACAGCCAACTGCAAAAATTGCCCATCTGATTGGTTTGCTAAGTGGTTTTGTGCCCGAAAGTTCGCCTTTCTCGGCCGCAGCTTGCGCGACGGTATGTTTGTCTGCTAATCCATAGGTATTCTTGGTCATTGAACCCCCCGTCCCAAGGCGTCAAATCGCCATCTTCCGCACCCGCTGCCACGCCGCCTCGCCCATCGTCACCGGCCACCGCTTCAGCCCCATCAGCGATCGCCCCTCCGCCACTCCCACGGCGGCACCGGGTGACCATCTGCCCATAATCCTACCCTCTTCGCCCTCGCCTCGTGTTCGGCGAACTCATACCGACCTGCATCATCCGGCGACTGCTCCCAGGCGTACTTCTCGTACCACCAGGCAAGCCCGAGCGTCAGCTGCGCGAGTCCTGCGTCGAGTGTCTTTGGGCACTGACTGGCCCGGCAGCCCGGGTCCGCGACCATCACCTTGCCGACGATGCACTGGTACCGATCCTGCTTGTGCCAGTGTACGTCAACTGCCTTCCAGAAGACCATCGCCGCGAGAGACTCTTTGGAGCGCCGCCCGAACGGCTGAGCCTTCGCGGGCGCGTCGATGCCGGCGACGCGGATCTTGTGCTGCTGGTGGTGCGCGTCCAGGATGGTGATGGTATCGCCGTCGGCGACGGAGGCGACGGTGCCGGTTAGGGCAGTGGCGCGGGTGGTGAGAGAGACGAGAAGCAGCGGGGCGGCGACGAGTAGATGGGCGACGCTGCTGGCGGTCCTGGTCATTCTCGTTTCCCTTTCGCTGCGGCATTTTTGGTGATCATCCTGCCGGCCGGCGACGCCGGAGCCACCCAGGCTGCGGCCGATACCGGCCGGCGTCAAGTCCGGGAAATTCCCGCGGTCTTTACATGAGCAGCCAGAAGTCTATACTCTTGGCAAAGACATGCCGCCGACAGAGCGGCTTTTCGTTCGGCACCAACGAGTACGCGGCGACCGAACAAACGAGAGGAGTGCGTCATGTATCATCTGGACGAAAGAGCGGCAGCGGCCGGCAATCGCATCGCGAACATTGCCCAACTGAGCGAAGCCGCAAGTCTCAGGCTTCTGTCGGCTGTCGACAACACCGTAGATACCTTGGCCGGGGTGTCCAGAGTCACGTCCGGATTGTCGGTCATGCTCGCAAAAACGGCTTCTGAAATCGATGCTCGCACGGTTGTCGAGGGAGAGTACATCGACGAAAACGACGAGGCGATCGATGTCCTGGCGAGCGCCGCGGCTCGCATGAAGACGCTCCTGACACAGATCGTGCGGCGCCGAGCGGCGATCGACAGGGACAACCGGCTGAAGGGCCACCACTGCGAGTCGCTTCACGAGTCATACGAGCAGGCCACGGCGGAGATAGCCGATCTGATCGAGGTTCTGGAGAACACGCGGGCCGCGATCATCACCCACGACCTGAAGGCCGAACCGCGAAGCAACCTACAGACGTTTGAGACCGTCGAGGACCTGATCGACAGCCTGCACGGCGCATGACAGTACCCGGCGCGGGGGGTGTCATCATCACGTCTTGGAGAAAGACCAAGCGTTTTCACAAGGACTACGACCGGCTGCCATTGGACCTTCGCGATCGAGTTGATCTGAAGCTTCAGGATCTGACGAGACCCCTGCGCCCGGCCGGGCTGATTTTTGAGAAGCTGAAGGGCTACACCTCCCCCGACATCTACAGTTTCCACGTCACCGGGAACTACAAGGTCACGTTGGAGATCGCCGACGGGTGCGCCCTGCTCCGGCGGGTTGCCGACCATGACGAGATCAACCGGGCGCCGTGACCGCCTTCATTGCTACCGTGGTGGCCGGGTTCGCTCTGGCGCCTGACGGCGAGCGTTACAGCGTAACTACCGCATGACCCTACCGATCCGGCCAAGTGCCGGGTTTTCTTTGGTGCGGAGATGGTTCAGGGCAAGGTTCAAGGTTTCAGGCATGGTATCCGGCATCGGCGCATGGTGGCCGGCGGTAGGCGAAATTGCGGAGGAAAAAGCGGCAAATGTAACCCCGGCGTAACCCCGCAAAAAAGCCCAACCTTGAGAGTTTGGCTAAGTGCTTGATTTGTTGGTGGGGCGTCAGAGACTCGAACTCTGGACCTACGGATTAAGAGTCCGCTGCTCTACCAACTGAGCTAACGCCCCACGAAGCAACCAACGACAGAAGCAGAAGACACTCTTTGACTGGTGGGTCGGGTGGGATTCGAACCCACGACCAATGGATTAAAAGTCCACTGCTCTACCGACTGAGCTACCAACCCTGCAAAGCGGCGAAGTATAGGGAAGGGCATCAGGACTGTCAAGGCAAGCGCGCGCCTTTGCATCCCGTTGGCTTACCCTCGCTGGCCACCCATCCTCACCCTGAGTGGTGACCGGCACGCCCTTCAAACCAAAAACAAAAGTCATATTGCAGAACACCACTTGGTGAGACATCTCCCGGTTTTTTTGTGGCCGATGTTGGCCTGCTTTCTGCATTGACCATGCCATTTCCCGGAGAAAAAAGAGGGCGCCACGAGGGCGCCCTAAAGGGGAGAGACTGTGCCGCAGAGACCGCGATGCTCAGTAGTGGTAGGCTGATTCGCCGTGTGACGTGATGTCGAGACCTTCGCGTTCTTCTTCTTCCGGGACTCGCAGACCAATGATCACGTCGACCAGTTTGAACGCCACCAGGGAAACGACGCCAGACCAGACGATCACGGTGCCGACGCCCCACAACTGGCTGATCACCTGTGCGCTCATGTCGTAGCTGCCGACTGCGTTGGCTACGTAGTCATAGACACCGGTGCCGCCCAGCGCAGGATCCGCGAAGACGCCGGTGAGGATTGCGCCGAGAATCCCGCCGACGCCATGGACGCCAAAGACGTCGAGCGAATCGTCAGCTCCAAGCATGCGCTTCAGGCCATTGACGCCCCACAGGCAGATCACGCCCGCCAGCAGGCCGATGACGATGGCACCGACGACGCCAACGAAACCTGCCGCCGGAGTGATCGCCACCAGGCCTGCCACCGCACCTGAAGCAGCACCGAGCATCGAAGGCTTGCCCTTCAGCATCCATTCCGCCAGCATCCAGGACATCGCGGCACAAGCGGTTGCCACCCAGGTATTGACCATCGCCAGCGCGGCGCCGCCGCTTGCTTCGAGGGCCGAGCCGGCGTTGAAACCGAACCAGCCAAACCACAGCAGGGAGGCACCGATCATCGTGAAAGTCAGGCTGTGCGGAGCCATCGATTCCCGACCGTAGCCAATCCGCTTGCCGATGACGATCGCTCCGATCAGGCCGGCTACGGCCGCATTGATGTGTACCACGGTGCCGCCGGCGAAGTCGAGGGCGCCTTTCTGGAAGAGGAAGCCAGCCGTTTTGCCTGCCGCCTCGCCTGCTGCCGCGTCTACGTAGGCATCCGGCCCGGCCCAGTACCACACCATGTGTGCCATCGGCAGGTAGGAGAGCGTAAACCAGATCACCATGAACACCAGGATGGCGGCGAATTTCGCCCGTTCGGCGAAGGCGCCGACGATCAGGCCGCACGTGATTGCTGCGAACGCGCCCTGAAAGATGACGTAGGCCAGCTCGGATACGACCACCCCTTTGGAGAAGGTTGCCGCGACCGATTCGGGCGTGATTCCCTTGAGGAAGATCTTGTCGAGCACGCCAAAGAAGCCGCCGCCTTCGGTAAAGGCCAGGGAGTAGCCGTAGACGACCCAGAGTACGCTGATCAGCGAGAAGGTAATGAAGACCTGCATCAGCACCGAGAGCATGTTCTTGGTGCGAACCAGGCCGCCGTAGAACAGCGCCAGTCCGGGGATCGACATCAGGATGACCAGTGCTGCGCTGGTCATGATCCAGGCGTTGTCGCCCTTGTTGGCGACCGCTGCTGGTGCGGCCGCAGCGGGTTCGGCGGTGGCCGTGGTGGCAGGGGCAGCGGCCGGTTCGACAGCCGCCGATGTGGTCGCAGCCGGAGCTGCAGGTTTATCTTCCGCCCAGGCTGGAGCGCCGATGCTGACGGCGCCGAGCAGGGCGAGGATAGCGAATATGCGCTTCATGATTTCCTCCTCAAAGTGCTTCTTCACCGGTTTCGCCGGTGCGAATCCGAATGACTTGTTCAATGGCCGAGATGAAGATCTTGCCGTCGCCGATCTTGCCGGTACTGGCGGATTTCTCGATGGCTTCGATCACCTGCTCGAGGAGGGCGTCGCTGATCGCTGCTTCGACCTTGACCTTGGGTAGGAAGTCGACGACGTACTCGGCGCCGCGATACAGTTCGGTGTGACCCTTTTGTCGCCCGAAGCCCTTGACTTCGGTCACTGTGATGCCCTGCACGCCGATTGCCGACAGCGCTTCTCGTACTTCGTCAAGCTTGAAGGGCTTGATGATGGCGGTTACCAGTTTCATGTTGCTCTCCATGTCAGGTGGCATCTGATTGATGCCTCCCTGGTTGAAAGAATGAAGGAAAAAACGAAGTGCTGGCCAGTTAAAAGCACGTTACGTGCCAGGATCAAGTATTCCAAAAAAAACACGGCCTTGGCCTCTGACGGCACGACCTGACCGAGGGTGTTGCACTCCGATTGCGCAGCTATCGCGAGAAATGCACCGCAGTGGTGCGTTTCATGTTCAGGACCGCGCCTGTGCTAAACTCGTTCCGCCCTGCAACCCTCTGCGCCATTCGGTGATTACCATGCTTGACCCCAAAATGTTTGAAGAGCTCGGTGCTCGTCTGAGCAGCATCATTGCCGCCAGTCCAGCAGCCGACATCGAGAAGAACGCCCGCGCACTGCTGGCCAGTGTCTTTGCCAAGCTCGATCTGGTCAGTCGTGAGGAGTTCGACATCCAGACGCAGGTCCTGCAGCGCACCAGGGAAAAGCTGAAGGCGCTTGAAGCGCGGCTTGACCACCTGGAGAATCCGCCGGAACCGCCGGACCCGGCGGCCTGAGCCTCAGGCGCAGGCGTTCAAGCGCCAGCCAGCGTCCGGATTGCTGTCGGCGGCCCTGGTGCGCAATCTCTCGCGATGACTCTCGCAATTGTCCATAGCCGGGGCCTCGACGGGCTCGCTGCTCCCGAGGTTGCGGTCGAGGTGCATCTGGCGGGCGGCTTGCCGAACGTCACGCTGGTCGGCTTGCCCGACACCGAAGTCAAGGAAGCGCGTGATCGGGTGCGGGCGGCGCTGCAGAACTCCGGTTTCGAGTTTCCCCGCAAGCGCATCACGGTCAACCTGGCGCCAGCCGATCTGCCGAAGGAATCGGGCCGCTTCGACCTGCCGATTGCACTCGGCATTCTCGCCGCCTCGGGTCAGATCCCGGGCACGGCCCTGGCCGGCCATGAATTTGCCGGCGAACTGTCGCTTTCTGGCGAGTTGCGGCCGATCCGTGGCGCGTTGGCGATGGTTCTTGCCGCAGGCGGCAAGGGGCGCAGTTTTGTCCTGCCAGCCAGCAGCGCCCGCGAGGCGGCGTTGGCCAGCAAAGTGCAGGTGCTTGAGGCCGGTACCTTGCTCGAGGTTTGCGCGCATCTGACCGGACAGTGCAGGCTGCCCGAATGCCAGGCGGCGGACGGATTAACGGATGAGATCGGCGACTACCCCGACCTCGCCGATGTCCGTGGCCAGGTGCAGGCCAAGCGCGCGCTGGAGATTGCCGCTGCGGGGGCGCATTCGATCCTGTTTGCGGGTCCTCCGGGTACCGGCAAATCGATGCTTGCCAGTCGGCTTCCCGGCCTGTTGCCGCCAATGACGCTCGCTGCCGCGCTTGAATCGGCGGCGGTGCTGTCGCTGGCCGGGCAGTTTAGCCCCGAGGCTTTTCGCCGCCATCCCTATCGTGCCCCGCACCATACAGCCTCCTCGGCAGCACTGGTCGGCGGTGGCAGCGTACCGCGCCCCGGCGAGATCTCGCTGGCGCATCAGGGCGTTCTTTTCCTCGACGAGATTCCCGAGTTCGATCGCCGGGTGCTGGAAGCGCTGCGCGAGCCACTTGACTCGGGCTGCATTCACATCTCACGCGCTGCCCGGCAGGCGGAATTCCCAGCGCAATTCCAGCTGGTCGCAGCGATGAATCCATGTCCCTGTGGATATCACGGCGATGCCCGCGGACGTTGCCGGTGCACGCCAGACCAAGTATTGCGCTATCGCAGCCGGCTTTCCGGCCCGCTGCTCGACCGCATCGACCTGCAGATCGAGGTGCCGGCGGTGCCCGCCGAGGTGCTGCAGCAGGCGCCCGACGGCGAAGCCTCGGCCAGCGTCCGTGCGCGAGTGACCCTGGCTCGCGAGAGACAGACCGTGCGACAGGGAAAGGCCAATTCTCGCCTGACGACCAAAGAGATCGACCAGCACTGCCAGCCCCAGGCAGCGGCAGCGGCACTTCTGAAACACGCCATCAGCCGCTTTGACCTTTCGGCGCGTGCCTTCCATCGTCTGCTCAAGGTTGCGCGCACGGTTGCCGACATCACTGGCTGCGACGCTATCGAGGCGCAGCATGTCGCTGAAGCCGTCCAGTACCGCCGCTTCACCAGGGACTGACGGTGCTCGATCGAAGGGGTCGCCTGCTGCTGCGCCCTCCTGCTATTTATCGTGACCCAGCAGTAGCTAAGCCTGCCGGAGCTTCATCCCGTCTGCCTGCCGTAAGTCTCTCTGGCAAACGGGATCAGGCAAAGGGAGACGACGAGGCAGGCGGCCATCAGGCTGAATCCAGCCTGATAAGCGGTGGCATCGTAAATGCGGGCGCCTCCGGCCGTGGCACCTAGCCAGTTGCGGTCAAGAACCCAACCGACGCTGGGTTGCAGCAACATGCCGCCGAGCAGCGGTCCCATGTTGCAGATTCCCGAGGCGGTGCCCATCAGGCGCGCCGGCACCGATTCCTTGGCGAAGGCAAAGCCGATGATCAGGTTTCCCGAGAAGAACCCGGTGAAAAGCAGGGTGACGATCATCAGCCAGACGGGTATTGGCAGGAAAATGATGACCGCCCAGCCGGCCAGCGCCGCCGCTGTGGTTGCCACATAGAGTGGCCGGCGGCGGCCCATGCGTTCGGACAGGGCGCCGAGGACGGGGCCGCCAACCGCCCAGGCGATCAACAGTAGAGAGGTGATCGCCGCCGCCGCCCTGGTGTCGAGGCCATGCACCTGCCGCAGATAGGGTACGCCCCACAGCCCGGCAAAGGTGAGGACCGCGCCGGCAATGCCAATCGGCGTGATCAGCAGAATCCAGATATTTCGGTAGGAGAGCACCTCGCCCATCCCACGCAGGATCGGTGTGTGGGTCTTGCCGGTGGCTGCTGCCGGGGCATGGCTGAGGTAGGCGACGTCTTGCGGATCATCGCGGACGCGCAGCCAGATGGTCACGGAGAGCAGGGCGGTGAGGGCCGCCGAAGCGCCCATCACCGGACGCCAGCCCCAGGCCTCGATCAGCATGCCGAGGGGTACGCCGGCGATGACCCCGCCGACGACGCCGAACAGCAGGGCCAGGCCCGAGGCCAGGGCAAACTGGCGCGGTGCAAACCAGTGCGTTGCCAGCTTCAGCATCGAGACAAAGGCTACGGCCACCGAAGCGCCGATCAGCAGACGTCCGGCGTTGGCCCACCAGAGATCGGCCGCGACGGCAAACAGGGCCGTGCCGATGGCCGCCACCGCTGCTCCTGCCGTCAGCAGCCGGCGAGGCCCCCAGCGATCGGCGAGGATCCCGGTCGGGATCTGCATTGCCACATAGGAGTAGAAATAGAAGGCCGAGAGGTTGCCCAGTTCGGTCGCGCCAATGGCAAACTCGCTCATCAGCCGGTCGGTCATCACCGCCGGCGCGACCCGCTGGTAGAAGCCGATCAGGTAGAGCAAGGCACCGAGTCCCCATATGCTCCAGGCGACGGCGGCCGGTGGATACCTGTGGTGGCCCGGGTTCAACATGCTTCGCCCGTGTGTTCGCCATCTGCGCTGGCCGGTCGGGCGGGGTGGCGGCCAGCCGGCCAGGGTGCGGGAAAGCTGGAAGATACGGTAGGGCTCAAAGGACTCCTTGTTCTACCTTCGTCTATACTGTGGGCTTGGTCGCAACGATTCCAGCGACAGTGAGTGGGGTAGAAAGACATGTTCGCTAGACCTCTCGCCGGTATCTTTCTACCCGCTCTGATCGCGGTTGGTTTTTCCGCCTGCGATGTCGACCGGCTGAGCAAGCTCAGGCCGGGCAGCAGCACCACCGACGACGTGCGACAGATCATGGGCAATCCAAGTCTCGAGTGGCGGGATGCCGACGGTACGCGCATCTGGGAGTATCCCCGTACGCCGGAGGGAATGGTGAACTATATGCTCGTCATTGGCCCCGACCATGTTCTGCGCGAGGTACGGCAGGTCCTGACTGAAGAAAACTTCAACAGGGTCAGGCCCGGCATGACCAGGGACCAGGTGCGCTACCTGCTCGGCCAGCCGGCTCACCAGAGCCGCTTCCCGTTGAAGCAGGAGACGGTCTGGGACTGGAAGACGAAGGTCGAGCCGGGCATGGAGTGGTACTTCAACGTACATTTCAATGATGGCGGAGTGGTGACGGGGACGAGCACCAACTTTGTTCCGAAGGGCTGAGCGAAGCCGTGGTGTCGGGCGCAATCGATCACTGGCGCCGCATCCAGTCGATGGCACCAGCAGGGCAGGCCGATCCGCACCGGTTGCCGCGCTTGGCTGCAGGGGGCCGTGGATGGTCGCTGGTCGCCGCTCGTACCTGTGGGAGAGATCGGGATCCGGCCGCGGATCTTCCGGTTTGTCGAAAGCTGGGGATCTGCCGTGCATGGATTGCATCTGACTGCTGAGCTCTACGAGTGCAGTTGCGACCCGCGGCTGCTGGCCGACGTCGGCGCCCTGCGGGAGCTCTGCCTGGCGATTTGTGCCGAACCCGGCTTGACGCCGGTCGGCCTGGTCTTTCACCAGTTCGGCAGCGAGCTGGCGCCGGCTGGTGCGACTGGCGCCGTGATTCTCGCCGAGTCACATCTCGCCGTGCATACCTGGCCCGAAATGAAGGCGGTGACGCTTGACCTCTATGTCTGCAATTTCAGCCAGGACAACAGCACGGCAGCACGCAAAGCCTGCCAGCGATTGATCGGCGCCTTTGTTCCCGGGCGATTGGTCCGACGCGAACTGGAACGAGGTGTTCCGGACATTGCCGGGGTCTTACTCCCCTCCGTTGGAAGTGATTAGCGACCGGGTCACGGGGTATACTTCGCGCCTCATATCGAAAATAAGTGCAGGGAGGCTGTGTGGAATCGCTTCGCATCACGCTCGAACAGTCCGAGATCCCGACCCATTGGTACAACGTGGTCGCCGACATGCCCAATCCGCCACTGCCGCCGCTGGGCCCGGACGGCAAACCGGTGTCGCCGGAGCAGATGGGGATGATCTTTCCGATGGCGATCCTCGAGCAGGAGATGTCGGCCGAGCGCTGGATTCCGATCCCCGAGCGGGTGCGCGAGGTCTATCGGCTCTGGCGTCCGACACCGCTGATTCGTGCCCGGCGGCTGGAAGAAGTGCTCGGCACCCCGGCCAGGATCTACTACAAGTACGAAGGCGTTTCTCCCGCCGGTTCGCACAAGCCCAATACCGCCGTGCCGCAGGCTTTCTACAACCAGCGGGCGGGTATCAAGCGCATCACGACCGAGACCGGGGCCGGGCAGTGGGGTTGTTCAATGGCCTTCGCTGGCCAGATGTTTGGCCTCGAGGTGCGGGTCTATATGGTCAAGATCAGCTACCAGCAGAAACCCTTCCGTCGCTCGATGATGCAGACCTGGGGCGCCGAAGTGTTCGCCAGCCCGTCGACCATGACTCAGACTGGCCGTGACCTGCTGAGCAAGGATCCCGAGAGTCAGGGTTCGCTCGGTATCGCCATCTCCGAAGCCGTCGAGGAGGCCGCTTCGCGGGCCGACACCAGTTATGCCCTGGGCTCGGTGCTCAATCACGTGGCGCTGCATCAGACGATCATTGGCCAGGAAGCGAAAAAGCAGTTCGAGAAGGCCGGCGATTGGCCGGATGTCATTTTTGCGCCCTGCGGTGGTGGCTCGTCGTTTGCCGGGGTGGCATTTCCCTTCCTTGCCGACAATGCAGCCGGTGGCCGAAACGGCAAGCCGACGCGACTGGTTGCCGTCGAGCCGACTTCCTGCCCGACGCTGACCAAGGGTTGCTACGCCTACGACTTCGGCGACGCCTCGGGCTTTACGCCGCTGATGAAGATGTACACGCTTGGTCATGATTTCATGCCACCGGGTATTCACGCCGGGGGGCTGCGCTATCACGGGGATTCCCCGCTGGTTTCACAGCTCTACCATGAAGGCCTGGTCGAGGCCGTTGCCGTTGCGCAGTTGGCGACCTTTGAAGCCGGTGTCATGTTTGCTCGCGCCGAAGGCATCATTGCTGCGCCGGAGTCCAATCACGCAATTCGGGCGGCAATCGACGAAGCGCTACGCTGCAAGCAGAGTGGCGAAGCGCGGACGATCTTCTTCAATCTCACGGGGCACGGGCACTTCGACATGGCTGCCTACGACCGCTATTTTGCTGGTGAACTGGAGGATTTCGAGTATCCGGCCGAAGCCATTCGGGCCTCTCTGGAACATCTGCCCAAGGTCGGATGATTGCCTCGATGCGGATTGCCGTTTTCCTTCTCGTCCTGGCCAACCTGCTTTTCTTTGTCTGGACCCGGGGCTACTTGGGCACACCAGCCAATCCGGACGCGCGCCGAGCCGAGCAGCAACTGCTGGCCGACCAGGTGCTGGTCGTTTCGCGCGGCGAGCCGCCAGGTGCAGGCAACACCAGACAGGACGCGGAAAAAGCCGGCGACAGGAAGAGTGCTGACAGCTGTCAATCATGGACTGATCTGGCCAGCGCCGATGCAGACAAGGTCGAGCGCCTGTTGAGCGAGAAATTCCCTGCCTTCAAGGTGACACGACGCTCCGTGTCGGAGAATACTGGCTATTGGGTCTTCGTGCCGCCGCTCGCCAACAAGGAGGAGGTGAGCAAGAAGACGGCGGAACTGAAGGAACTCGGGGTCGAGGATTACTTCGTCGTCCAGGCCAGTGGACCCAACCAGCTGGCCATATCGCTTGGCACGTACCGCACCGCGGAAGCCGCCAGCGCGGGACTCGAAGCCCTGCGCGCCAAGGGTGTCAAGTCTGCCCGAATGGGCGAGCGCACGGGAAGACCGGCCTTGGCCATGCTCGAAATCCATGGCCCCGAAGGGCAGGCTGAAGCGTTGCGTCAGGCGGTTGTCGCGCTGCTGCCTAAGGCCAGTCCCGGGACCTGCCGGGCAAAGGCCGAGTCGACGCCATGAGCTTCATTGTGGGTCTGACCGGCGGCATCGGCAGCGGCAAGACCACGGTTGCCGATCTCTTTGCCCGACGGGGTGCGGCGCTGGTGGATACGGATGCCATCGCCCATGAACTGACCGGTCCACAGGGCGCCGCCATGGCCGCGATTTCTGCCGCTTTTGGCGCTGCTGTGCTGCGTCCGGACGGTGGTCTGGACAGGGCTGCGATGCGCGCCGTGGTTTTCTCCGACAGCTCCGCCAAGGCGAGGCTCGAAGCCATTCTCCATCCGTTGATCCGACAGCAGAGCGCGGCTCGCTGCAAGGCTGCCACGAGTGCCCCCTACGTCCTGCTGGTGGTGCCCTTGCTGGTCGAGACGGGCAGTTATCGTCAGCGTGCGGATCGGGTGCTGGTCGTCGACTGCGACGAGTCAGTGCAGATTTCCCGCGTCATGGCGCGTAGCGGTCTTGCCGCCGACGCCGTCAAGGCGATCATGGCAACGCAAGCTTCGCGGGCCGAGCGGCGGGCGGTGGCGGACGATGTGGTGCTCAACGAGGGCGGGCTGGAAGCCTTGCTGCCGCAGGTCGAAGGTTTGCACCTGCGCTATCTTGATCTGGCCAGGGCCAAACCTCATGCTGGCCGTTGAGGTTTTGCTGCAAATGATTCAGAATCATGGAAAATCCCCGTTTCCGACCCTGGCGGCCGTGTGATCACATACGAATATCCCTTCAATGAACGCATCCGCACGCTGTTGCGTCTGGAGGACTTGTTCCACAAGGCGAGCTGCTTCATGCAGCGGGATGGGTCGCAGGAGCACCATGTGGTTCTTATGACCCTGTTCGAGATCCTTGATGTCGCCGGGCGTGCCGACCTGAAGATGGATCTGATTCAGGAACTCGAGCGGCAGCGCCAGAGCCTGCTGGTTTTCCGGAACAATCCGGCGATTTCGGAAGAGGCGCTTTCCGGCGCCCTCTACGAGATCGAGCACGCTTCTGCGGCGCTACTTGGCATGGCCGGCAAGATCGGCCAGCACCTTCGCGACAACGACTGGCTGATGAGCATCAAGAGCCGCGCCAGCATTCCCGGTGGCGTTTGTGAATTTGATCTTCCTTCCTACCACTATTGGCGGCATCAGGCTCCCGATGTCCGGCGCGATGCCTTGCTTGGCTGGCTGCAACCCCTGCTGCCGCTGCGTGATGCGCTGCGCATCGTGTTGCGCCTGTTGCGTGGCAGTGGCCGAGCCGAGCATCACGTCGCCACCGGCGGTGCCTTCCAGTTGATGCTCGGTGGCAGCAGTTCGCAGATGGTCCGCATTTCGCTCAAGCTGCACGATCCCTACATCCCGGAAATCAGCGCCAACAAGTACGCGCTGAACATCCGCTTCACCCGTCCCGACAGCGATCATCGGCCGCGTCATTGCGACAACGACGTCGAGTTTGACATGCTGTTCTGCAACCTGTAGCCAGGTATCCAGACGGATTGCACTGCTGCCGGGTGCGGCCTGCGCCACAAGTCCTTTTGGCGTCACGAATGCCGGCTTTTCCATTGCTGAGCTTCGCCGCCGCAGGTTCGTTGCCTGAAACAGCAGCGGATCAGGTCACTACGACGCTACTTGGCGCATGAACTCGGACTACAATCCGAACTTTCACGCAGGCTGCTCGGGCAGCCGAGGCCAGAATCATGTTCCGCACCCTCAATCAGCCTGCCGTCTGGGCGATCACGCTTTCAGCCGCGGGCATCCTGATGGTGACCATGGGTGCCCGGCAATCGCTTGGCCTCTTCCTGTCACCGCTGAACACGAGCACCGGGCTGGGCGTCGCGTCGATCAGCCTGGCGATGGCCATCGGGCAATTCACCTGGGGTGCCGTACAGCCTTTTGCCGGCGCCGCCGCTGATCGCTACGGGCCAGCTCGCGTGCTGTTCGCCGGGCTGTTGCTGCTGGCTCTGGGGAGTGCGCTGACACCGTTCATGAGCAGTACCTGGGGCCTGATCCTTTCGCTTGGCCTGCTCTCGGCGATCGGTTCCGGCGCTGGCAGCTTTTCGGTGCTGATCGGCGCTTCGAGCCAGCGCCTGCCGCTCGAAGCGCGCGCTGCCGCTTCCGGTGTCATCAATGCCGGTGGTTCGTTCGGGCAGTTCGTTTTCGCGCCGATCCTGCAGACACTGATTCAGCTTTTCGGCTGGATGGGCGCCATGTGGTCACTGGCGGTGATGACGCTGGCAGCCTTGCCGCTGGTGCGGGTCTTGTCGCAACCGGTCGAATACTCGCCAAAACCCACCAGCCGCGACGCAGGGATCTGGCAGAGTGTGCAGGAAGCGATGGCTGATCGCAGCTATCAGTTCCTGAATCTGGGCTTCTTCACCTGCGGCTTCCACATTGCCTTTCTGGTCACCCATCTGCCGGGCGAGGTGGATCTCTGCGGCCTGCCGACCTCGGTCGCGAGTTGGGCGCTGGCAATCATCGGCCTGTCGAACATCGCCGGCAGCCTTTATGCTGGTTCCTGTGTCGCCCGCTATCGCAGCAAGTATGTATTGTTCTGGATGTACGCCTCGCGCGCCGTGATGGTCGCCATCTACCTGCTGGCGCCGAAGACCGATCTCACGTTCTACATCTTTGCCGCCGGGCTGGGGTTCACCTGGCTGGCCACCGTACCGCCGACTGCCGCCATTGTCGGCAAGCTTTTTGGCGTTCGCTATCTTGGCACGCTGTTTGGCGTGTCCCTGCTCTCACACCAGATCGGGGGCTTCCTGGGGGCTTATCTTGGCGGCCTTGCACTGACGCAGTTCGGTGACTACGCCTGGATGTGGTACGCCGATATCGTCCTGGCAACAGCGGCAGCGCTGTTGAATCTGCCTATCAGGGAAGCGCCGCTGCCCGAGCCGGCGCGCGGATAGTGAGCGGTCTCTCTTTCCCGAACCAGTTTGGCCAGCCGGTCGGCGAATTGCTTGCTGACTGGCAACTCCCGCTAGCCCCGTCGGGCGTGGTGCTGGAGGGGCGTCTTGTCCGCCTCGAACGACTACATGCAGGGCGGCATGCGGCCAGTCTGCATGCGGCAAATGCCCTCGACGTTGAGGGGAGAAACTGGACCTACCTGCCGTATGGTCCCTTCGAGAGTCTCGACGCTTACCGATCATGGATTGAGACAACCTGCAGTGGTCGCGACCCGCACTTCTATGCCGTCATCGAGCAAGCATCGAGCCTGGCGCTCGGCGTCGCAAGCTACTTGCGGATTGCTCCCGAAAGCGGCTCAATCGAGGTCGGTCACCTCAATTTCTCACCACCCCTGCAGCGCACACCAGCCGCCACGGAGGCCATGGTTCTGCTGATGAAACATGCTTTCGAACTGGGCTATCGACGCTGTGAGTGGAAATGCGATGCGCTCAATGCACCTTCACGCGCCGCAGCTCAACGCCTTGGTCTGTCGTTCGAGGGCATCTTTCGTCAGGCGACGGTAGTGAAGGGGCGCAATCGCGATACAGCGTGGTATTCAGTGATCGACAAGGAATGGTCGGCCCTGGCTGTGGCTTTTGCATGCTGGCTGGATCCGGCCAATTTCGACGCCGCTGGACATCAGCGCGTCTCCCTATCGGCCATCACCCGGACTGTCGGCAGTGAGGCGGGGACTTGGCACGCCCGAGACGATTCGAACGTCCGACCCCTGCCTTCGGAGGGCAGTACTCTATCCAACTGAGCTACGGGCGCGTGCAGGGTGCGAAGCTTAACCGGTTTGCTCGGGGTAGTCCACTCCGGTGCTTTTGAGCGCTGCGAAACGGCGGTACAATCCGTTACTTAACCCGTTCACCATCAAGGATTTGGTATGGCTCAACAGCAAAACTCTTCGCGGATGACCCTGATGATCACCATCGTCGTCGCAATCGTCCTGATCGTTGTCATCTGGCCGCTTTCGATGCTCGGCAAAGGCAGCGTCAAGACCGGCAGTACCGATGAGGCGGAAGCTCGCATTCAGCCGGTCGCCAGGCTGGAACTGGCCAAGGCGCCAGCGGCGAAGTCGGATGGCAAGCCGCGTGACGGCGCGACAGTCTATAACTCGGTGTGCATGGCCTGCCACGCGACTGGCGCCGCCGGCGCGCCGAAAGCGGGTGACAAGGCGGCGTGGGCGCCACGTATAGCCACCGGCACTGCGGCGCTGGTCAGCAGCGTCACCAATGGCAAGGGGGCGATGCCGCCCAAGGGCGGCGGTGCCGACCTGACCGATACCGAGATCAAGGCCGCGGTGGAGCACCTGGTCGGTCTGGCCAAGTAGGTCGGGTTTGACCGGCAGCAAAAAGCGGCCACAAGGCCGCTTTTTGCTGCCCCTCGGGAGGTTGTCCCGAAGGCTTCGCGTCTGGCACAGCTTACTTGGTCGGAGCCGGGGCTGCGGCAGGGGTGCTGCCGGCACCGGGCGTGCTGCTAGCGGTGGCTTCGGTCTTCTTGGCCTCGCTGCCCTTGCTCTCAGGCTTGCTGGAAACCTTCACGGCTTTCGGCTTCGCCTCCACCTTGGTTGTTTCCGCCTTGACTTCCGGCTTGGCTGGCGTGACGGCGGCTGGTGCGGCTGCCGTCGTCGGGGTTACCGCGGCCGGCACCGTGGCGGCGGGCTTGCTGGCTTCCATTGGCTTGGCCGGGCTGGTAGCCGGTGCCTGCGCGAAAGCGGCGGAACCAAAGGTAGCAGCGATGGCGATGGCGATAATCTTCTTGAACATGGTGATTTCCTTTCATTGATGGGTGGTTTGTTTCGCTCGGCCGTTTTGTTGGATTCTGTCGTTTCCTTGCAGCCTTGCTACCATCAACGCGGCGACTGACCGGTGGGATGTCAACAGTTGTGTAATGTGCAGTAACCGGGCGTGACCCGAACGCTGCCCGGGCCTTACTTCACCTTGCCCAGCATCGCCTTGAGCGCAGAAAAGCGATCGGCATTGAGCGCCTTGTCCGGCGGGCTCTCTGCCTTGCCACCCGAGAAGCGCAGGTCCTCGCTACCCATCTCGGCAATGAAGCGCGACGCTTGGCAGGGGATCACTTCGCGACCCTGCTGACGCTTCTCCGCGTAGCTCAGGTGCAGCGAGCGCTGCGCACGGGTGATGCCGACGTACATCAGGCGACGCTCCTCTTCGATGCGGCCGTCAGTCTGCGCTTCCCGGTGTGGCAGAACGCCTTCCTCGACGCCGATCAGGAAAACGTGTTTGAACTCCAGTCCCTTGGCGGCGTGCAGCGTCGACAGTTGCACGGCGTCGACCTCGCTATCCTCCCGGTCGAGCATGTTGATCAGGGCAATGGTCTGGGTGAGGTCGATCAAGGTCTTCTGCTCCTCCTCTCCCTTGCGGCTCAACCAGTCGCAGAACTCCTGAACATTGCTCCACTTGACCCGAGCGGTCCGCGCTTCGTCCTGAGCGTACAACCAAGGCTCGTAAGCGATGGCGGTGAGCAGATCGGCTATCACCTGTGCTGCCGGTTCTCTGCCGGCGCGCGCTTGCAGGCGTTTGACGAACTCGCAGAACTCGAGCACGGGGGTGAGTTGGCGTGTCTGGACGCGCGCTGCGAAGCCCTGCTCGAAGGCGGCAGCGAAGAGCGAAATCCGGCGTTCGCCGGCATAGCTGCCCAGCGCCTGCAACGTGCCGGTACCGACGCCTCGCCGGGGCGTACTGACAGCACGGATGAAAGCCGGGTCATCGTCGTTGTTTGCCAGCAGGCGGAGGTACGAAGTGATGTCCTTGATCTCAGCCTTTTCGAAGAAGGACTGCCCGCCGGACAAGAGATAGGGGATGCGCTGGTTGCGCAGAAACTGCTCGATCGCGCGCGCCTGGAAATTGCCGCGATAGAGGATCGCATAATCCCGGAATCTTCCCTGATGCTCGAAGCGGTGGGCCTGCAGCTTCATGACCACCGCCTCGGCCTCCTTCTCCTTGTCCGGGCAGGTATGGACGGTGATTGGATCACCGTGGCCAAGTTCTGACCAGAGCTTCTTGTCGAACAGCTTTTCGTTGTGCGAGATCAGGGCGTTGGCCGCCTTGAGGATGCGGATCGTCGAGCGGTAGTTCTGTTCGAGCTTGATCACCTTGAGGTTCGGGTAGTCGCGCGGCAGCCCGCGCAGATTGGCGATATCGGCGCCGCGCCAGCCATAGATCGCCTGATCGTCATCGCCGACGGCGGTGAATGCGGCGCGCGGTCCCGCCAGCAGCCTGAGCAACTGGTACTGGCTGACATTGGTATCCTGGTATTCGTCGATCAGCAGATAGCGCAGGCGGTTCTGCCATTTGTCGCGGATTGCCGGCTGCTTCTCGAAGAGCGCCACGGGGATCGCGATCAGATCGTCAAAGTCGACCGCCTGGTACGCCCTTAGAGTCGCCGCATAACTGTCGAACGCGTTGGCAGCGAGAGCCTCGCTATCGGTCTGGGCATTTTTCCGCGCCTCGTCCGGCGAGACGAGGGCGCTCTTCCAGTTCGAGATCAGCCACTGCAGCTTGCGTATGGTGGCCTTGTCGACACTGCCGGCCAGCTCCGAAACGATACCGAAGCAGTCGGTCGAGTCCAGGATCGAAAAGCCGGGTTTGTAGCCGATGCTGCCGGCCTCCTCGCGCAGGATACGCACCCCGAGAGCGTGAAAGGTCGAGATCGTCAGGCCTTGCGAAGGTTTGCCGGCAAGTAGCCTGCTCACCCTCGCCTGCATTTCGCGCGCTGCCTTGTTGGTGAAGGTGATCGCTGCGATATTGCCCGGGCTGAAGCCGCAGGACTCGATCAGGTAGACGATCTTCTCGGTGATCACGCGCGTCTTGCCCGAGCCGGCACCGGCGAGGACCAGCAGGGGTCCGTCGAGGTAGCGGATTGCTTCACGTTGCGGGGGGTTCAGCACGGATATCGCGGACATCGCCGGGGGTCGGGGCTGGGTCGGGGCGCGATTCTAGCATGCCGCAGGCGGAAGCCTGCCCCGGCGATCGTCGTGTTCGTCTGTCGCCCGCCGAGTGCGTTCGCGATCGATGCCAAGAAGCAGGCGACCTCCGCCCCGCCGGCAGCCGCCAGTGCCACATTTGCCCGGTGAATGATCTGCGAGTCCCGCATTCAGCAACTCTATGGAACCGCCCCGGTTCAAGCCTGTTCTCATTGCCAGTAGGCTCACGTGGCCACCGGGAAGCGTCGTGCGGGCAAACAAGAACTGACAAGACCGCGGACCCTGGATGTGTCTGGACATCAGGAGAGAAGACATGAAACGTGCTCTGCTTGCCGCGGTGGCGGTATTGGTCATGGTCGGCGCCGGTGTTGGCGTCTTTCACGAGCGAACGGCAGGTGACGCCTATGCCCAGAGCGCCCCGGCTGTTGCCGTCGCCCCGCCCGTGCAGGCGCTTCCCGAAGTGTCCAGCGTCGATCAGGACGCCCCCTACCACGAGGCCTGCGCCCGCGAGGGACTGAACGAGTCCGAGTGCGTCGGTCGGCTGATCTGGTTCAAGGCCACTGCCGGCAACGACCGCTTTCATACCTATACCTTCCAGCAGCGCATCGGTGTGCTGGTCGACTGGTTCCGCGTGCTGCGCGCCGACCAGCGCGATGATCGCTTCTGGGCCTGGGGAATCATCAACGATCCGGCCTGCTGCAAGCCCGGCGAGCCCGACTGCCCGGCCCGCTCGGTCGACGAGACCTACGGCTTCGACTGGTGCCCCGGTGACGACGTGCTGCTCAAGTATGTCGGCAAACCGGGCTACGTCGATCCCGCTTGCAGCCTGAAGGATGCGGCGCTGGACGCCGACGATCCGCATAGCCAGGGTGGCAAGGCCGACCAGCGACACTCCGCCTGCGACCTGAAATTTGGCACTTCGACCGGTGCGCTGGGCATCCGCAAGTTTCCCAATCCGCGCTTTGACGCCGCCAAGTGGACGCAGCTCAACGGCGGCACGGCGACGTGGTCCGGCTACAGCCGGACGCTCGCCGCGACCAGCGGCATCGAATCGGATCAGCGGGTGAGCAAGCTGGCCGACGCTTCGGTCGAGCCGCCCTTCCTGATCGGCACCTCCTGTGGCTCGTGCCATATTGCCTTTGACCCGCTCAACCCGCCGGCTGACCCGGCACATCCGAAGTGGGAGAACATCAAGGGCCTGATCGGCAACCAGTACACCCGCATGTCCGAGTTGCTGGGGTCGGGGATGCCGATCAGCAGCCTGGAATACCAGATGTTTGCCCACGCCCGGCCGGGTGTCACCGACACCTCGGCAATCTCGCACGACCAGATCAACAACCCGGGTACGATCAACGCCCTGATCAATGTGGCCCAGCGGCCTGTATTCAAGGGCGAAATGGTCACCAAGTGGCGCAAGGCCAACTCCTGTGGCGCCGAGAAGGACGAGGACAAGTGCTGGTGCGAACCGGGCCGCAACGGCAAGTGCTGGCAGAAGAGCACGCGTGAGGACGACACGACGGTCGTCAACCTCGGCGGCCAGAAAGTCGTGCTGCCCGGCGTGCACCGCATCCTCAAGGGTGGCGAGGATTCGATCGGTGCGCACGAAGCGATTCAGCGAGTCTATTTCAACATCGGCTCGTGCGCCGAGCAGTGCTGGGTCAATCACTTCTCCGACATGCGCCAGGTCGACCCGGAGCAGCGCGGCTTTGGCCAGACGCCGTTCAACATCGGGCAGTGCCGGCGCGATTGCCCGAACTTCCGGGCGATCGAGGATCGTCTGCAGAATCTGCTTGATTTCTTCGCTTCCGCCGAGTCGGACCAGACCGACCTGGCTGCCGCCCGGGCCAGGGCCCGTCAGGCGGCGAGTCCGGCTGCGAGCTACAGCCGCGCCGATTTCGTCGTCGAGCTGGAACAGGAGTTCGGCAAAGGCGCTGTCACGCGCGGGCAAACGGTGTTCGCGGAGAACTGCGCGCGCTGCCATTCCAGCATCCCGGAGAGCGACGGCGGGCCGTTCAGGAACCGTGACTTCGCGGCTGCCAACCCGCAGCACCCGCGCCAGGTGCGGGTCGATTTCCTCGGCAACGATCAGCCAACGCCGGTTACCGAGGTCGGCACATTCCGCTGCCGGGCGCTGCACTCGAACCACAAGGCTGGCCACCTGTACATGGAGTACGCTTCCGACACGCTGCGCAAGCAGCCACTGGTCGCCGACATTCCCGAGCGTAACGAACTCAAGGACGGCGGTCGCGGCTATTACCGCAACATTTCGCTGGTCAATGTCTGGGCGACGGCGCCGTTCATGCACAACAATGCCATCGGTCCCGAGGTCTGCGGTAAGCCTGCCAACAAGGCCAACGACTTCCACCGCGCCCGCTATGTCGACGCCAGCGGCAAGCCGCTCGATCAACAGCCCGACTGCCTGCGCTACGACCCCAGCGTCGAGGGACGCTTCGAGCTCTACAAACGTTCGATGTTCGAGCTGCTGCACCCCAGGGAAAGGGGCTTCAAGCGCACACTGACCAACGCCGACCTGCTGATCGACGTCGGCGTGCGGCCGCTCGACGGCACGACCGAAAAGCCACTGTTCGGCTTCGGCCAGGTGAAGGTCCCGGCGGGTACCAGCGCCGGTTTCCTCAACGGGTTGACGCACAAGCAACTGGTCGGCGACCTGTTTCTCGCCAGGCGCGATCCGGCGAAACTCGAAGCGGCCGGCAAGAAGGATCAGGTGCCGGTACTGCAGGCGATGGCCGACGAGATCCTCAAGCAGCCATCGCGTTTCGTCGACATCCTGCGCGAGCGGCGCGACTTCATCAGCGCCAACTACCAGACCTGCACACAGGAGATCGAGAACGAGGGCCATCGTTTTGGCGAGGATCTTTCCGAAGCGGACAAGAAGGCGCTGACTGCCTTCCTGGCCACGCTCTAAGGCCACCCGGAGAATAGACATGAGACTGCCGAAGATTTCTCTACTGCGTACCGGTGCCCTCGTCCCTGCCGCCATCGCCCTCACCCTGGCCGCGTGCAGCGAGCCGGAGCCACCGAAAATCGGCTTCGCCCCCTACGACAAGAGCCACCAGTCGAAGATGGACCTGGCCCAGGTGGATTACAAATATCCGATTGCAACGGCCGAACTGGCGAAAATCACCCCAGATTACCTGGCGAAGCTCGACCAGGAGCAGCTCGACCAGCTCTACGCCCGCCTGACTGCCGGGCCGATCCCCGACGGCGCCTTCGATGGCCGCATCCTGTTGCCGCGCGGCGAGAGCGGCAAATTCCGGCTGTCCGAAATCGTCGGCGGTTTCGCCGGTACTGCGCTGCACCTCAAGGGGCTGGTGATCGAGGAAGTCGGCGAAACGCTTTGGCGGGGCAAGGTCTTCTTCCGTGACGAGCGGGTGTTGCGCAATCGCATCGAGGATCTATCGCTGCTGAAGAAGGCAGGTTTGGTCGAAGGCGACCCAAAAAAGATGAACTATGGCGGCAAGGAGACCTGGCTGCTGTTCCCTGCCAAGCTGTACTGCGGCCAGAGTCTGCTCGATGCCCGACGGGAATCGATCATCATCGATTACTTCTTCAGCGATGAAATCGCCGGCTACCAGGAAAAGCCGGATTACCTCGCCGGTCGTCGAGGCCTGCGCGTGCGCGACGAAATCCGCATGATCCGGCCGGGCTTCTACCTTGGCCGTGCCTATCTGGACCGCGGTTTTGCCCTCAATTTCACCCTCCACGACCGGGCTACCGACGACAAGGCGAGGGAGGACTTCGTCAAGACCGGCAAGGTGCAGGAAGAATGCTGGCCAGGGACACAAACGCGGACGCTCGCGGCCGCGGCTTCCTGATCGGTGCGTGCTGGCCGGCTGGCAGTGAAAGTCCCCGATGAGCCGGCCCCAGGCTCTGCTGCTCCTGCCGGCGCTGCTGCTGGGTTTCACCTGCGGCCAGGCAAGCCACGCCCAGGCGGCTGGGGCCCCGGCGCCGACCTGGGTGGTTGACCCGGCGCTACCCGGTGAGAACCTGCCCGGCGTCGGGCGCTCGCTGTTCGACCGGCTGTTCGCCGTGCAGCGCGGCGAGCAGGCGGAAATCGAACTGCCGTTCCCCTTCGAGGCCCTGCTCGCCAGGCTCGACGCACAACTGCAGCGCGAGCCGGCCAGCCCGCTGCCACCGGCCAAGCGCGTGCTGATTCCGCTCGGTCGCTCCCTGCAGCGGACCGCTGCCGCGCCCGACTACTTCGCGTACCCGCGGGTGGTCGTCGCCGTCGATGCATCGCCGGCGGCGTTCGGCGCGCCGCTGCTCAAGGACCGCCTCTACCTCGGCTATCAGGAGAAGTCGGCGGTGCTCGAAGTCATCAGTTACAACGAGGCCGCCGGTCGCTTCGAGTTCCAGCTGGTCAAGGACTATCGGGCGGGCGGCAAGCCGAAGGTGGTTTACGCCCCCCGCACGCTGTGCTTCGCCTGCCACCAGAACGGCGCGCCGATCTTCTCGCGCGCGCTGTGGGACGAAAGCAACGCCAATCCGCAGGTTGCTGCCTTGTTGCTCGCCAGCGGCCGCCGGTTTTACGGCATCCCTGTCGAGCGTGGGGTCGACGTCCCTTACGCCATCGACAACGCCAGCGAGCGGGCAAACGGCTTCGCGCTGACCCAGCTGCTCTGGCAAGAAGGCTGCGGTGGCAACGACGTCACCGGCCATCGCTGCCGCGCCGGCCTGTTCGCCGCCACCCTGCGCCACGCGCTCGCCGGTGGCCAGAGCTGGACAGCCGATGCGGACTTCGAGCAGGCGGTGGCCGCGCCGCTGCGCGCCGAAGCTCGCCGTCGCTGGCCCGGCGGGCTGGCGATCGGCAATCCCGACATCGCCAACCGCAATCCCCTGCAGGGCATGCGCCACTGGCCGGCTGACAGCGCCGCCCGAGTGGCCTTTTCGCATGTCGCGGCGCCTTTCGACCCGTTGCTGCCGCGACCATCACGCGAAGTCTGGCGGGCCGATGCGCCCGACGCGCTGCGCAAGCTGGTAGCCGGACTCAGCGAGTTTGTCGCCGCCACCGACCGGGCCCGGCTCGACGCGGCTCTGGCGCGGCCGGCGACGGTGCCGGTCGTGCGCGTCACGGCACCCTGTCGCTTCGCGGCGAGCAAGGCAGCGTCGCGTGCCTCGCTGCGCTGCGTCGCGCCCGGCGGCACGCTGCTCGAAGGAACGCTCGCCTGGCAGGCCGGGCGACTCGTTGATGGCGATTTGACGCGGCTGACGCTGGCCGACGGTACGGCGTTGAACGCCGTCAGACTGCGTCCCGCCGGCCGGGCGACGCCCGCCGTGACGAAACTGCAGCCGATCGTGGACGGCCGTGCAGCGCGCACCGCTGCTGGCAACGCCATCGCCGTCATTGAGGTCCGGCGCCCTGCCGGCAACGATCACGGCGAGGTCATGATCGAAGTCCGCCAGGATTTTGCCATCGTCCAGCAGGCCGTCGACCGCCTGGTCAGCGGACCGCAGGTGGCGGCGCTTTTCGCACCGGCCCCCTTCCCGCGCGAGCCGCTCTTCGCGGCGCTGTTCGGCGAGCTGGGCATGGCCGGCGCGCGCGGCGGCACAGGCTGCTGCCAGGCTGCGCGCGCTCTGCCGCCACCGCAGCTCGAAGTACCCGCCGTCGCCCCCGCTGAGCCAGCCGCCGCCGCAATGCCGCCGACGGCTGCCAACGACACGGCGCAGCGCAGCTTCCAGCCTTACTGCGCCGCCTGTCATCAGACGGCCGAGACTTTCCCGCCGAATTTTCTCCAGGGCAGCCCGGCCGAAGTGGTCACCCGACTGCGCCACTGCGCGCCGCGGCTCTACGTGCGTCTGGCGATGGCCGACCTGCTCCCCGAACAGCGCGAAAAGACGCCGATGCCGCCGGAAAGTGTGTTGCCGGCTTTCGCCAGCAGTTCGCAAGCCTGGCGCAGCAGCCCGCTGCGGGCGGCGCTGCTGGCGCAGGTGGAGGGCTGGTTGCGCGCCGAAACTGGCCAGTCACCGCAGCTCAGATCGATGCTGAGCGCGGGTTATGAAGCCTTGCGACCCTGTTTGCCGCCGCAATAAATCAGCCAAGGAGGAGGGAAATCCCATGAACGACGTGCAAACCCCGATGGAAAGCCGCTGGAAGCGGCGTTTCCTGATCCTGCTGCTGGTCATCGTGGCCATCCCGGTCATCCTTGTGGGGTGGCTGGCGATACGTTTTGGCGGCGACGTGCCGGTCGACTACGACAGTCCGGTCGAGCACTTCAAGTACGGCTCGACCGGCGGCGAACACGAAATGGGATTCCCGTACTGGATCTGGCGCGTCCTGCCGGCAGTCTGCCCACAGTACCTGCCCGGCAAGGGCTACCAGTCGCTGGGCATGGTCTACGAAAGGAATGCCGACGGCAGCGACCGCGATCTGCCGATCGGCACCTCACAGCGGCGCTACCAGGGCATCGACCGCGTCTTCGTCAACTGCGCCGTCTGCCACACCAGTACGGTGCGCACCGCTGCCGGGCAGCCGCCGACGATCGTCCTCGGCATGCCGGCTGCCACTTTCAACATGAAGGGCTTCGAGGAGTTCTTCTTCCGCTGCGCCGCCGATCCAAAATTCGCCAAGGAATACATCCTGCCCGAAATCGAGCGCCAGGGCGGCGAACTTGATCTGCTCGACCGCTATCTGGTCTACCCGTTGGCAATCGCCATCATGCGCGACCGCGTACTCGCGCTGGCCGGGCGCTTCCAGTGGGTCTTCGATCAGCACGAGTGGGGTCCTGGGCGGGTCGACACCTTCAATTCGGCAAAGGTCATCTTCAACTTCCCGATGGCGCACCTCGATCCCAGAGAATTCGATGCCCCGGCCGATTTTCCCTCGCTCTGGCGCCAGCGTCAGCGCAAGGAGCCGCGCGAGATGCAGCTGCACTGGGATGGCAACAACACCACCGTCGAAGAGCGCAACAAGAGCGCCGCCTTCGGCACCGGCACGACGCCGCCAACGATCGACCTCGCGCGTATCGCTCGCGTCGAGGCGTGGATCATGGATGTCACGCCGCCGGCCTTCGGCCAGTTCTTCCCGATCGACGAGAAACTGGCGGCAAGCGGTGCCCCGATCTACCAGGAATACTGTGCTGCCTGCCACGGCGCATCCGGCAGCGATTTCAGCGGTGAGTACGTCGGCCAGGTCACGCCGCTGGCGGAAATCGGCACCGACCGCCGTCGGCTCGATTCCTACACCCATACCCTGGCGGTGAACCAGGCCACGCTGTACGCCGGCTACCCCTGGCGCTTCACGCATTTCCAGAAGACCCACGGTTACGCCAACCTGCCGCTCGACGGCCTCTGGCTGCGGGCGCCCTACCTGCACAACGGCTCGGTGCCCAGCCTGCGTGCCCTGCTCGAGCCGGCGGCGAGCCGGCCCGCCACCTTCTATCGCGGCAACGACGTCTACGACCCGGTCCAGGTCGGCTTCGTTTCTGATCAGGCCGAAGCCGGTGGTCGCCACTTCTTCCGCTTCGACACCGCATTACCCGGCAATGCCAACGTCGGGCACGAAGGCAAGCCCTACGGCACCGAACTCAGCGCCGCTGAAAAGACTGCCCTGCTCGAATTCCTGAAGACCTTCTGAGGACCGGATCATGAGCTACGCTTCCCGCAAGACCTGGTTCAGTGTCATCGCCATCGTCGTCATCGTGGTCGGCATCGTCGGCGCGATCATCGGCTACCAGCGCGGTTTCCGTGAATATCCGCAGCCCGACTGGGTGACCGCCACGCCGGAAATGCGCTTCAAGTACGGCTCAATCGGCGCCGAGCACGACGCCGGCGTGCCCTACTGGATTTTCTACGTCCTGCCGCGAATCTTTCCCGAAAAGCTGACCCAGGACGGCAAGGTCATTCCCGGCGGCTACGCTGCCCTGGGCGTGCCGTGGGAGCAAGGCCAGGAGTTGCCGGTGGGCTTCACCAAGAAAACCATCGGCTTCCCGCGCGTGGCCAACAACTGCGCGGTCTGCCACACCACCAGCTACCGCGTGTCGTCCGAAGCCAACCCGGTGCTCGTCGTCGGTGGCCCTGCGCACACCACCAACGTCGAGGGCTTCTTCCGCTATCTGATCGACTGCGCCAAGGATCCACGCTTCAACGCCGACATCCTGATGGCTGAAATCAACCGTGTCACCGAGCTCGACCTGATCGACAAGCTGCTCTACCGATTCCTGATCATCCCGATCACCAAGAAGCGCCTGCTCGAGCGCGAAGCACAGTTCGCCTGGATCTACCGCCCGGATTTCCCGGACTGGGGCCGCGGCCGCGACGACGCCATGAACCTCACCAAGTACTTCATGATCCGCGCCCCGATGGACGACACCTTCGGTCCCACCGACATGCCGTCGCTGTGGAATCTCAAGAAATACGTCTGGGAGCGGGGCCATCGCATGAACTACGCCGGCGACAGCCACGACGCCTACTCGGTGATCATGGACTCGGCTCTCGGCCTGCTCGGCGCCGCCCCGGCCAGCAAGGAGGACTTCGTCGGCCAGGTCAAATGGCTGCACGGCTACCTCTCGGAGCTGCCGTCGCCGAAGTATCCCTTCCCCATTGACCCCGCCAGGGCAGACAGCGGCAAGCTGCTGTTCGACGCCAACTGCGCCGCCTGCCATGCCAGCGAGCTGACCGGCCGGCCGCTGCCGCTGGCAGACGTCGGCACCGACCGCGGCCGCCTCGATTCCTGGAACAAGGGCGCCGCGATCAAGGCCAATCAGGTCGTCAAGGAGATGGGCCTGGAACGGCGCGGCCTGGTCGAGGAGGACCTGCAGGGCTATATCGTTCCCTTCCTCGATGGCATCTGGCTCAAGGCACCCTACCTGCACAACGGTTCGGTGCCGACGCTGCGCGACCTGCTCGAACCCGCAACTGCTCGCCCGACGGTGTTCTGGCGTGGCTACGACCTGTACGACCCGATCAAGGTCGGCTTTGTCAGCGACACCCCGGAGGCGCAGCGCATCGGCACCCGGCTCGACACCGGCAGCAAGGGCGGCGGCAACCAGGGACACGAGTTCGGCAGCCAGTTATCGGCGGCCGAGAAGGAGGCCCTGGTGGAGTATCTGAAGACGCTGTGATCGGCTGGCGAGGGGCTGGATCAGCGCGGCGCGCGGTACGCGACTTCACCGCAATGCCGTATGTGCCCTGAGCTTTTCGACGGTCAGATCGACAAAGCTCCGGACTTTGGCTGATCCGTGGCGACCTTCGCGATGAATCACGTGGACCGGCAGCGAAGCCTCTTCAAACTCCGTCAGCACCGTCTGTAGCGTGCCTGCTGCCAGTTCGTTGGCCACCTGATACGACAGCAGCCGTGTCAGGCCAAACCCGCTCTTGGCGGCTTCGAGCGCGCCGTCATTGGTATTCACCAGAATGCGTGGACTGAGCCGGACGCCGATCCTTTCTTTCCCCTTGGCGAACGCCCATTCCGAACCGGCAGACACCGATGTGGCGGCAATGATCGAATGCCGCGCAAGGTCCGCAGGAGATGTGGGGCTGCCGTACTCCTTCAGGTAGGCCGGTGATGCGCAGACGATACGACGCACCTGGCCGACGCGAATTGCTCGCAGCGAAGAATCGGGCAACGGGCCAATGCGGATACCGACATCAAGACCTTCCTCCACCAGGTTGACCACGCGATCGATGAACAGCGCTGACACCGTGGTTTCCTTGTATGTCATCTGGTAGGCCGTGATCACGGGCATTACGTAGATCCTCCCGAACAGCACCGGCGCTGTGACCGCAAGATGTCCGCGCGGCGTGGCATTGACGCCGGCCGCCGCTTCGTCGGCCTCGTCGGCCTCGAGCAGGATGCGCCGCGCGTCCTCCAGGTAGCGGGCGCCGGCATCGGTGGTCCGCACCAGACGCGTGGTGCGTGTGAGCAGCCGCACGCCCAGTCGTTCCTCAAGGACGGCAATGGCCCGGGTCACGGCCGGTGGGGACATGCGCAGCCGCCGCGCCGCGACCGCAAAGCCCTCCTCTTCCGCCACGGCAACAAACACCATCATGAGATGGAATCGATCCACAGATTATTCCTGTCAATGAAACAGTGAATTGCATTCTATAGCTATTCTTCTTTTGCGGGGAATTCCGTAAATTGGCAACCGTCGACACCACGTCGTCACACCCAACCCCAAACAGGAGAAACATCATGGCACGCATCAACATCGTTACCGCCGAATCGGCCAATCCGGAACAGCAGGCCCTTTACGACGCCATCCATGCCCAGCTTGGCATGGTGCCCAACTTCCTCAAGGTCTTTGCCAACTCGCCGGCCGCCCTCAAGGCCTTCCTGGGCCTGCATGGCATCGCAAGCGACGGTTCGCTCGACCCGCAGACGCGCGAACGCATCGCCCTTGCCCTGGCCCAGCAGAACAGTTGCGAGTACTGCCTGTCGGCGCACACGGCGATCGGCCGCAAGGCGGGCCTTGACGGCGCCGAGATCGAAGCCAACCGCTCCGGCACCAGCGGGGATGAAAAGGCGGCAGTCGCCGTCAGGTTTGCCCGCTCCCTGGTTGCCCACATGGGCGAAGTCACCACCGCCGAACTGCTGGAAATGCGCACGGCCGGATACAGCGAATCCGACATTGTCGAAGTCATTACCCACGTCGGTATGAACATCCTGACCAACCTGCTGGGCAAGGCCGGGCGCGTCGACATCGACTTTCCGAAAGTCGAATTGAAGCTTGCCGCCTGATTCCTTAGACCGATCCCGGGGGGATGCCCCCCGGCAGAAAGGAGATTCCTCATGGCCCGTGCCTTTGCCAAGATAGCCTTCACCCCGAACGTTCAAGCGGCGCAAGTGCGGATGGGCAGTCGCGACGCCTACCGCACGGCTGAATTGGGTGATGCCGAAGTGGTCGAACTTGGCCCCTACGAAGTCGAATTCATCGGGGCTCGTGACAGCTTTTACCAGGGCACCGTAGGCCAGAACGGCTGGCCTTACGTCCAGCACCGCGGTGGTCCCACTGGCTTCCTGAAGGTCCTCGGTCCGCAGACGATCGGCTATGCCGATTTTACCGGCAACCGTCAGTACATCTCGGTCGGCAACCTCGACGGAGATGACCGGGTCAGCCTGTTCCTGATGGACTATCCCGGCCAGCGGCGGCTCAAGATCTGGGGCCGGGCACGACTGGTTGACGAAGACAAGGAGCCGGCCCTCGTTGCCAGCGTTGAGTCGCCCGACTATCGGGCGCGTGTCGAACGCGCTGTGATCATTACGGTGGAGGCATTCGACTGGAATTGCCCGAAATACATCACGCCGCGCTTCACCGAGCGGGAAGTCCGTGACCGTGCCAACGACTGGAAGCCGGAAGCCGGACACGTCGAGAGCGCCGCCACAACCGTCGCAGAAATCGGCAGCGGCGCGCTCAAGCTTGTCGTCACCGGCATGTGCCAGATGACACCGCGCGTGCGAGCCTATCAACTGCGGGCACTCGACTGGAGCGACCTGCCGCCCGTCACCGCGGGCGCGCATCTCGCCGTGCCGGTGCGGCTGGCTGACGGCTCGCAAGTCACCCGACAGTATTCGCTGGCCTCGCATCCGCAGCGGCGAGACATGTACGAGATTGCCGTCCTGCGCGAGGAAGCCGGACGCGGCGGGTCTGCTGCCATCCACGCCACATGGCATATCGGGACCCGGCTCGCACTGGAGCCGCCGGTCAATCACTTCCCGCTCCATGATGATGATCGTCACGCCGTGCTGGTCGCCGGCGGCATAGGGATCACGCCTATCAGGGCCATGGCCCAGGCCCTCAAGGCGCGGGGCAGTTCATTCGAATTCCACTACAGCGGCAGGACTGCCGCCGACATGGCCTACCGGGACCAGCTGGCGATCGAGTTTCCCGGGCGGTTGCACCTGTATTTCACGCGTACGCCGGGCGGAACCCGCCTTGATCTTCACGCGACATTGGCGTCGGCCCCGCCACGCGCGCTGTTTTACGTCTGTGGTCCTGGTCGCTTGATCGAGGCTGCCCGAGCGGCGGCAAGCCAACTCGGAATCCCGGCCAGTCGCGTACAGTACGAGAGTTTCGAATAGAAATGACGGCAAATCAGAGGCGCCAGCATCTGGACTTGCGATTCAGCCTGTCGGTTTTCGTCGAGCTGGCGGTCAGGCTCTTGGGGTGCTTGCTCCATGATGCCGCTCTTTTTTGGGGCTATCGAAACAAACCGAGCTTGGCTCCTGTTGGCCTGGTTTTCGCCTACGCAGTGGCCGCGAGGGAAACAGGGTAGGTCCCAAATCACTTCCTAGCCTCCGCTCAAGGCCTGGAAAATGTAAACCGTCCCGCTTTCGGGGACACGATCCGAGAGCGTCTTTCGGTCAATCACGATCGTGTCATCGATGCAGAGCGTCACATGCCGACGCAACGCCCCATGTTCGTCGAGCACGTAATCGGCAAAGCCCGGGGCCATCTCGTTGACGGCGCGCAAAACGTCTGCGATCGACCCGGCGGGCACCGTAATCGTCCGGTTCGCCAGTTGCGGGAAGAACCGGTAGAGATGTTGCGTCATCTGAACAACAGGCACGGGGCGTTCAGCCGAATCGTACTGAATACACCGGTGGCAGATTGTTGCCGAGGCATTGCCAGGATTCGCCACGGTCTTCCGACACATAGACATTCCCCGTCGAGCTACCAAAGCATAAACGATCGCCCGCCACATCGAGGCCATGCCGCAAGACAATGTCGTAGGCATTCGCCTGCGGCAGACCTTGTCGAAGAGCTTGCCATGACTGCCCGCCATCGGTCGTCCGGGCAACGAACAGGCCGCCATCGATCGCCATACGTTCCGAATCCGCGCGTGCCGGCACGACCCACGCCGTACGCCCGTCATTCGCATCCGCTGCGATGGGAAAACCGAAATGCACACCCGCAGCGGGCATGCTGACTTTCTTCCAGCTGCGGGCCGCGTCGTCACTGTAGAAAACACCGCAGTGGTTTTGCTGCCAGAGATGATCCGGCTGCCCGGGGCATCCGGTCACGAAGTGCGGGTCGTGGCCCCAGTCGGCTGCCGCGTTCGGAAGATAGTCCATCAACATGCCGCGATTACGAGCCGCCCAGGTTCGTCCGCCATCGGTGGTCTCGATGACACCGGCGGTCGATACCGCGACATGGACATGATCCGCATCGCGCGGATCGACCAGGATGGAATGAATGCCGGGTTCGAACACGCCGTAATCGATGCTCGCGGGCGTGCCATGCCAGCGGTTTTCAGTCGTCGCATCGCCGGCGAATAAATCGCCTCCGCGACTCTCGTGGTTCCAAAGCGGTTGGTTGAGTTCCCAGCTATCGCCGCCATCGTCACTGACGAACAACCCACCAGGGATCGTACCGGCATACAGCCTGCCCGGCTGGCTGGCAGGGCCAAAGGCAATGGCCCAGATCTTGTAGATGCTCGCATCGGCATACTCGGGCCGGGCGGACGGTGCGGCCGGATCGAAATCCGGGGTAGGCAGGTACTTGACGATGTAGCGTGCGCCCGCGGGATACTTGATCGCCGTCACATCCTCCCAGGCTGCGCCGCCGTCACGCGAACGTGCCAGCTTGGGCCCCCAGTGGCCATGATCCAGACTAGCCCACAGCGTGCCATCACGCGGATCGCGCGCCGCGTAACAAACGGGAATCCCCGCATGCGCAATGGGGCGCGGACGCCAGCTGGAATGGATCCGGTCGAAGATGATGGTGCCCTTGCGCGTACCCAACAGAATCATGTCAGACATTGAATTCCCCCATTCACGTACGTCGGCTCGGTCACTCACTACGCACATTAGGGCCAGCATCAAAGGCTGCCCGCCAGCAAGGCCAGAGCCTTGGGGGGACGTCGCCTGGAAGCGTGGATTGAACATCACCGAGCTCGCCTGCGATTGTTCCTGGCGTTGTGCGCCAGCTCACAGAGGCCAAGTTATTCCATAAGCGGCAAAATGTAGACGCCAGAGGGCCCGCGCAGTTCCTCCTTCAACCCGTACCAGAGTCGCCAAAAGGATTTGCCGGTGATCGGCGGCCGAGAAGGAGGCTCTGGTGGAGTATCTCAAGACGTTGTGATGGGCAGGCGAGAGGCTGGATCAGCGTAGCAGCCCTTGCTGCGGGTGGAGTTTCGGGCGTACCGGACGCCGCGCGCTGACTCATTTCGCCCGGAAGACCCCTCTGATCAGGCGGATCTGGCCCTCCTGAAGGCTGCGCCTCGCGTTGCCTGCCTTTTGCGCGAGATTGTCGACGTACACCCCCAAAGTCAGCGGGTTCGGCGCAGTGTCTGCGGCAGCCATGTTCAAGTGGGCTTGGCTGGTATCCTCGAACAGTTCAGCGATAAACCCGAGCTCGCCGAGCAGCCAGCGCATCTCTTCGGCCGAGACCAGGAAGCTGTCGGCCGGGTCGGTGGCCCACGGAAGCGGAAAATAGGACGTCGCCGCTTCGCCAGCGGCCATCTCCTGGAAGGCGTACCGGCCGCCAGGCTTGAGGACGCGGCGGATCTCCCCGTAGAGCTTCTGCTTGTCCGCGATGTTCATGCCGACATTCTGCATCCAGACGACATCAAACGAGTCGTCTGGAAAAGGCAGGCCGAGAGCGTTGCCTTGGTGCACTTTGATTCGCTCGTCAAGGCCCGTCAGCCGATTCAGCAGTACCGCAGCGGCGCAGAAATCGGGCGACATTTCGAGACAATCGACGCGACAGCCGAGCACGGAAGCGAGTAGCCGGGCGGGACCGGCCAGTCCGGCGCCAATATCGAGCACGCGATCTTCGGCCCGAATCTGCGCCAGCGCCAGCAGCTCGCGGGAAGCGCGGACTCCGCCGGTGTGGAAATGGTCAAGCGCCCCCAGTTCCCTGGGCAGCAGCCGTTGCTCGGGATTCAATCCGGCTGCGCGGACGGCCGCCAGGATTCGCGCCTCGATATCACCGGCAGAATAATGTGCTTCCAGACCAGCCACAAACCGCCCTCCTGAAGTTCCGACGCATTCGGCACGCGCCGATTGCCTGCCACCGGGGCAAGGTTTCAATTGACCGGCGCTGCGGCTTCATCGTGCAGCATCCGCACCGCGCTGGCCAGCACCGGCGAGAGAGCACCACCTTGAGGCAGGGCGGGAGTCGTCGGGTGCAACTTACCCGCGGTGCGCACGCCCGCCTTCAGGAAGCGATTGATCAGGCGCCACCGGTTGGCATCCGGGCAATGCGCTCTCGGCCGCGCCATGCGTCGGTCCTGGTGCACCTGGTTGAACAATGCCTTTCTGCTTTCAACGCCGGTCGAAGGCCATCCAGCGATACTGGCGCGCCTGCCGAATGCCGCCGAGCACCTCCTGGAAGTCACCTGCGAAAGCCAAGCCATCAGTGCGGCGGCCGGTCCATTCCTGCACGTAGTTGGGATCCGGAGAGCGGCGCGTCAGGTACAACCGTTGGGCACTTTGCTCCCAGCGTCCGGTCACTGCTTCACCGTACATCTCACCCGCGATGGCGCCATTGCCATCGATGTGGTGCAGGCGCAATTCCGTGAGCCAGCCGTTGCCGTCGACCAGCAAGCGTGGTGCGGCACGCCAAGCATAGGCGGTCGGCTCGGTCACGCCGTTGCGAACCTCCTGGAAGTGCCCTGAAAGTGTGCCCGTCAAAGTGCGTGTCGAAGGGTCCATCTCGAGGGTACCGGTATAGATCTGCTCGTAGCCAGGGCCAAGAAAACGTGTCAAGCGAATGGCGCGCGTACTTGGATTCCACTCACCTTCCATGCGTTGACCATAAAGGGTCCCGTTGAACCGGCTTCCGAATGCCCGCTCAATCCGCAGCAGGCCCAACCAGTTATTTGCCACGATGATATTGCTCGTGCCTTCGGCCAGCGGGTTGGGAACCGGAAAGTCGATCCAGGGCGGGACCTGATCGGCAGGCGGAGGTTGCCGCTGGTGATACTGGTGGGAAAAGAACGTGTAGATCCTTCCATCGCCGCCTGGAGGCACACTATAGGAGAAGATCGGCGGGGTCACGCCCGTGTCGAAGCTCAGCGTGATGTCATCGCGCCCAGGGTGGTTCGGGTCGTAGATTCGCAAACGTACGCGGCGCCCGTTTCTCTCGAAGCCGTACACCAGGACCTGGTGATTGTTGCCCACTTGCAAAGGATCGTCGGTGTTCACCTGCACGAGGCCGATCGGCGACGGCGCACCATTCCTGATATTGGTTTCGATGCTGTGCAGCGCGGTGAAATACGCTGTTCGTGCCCGCTCGCCAGCGCCGCACCCCGGGCTCATCAAACGGAGGTACTCCGTCCATCCGAGGCCGTCGAAACTGTCGTACAGACGGCTGACCAAGTAGTCGTAGAGCACTCCCGAGACCGGCCCCGCCTTGTGCGACGGGATCGGCATGCCCGCGTGGAAATAGTCACGCACCGCGTACACCATTCCGCCGCACAGCCCGTTCGCCGCATCGCCGATTGCCATGTCCACATTGCCAACGCGAACGCTTACGTGCGCCGTGTTGACGGGAAAACTATTGGTGAACCTGAAGCCGTGGGTGCTCGGCAGAAAGCCTGGCACGTCGGCGCGCTCCTGGGTCGTCAAGCGCAACTCGGCTCCACCCAGGTACTCGAGCAGGTCGCTGGAGCGATAAAGTTCGCCAACGATTCCCGGTGGGCCCGCGGGCACGAGAATGCGACTTGGTGGAATCAATGAAAGGGGTGGCCGATCACGAATCTCCAGCTGAAACTGCGAAGCGCTGTAACCGATTCCGGCCTGGCCACCAGGCGCGAGCATTCCTTCATAAGCGGGGGCAATACCCGACGCGCGAGTCCGATCTACTGGCGTAAAGATACGCCAGTAGATCGACATCGAACTGCGATTGATTAAGGGCACGTGCTTTCTCCTTGAACGGATCTGATGCTTCAACCCAGAAAAGAACGCAAACCGTCCAGGAGTTCCGTCCCCTGGGGGCGTGTCGACGTCACTTCATGATGAAGCCATGATAACCACTAGCTGAAGGCAAGGGCAAGGGCAAGGCCGCGAGGTCTTGTATGAAGGGGGAATGCGGGGGGTGCAGGCGCAGGCGTCTGCCCGCTTGAAGGATGCGAGCCCTGCGAGCGGCTAGCCATTTCGAAGCCAGACGGGGGAGAGCGGCTGCTGGGCATGCCGATTCTTCTGGACCGGGTCACCAAGCAAGTCATCGCCCAGGTGCTTGCGCCGATCTTCGAGCCGACCTTCTCGGCATCGAGCGTGGGATTCCGACCCAGCCGCATACCAGGGGATTCGGCCGCTACAGACCGGCGTCAAGGCAGGCTATCGCATTGCGCTGGACCTGGACCGCAGGTTCCTGGATCCGGTTCCCACAAAAGGATGCCGCCATCGGCCATGAGGCTCCGATACAGCCTGCCTCTGTTGCAAGCGTACCACTTCCATTCCCCATAAGCGGGGCCGGCGACTACAAGCGCCAGCGTCAGGCCCAGCAGGCCCACACCTTCCACTGTGTGGCCCGGTGCAGGTAACAGGGCGCCTTAAGCGCCTGCAGCGAGAGTGGTAGGCCGGGGGACTTGGGGGTGGATACGAAGGTTCAGAACTCGGGCAGGCCTTGCGTCCAAAGTCGACGCTCAGCGGGCGCCATCAGCTTCCATTGCCTGACGCAGCCAGCATCGCCGCGGATGTGGGGTGTTCGCCGCGCTGGCGCAACTCCTCAGCGGCGTTGATGCGATCTCGCTCCTCGCGGTTCTGGCTAAGCTTCCACTTCCCGACCAGCTGGGTGATCTCGATCTCGATGCCCACAATGGCTGACAGCATCTGATCGATATACTCCCGTGACGAATCGGTCATCTTCCAGGGCTTATCGGAGCCGGTGCGCGCCTCATTCACCCGCGTGAGGCGGGCCACGACACCGCGCACGAACCTTTCGTCATCGCGAATCCTGATCCTTCCGTGAACGTGCACCGCCTGGTAGTTCCAGGTTGGCACTTGCCGGTGAAACTCGTGCTTGCTCGGATACCAGTTGGGCGAGATATAGGCATTGGCAGCACGAAAGATCACGAGCGCTTCGTCGCCATCCGTCGCCTCCTGCCACAAGGGATTGGCCCGCGCGACATGAGCGAGCAGATGTCCGCGCTCGCCGTCATCCGGTCTCAACGCGAAAGGCAGATGATTGGCATCGAGGCCGCGTGGCCCATTGACTACGAGCACCCCGAGCGGGTACTCGCGGATCACGCGGTGAAGCTCTTCCGCCCGCGTTTCTTCAAAATGCTGCGGTAGGTACATACCGTTCCGTTCAGAAGCTCATGAAGGCCAGAGTGTAATCAACCTTGAACGCGGAGAGAATGCTGCCCTGCGCGAGATCGATGGCAAGCCGGCTGGGGCGAGTACGGGTTGCGGGTCGTGATAGATACCTCGCCAGCGCGACGGACGGCCTCTTCGTGAGGTTCGCCCGGCAGCGGTTTCAGTGAGCGGCGCAGGGATGACTGTCGCCCGTTGCCAGAAAATAGACTTCGAAGCGGCCGCGCAAGCCCTTCTTCAGGCCATACCAGCCACCGACCGGGTTCGCTTCAGAACGCCCCCAGGCCTCGACGGTTCCTTCTTTGGCTGGCTTCTGCTCATCGGCTCCGCCAAGTTCCACCCAGTCGCCTGCCTTCGTGAGCATGGCGTGCAGGTCGTCCATGCACCGCGCATCGTAGTGCAGCACTGTATTGCCCACCGTACAGACGAGGATCTTGCTGCCGTCCTTGTCGTCGGTATGCATCGTGTACTCGGAAGTACCCGGAGCCGTCTTCAGCTTCCACGGATCGTTTTTGGAGCGACCTGGCAGCTTGGCCATGGCATTCCCTTTCAGGTGGTAGAGGTACGGTAATTGCCGTGACGCCGAACGATTAGGCGAATTCCAGGAATTGCTGCGTCCCTCTGGCGCGGGATGTTAGACATTGCCGCCCACTTCCCTAACTCCATAGGTGCGAAGTGCTGCCTGAACCTGTGATGCTTCCGTTGTCTCCGAAGGGTAAAGCCGGTAACTGGGTGCAATGATCGGTTCAACTGCTGTCGCTCGCACCACGAAAACACTGTGAATTGGGAAGCGGTCGCCTGCCATCATGCGCAGCGGTTCTACCCAGCGGAAATACTCGGCTGCTTCTGGCGTTACGTCACTCGCTACGCCGAAAACCTTGAATCCCTTTTGGGCGAACACATCGATAAAGCTCAGGCATACCTTTGCGTTGATATGGATATTCTTCGCCGATCCCGGAGACGCGATGTTGGCTACGACGATGTGTTTGTCATCCGCAACTGCAAAAACCTCCTTCGGAGAAACATTGGGTTGGCCGCTTTCGTCAGCGGTTGCCAGCCAGCAGAGGACGCTTCGCTCTGCCATCGCCTTATGGCTGGAATTGAGAATGACTTCCACGAGGGCTCCTGCGATGTCTAACGTAAAGGGGACCGGCGCTGCGGGGCTCTATCGCGTAGCGTCCAGAGAGCGAAGCGACGGGGTCGACCGACGGGCTGGGCGTCACCTTCGGCCTACACTGGAAATCTCTCGAACTCAGGAAGTTCATGAATATGCTTCATCCAGTTGAGTCGTTCGGCCGTCTGTATTTGCACTGTTGGTGGTAGTGCTTCAGGATCATCAAGCGTTGAGGACTGTACGTCGACAATTCCAGGGAGTACTCCTGGATTCCGGTAGAACAACCCGCTCCCGCAGTCTGCGCAGAAACTCCTCAGAGCAGTACCTGACGAGTTAATCGTCTTCGGCTGCCCTTTCATCAAGGTCAAGGCAGTTTCGGGAAACATCGCCCAAGCCACCATGGGCGCGCCTGCGCTTCGTCGGCAGTCGCTGCAGTGGCACAAGGCAACGACCTTTGGTTCACCCGAGAGCTGATAGCGAATGGCGCCACATAAGCACTGTCCAGAGTAAGTCATAACTGAAACTCCTTGGTGTTCCAGGAATAACCACCAAGCGCCAACGAGATTCGATAAATCATGAACTCATTTCAGCCTCAAGTGGCGAGATTTTTGTGGAGCCCAACGCTCCGCATAACCGGATGGCAATGGAGCGGAGCGGAATTGCCAGTCCGAGTTGATGCGGTTGTTGGCGTCACTGCGGCTGGCGCTTGGCGAGCAGTGCCCACGCGCCAGCCGCGCATATGAGAGAGCCACCGAGAAGATTGAATCTACGCTGGGCTCGGGGGGACTCAAGCATGCGACGAGCGGCGCTCGCGAACGTGGCATAGAGCGTGGCGTTGATGGCCGCGAGAACGACGAACGTCGTGCCAAGTACCCAAAGCTGCGGTGCCGCGGGCGCGGTTGGATTGAGGAACTGCGGCAGGAACGCGATGAAGAAGACGATGCCCTTGGGGTTGAGCGCGGTAACCGCATACGTGTTCAGAAACAGGCGCAGCAAGGACTCTGGAGCAGGAGGGGCCACGGCTGCTTGACCCGAGGTTCCTGCGCGAAGCATCTTGAACCCGAGATACAGGAGGTAGAGCCCACCAGCCCACTTGACGACGTTGAACCAGAGTGCTGAAGCGGCAAGGAGCGCGCCAAGACCGACCAAGGAGAGGAAGAGAGCAGTTGAGTCGCCAAGGGCGACACCTGCGATGAGCGGCAATGTGGCCCTCTTGCCATGCGAGGCTGAGTAGCTGATCACGGTGAGGATCGTAGGTCCGGGGATCGCAAGCAGAACCATCGCGGCGGCGATAAACGCTAGCCAGAGATCGAGGTGCAAGGGTGTCTCCTGTGACGCCTAAAGTGCTAGCTCTGAGGCGCGAAGCCGGCTTGCCGGCGTAGCGTCCCTCTGGAGCGGGATGTTAGACCTCGCCCGCATAGACGCCGCCATCTACAAGCCCCTCAATGAACGACTGAAAGTTCTCGGCCAGTAGCGTGACGCACGGCGTTTCGCATTCGGTCTCCACGTGAACAACGCGGGGCTCGCCTTGATTTCCCGAAACGCTGTAGTCGAGCATTACAACATCATGACCCGCAGACGGACACTCTCCGACGACCACGCCTATGTTTGGATAGCCCCACTGTTCGATCATCGCGGCACTGCCCAACGTGGGAGAGTCAATTCCCCATTCGCCCCCGATGCCTCGAATGCCGACGACGGCAATGTGGTCCTTGGCCCATGACGTTGCAGAGGAAGTTGGAAAGCAGTCTCGCCGAGGCTCACCGCCGTTCTGAGACTTCAAGAGCCGGAGGTAAGCCTCCGGCAACCTGTAGCCAAGGCCACGTTCTGCCGCGCGAATCATCCCCTCCGTGAGAAGGGGCCCTGTGAAGTATCTCGATTCGGCCCAGAAAGCGTCCATGTCCTAGCTCGCGGGGTCTAACGTTTGAATTCACCGGCGATGCGCGGCTTTATCGCGCAGCGTCCGGTGGAATGATGGGTGTGCGCCCAGCATGGGCGCGATGTGATGGGGTGGAAGTCCCCTGTGGGAGTACCGACGTGACTTCATGATGAAGCCATGATAACCACTAGCCGAAGGCAAGGGCAAGGCCGCGAGGACTTGTCTGAAGGGTGAAAGCGGGGTTTGCAGGCGCACGCGCCTGCCCGCTTGAACGACGCGAGCGCTGTGAGCGGCTGTCAGCCGGAGCGCAAACGTGCGCGGCGACGGACAGGAACTGCATAGAAGACCGAGGGAGCCGAGGCGAGCTGGCACATGACAGCGAAGCCCACCGGTACGGCGCCTAAGGTAAATGCAGCGCTGGTGAGCGGAAACATCTCGTTCTTACCTGGGGAGACCTGATCGGTGAGCGATGTCTCGACGTTTCGCAGGAGCAGTGCGGACCGCTGCTATGGAAGAAGGTCCTGGCGTTGCGGCAAGCTGCCGGCCGCAGACGAGCGAACAGGGCAGCGAGCGAAGCGAAGAGGCCTGGCGCGGCGGCGAGCAATCGTCGTCGTCAGCGGTCAGGAGTCAGCAGAAGCCCTAGTAGGTGGCCGGGAGTCGGGCGGCTGCAGGGCCGAACAACGAAACACAAGGAACAGACGTGACGACCTCGACGGCATTGATGACCCCGACCGGGGGGAGATGGCGCGGCGGCTGGCGCGACCCGAGCCTTGAACCAAGACGAAGTGACCAACGTAACACCCGATCTACTCGACGCCGTACTGGCCCGCGACAACCTGTGGCGGGCGTGGAAGTGGGTGAAGGCCAACCGGGGAGCGCCAGGAATCGATGGCGTTCGCCTTGAGGACTTTCCCGCCTACGCCCGGAACCACTGGCTGGACGTGCGCGAGCAGATCGAACAAGGGCGATACGCCCCGCAGCCGGTGCGTCGGGTAGCCATCCCGAAGCCGGACGGGGGCGAACGGCTGCTGGGCATCCCGACCATCCTGGACCGGGTCATCCAGCAAGCCATCGCGCACGTCCTGACACCGATCTTCGAGCCGACCTTCTCGGCATCGAGCCCCAGGGCGGTCCGCTTTCGCCACTTTTGGCAAACATTCTGCTGGACCAGTTCGACAAGGAACTCGAAAGGCGGGGCCATCGCTTTGCCCGCTATGCGGACGATAGGGTCATTCTGGTCAAAAGCCAGCGGGCCGGGGAGCGCGTGATGCAGAATCTCACGCGTTACCTGGAGACCCGCCTCAAACTCAAGGTCAATCCTGCCAAGACCAAGGTGGCGCCGATGAGTGATTGCCGTTTCCTCGGATTCACCCTGCGCGACACGAAGACCCGCTGGAGCGACAAGGTGCTGTGGTGCAAGGCCCAGGGCTACTCGGCTCAAGTCACTTCGTCGAGCGCGCCAACTCGTTGAACCGCCCACTGCGGACCCGCACGGTGGGTGGTGTGGGGGCCGAAGGAGAGAAACCTCCGGCTACCCGATTGGGCCCCGCTCCGACCGGACGCTATTTTGCCGCAACGGCCAACACTGCTTGCGGATTCGTGCTCGCGATGGCCAGTAATGTACGAGCGGCACCGCTCGGCTGCTTGCGCCCTTGCTCCCATCCTTGCAAGGTGCGAACAGAAACACCCAGCAGTGCCGCAAACTGTGACTGTGACAGGCCGGTTTTCTTACGCGCCTCAATGACCGGCGACGTGACGACGGAAACTTGACCGGCTTTCATCTCGCGCACCGACTGCAAAAGCTCTTCCGCAAGGTCGCGCGTTGCTTCGTAGGCTTCAAGTTCAGCCTTGGTAAGGGGTTTATTCTTCAAGGGCACGGCGGATCTCCTTCAACTTGGGGCCGGTGAGGTTGTCGGTCTTCGCTTTCGCATACAAAGTGAGTAAGACCACCTCACCTTCAGTGAGGCGAGTGAAGTAAATCACCCGCACACCACCCGACTTGCCCGAGCCTGCTTGCCGCGAACGCACTTTGCGAATTCCGCCGGATTCGGGCACGACATCTCCAGCGGCTGGGTTCTCTGCGATGTACGCAGCAAACTCGCCGCGCTCCTCTTCGCTCCAATAGTGACGCCTTTGGCGTTCAAACAGTAGCGTTTCGACGACGCTGAGGATTTGTGGACTATACGCCTAAAGAGCATAGCCATACTTACTTATCAACAGGCCCAACGACTGATTTAACCGGCTGGCGCGGTTATATCGCGCAAGTCCAGGTTGAATGAAAAGTTGGGCCCTTAATCGACCCTGGCCCCTTTTGCCTCCCCTGCTGATGGTCCGGGCTTCGGCTTGGCCGGAGGCTTCGACCCGTCTGGTCTCGAGGTTGCGACTGAGTTCGTAGGTGTAGGTCGTGAGCCTGCCGTTGAAGTCGGTGCGGCTGGCGAGGTTGCCGTTGTCGTCGTAGGTTTGCGTAATTCTCTCGCCAGTGGGTGTGGTGAGTTCGCTATTCCACGGTCCCCTGGACATCCTTCCGGACGCCAGTCTCCCGGTTTGCTAAAAACCAAGAAACAGCGTAAGAACTAACCCGTCCGAAACCGCAAGAACGCCCACTTCTACTGGCCGCATTAGGCCGCGATTTGAGAGCGCCGAAGCTACAGCAACAGGTGGAGCGTCTTGCCCGCCTGCCCAAGGCGCAGCAGCGCGTGGTGATGCAGATGCTCGACGGCGTGCTCGCCCAGGTCGGCAGCCGCTGAACCCAACCGACAGGAGCAGAACGATGAGCGCTACCGAACAGGTGTTGATCGAGAAGATCAGGCAGTTGCCGCCGCAGCGACTGGCGGAGGTCGAGGACTTCGTCGATTTCCTGCGCACGCGCGAGGATGACCAACGCCTCACGCAGGCCGCCGCCCGTGCCAGCGAGGCGAGTTTTTCGGCGGTGTGGAACAACGACGAAGACGCCGCGTACGATCGGCTGTGACGATGGCGCACTCCTTCGGCGATGTGGTGTTGGTGCCGTTTCCGTTCACCGACCAGTCGGGGGCGAAGAAGCGGCCCGCGGTCATCGTGTCCAGAAGCGGCTATCACGCCGGCCGGCGCGATCTCACATCATGGCGATCACCAGCCAAGTGCGCCAGCCGCTGGGCTTCGGCGAGGCGCTCGTCGCCGACTGGCAGGTGGCCGGACTGATCAAGCCTTCGGTACTGAAACCCGTGTTCACAACCATCGATCAGGGGCTCGTCGTGCGCACCATGGGCGCGCTGTCCGCCAACGATCTGCGCTCTTTGCGAGAGGTCATCGGCAGGTTATAGGCTGAGCCAAACGCACGAAGGGCCGCAGCAAGCGGCCCTTCTCAATTCAGCGGCTACCCGCGCAGCGGGTGGGGGTGGCTTTTTACTTCTACTACTGACGATTAACATCCTGAATGGTGTCTTGGAGGGGGCGTCTCTCCGTACCATCTTGAAACGCGACTTCGTCCAGCGACAACCGGGCGGTGGGATGCTTGGCGATCCGTTTCCTGGACAGGGTGCTTTTACCCGCTCCAGCGTTTCCAAGTAGGATGATTTTCATGATGCTACTGGCTCTTCGGTATAGCGTTCGCGTGGAGCCGCTTGCCGAAGGCAAGGCGGCTCGAACGCCGCGTGTGCGCCCAGCATGGGCGCGATGTGATGGGGTGGAAGTCCTCTGTGGGAGTACCGACGTGACTTCATGATGAAGCCATGATAACCACTAGCCGAAGGCACGGGCAAGGTCGCGAGGACTTGTCTGAAGGGTGAACGCGGGGTTTGCAGGCGCACGCGCCTGCCCGCTTGAACGACGCGAGCGCTGTGAGCGGCTGCCAGCCGGAGCGCAAAAGTGCGAGGTGACGGACAGAAACTGCATAGAAGGCCTGTTCTGCGGGCGAGTTGGCACCCCAGACGAAGCCCACCGGATACGGCGGACAAGGTAAATGCAGCCCTTGCGCACGGAAACATCGCGTTCTTGCCTGGGGAGACCTGATCGGCAAGCGATTGCCGACGTTTCGCAAAAGTAGTGGGGATCGCTGCTCAACAGAATGATCCGGGCGTTGCGGCAGGCTGCCGGCCGCAGACGAGCGAACAGGCAGTGAGCGAAGCGAAGGCCGTAGCGCGACGGCGAGCAATCGTCGGCGTGACTGATCAGGAATCAGCAGAGGCCATAGTAGCTGCACCGAAAGGCAACGCGAAGGGCCGAACATGAACAGACAAGGAGGAGCCGTGAGTTACTCGAACCCGACAACGAACCCGACCGGGGGAGCTGGGGATCGGCGTGATCTTGCCCAGCCAGCCTTGCACGACGCCCCGAAGGAAGTTTGTTTGGGGAAGGGCTTGATTGGAAGAAGGAAAGATGAAAGAAAAAGAAAAAGGGGCCTGGCTCACACATCAAGTGACATCTGGTCCTGTGGCCCCATTTCCTCAAGCATTGCCTTCCGTGGCCGACCCCGCGGGCGAATTTCGCGCCGCTGTCCAGTGGCCCGTTCGATACTGTCGATAAACCGCGCATCCCCGAGCGGCTGCCCCTGATCCAGGGCCATGCGGATGTCGCTGATTGCGTCGTTATCCAGCTCGGGGCGGAACAAGGACCGATAGTTCGCCAGCCGGTCAGCCTCGTTTGCCCCCAGACTGGAATACACCGCATGCGGAGTCAGCAATGAGTCAGGTTGCCCCAGTCCGTTCGCCCGATAACTGCTCCAGCGATAATGCGCGGGGTCATCGACCATCGCTGCGCGCACGGGATTGAGTTCGATATAGCGCTGACAAAGAAGTAGATAGGCATCGGCCTGCACCAGAGAAGACTTGTAGCGGCTGTCCCACAAGGTGCCGGTGCGACGGTACGTCTTGTTGATGTACTGCACATAGCGCCGACCCAGCGAAATCATCAGCCGGGAGACAGCCTCGGATTCCGGGGGAGACAGCAAGAGGTGCACGTGGTTGGTCATCTGGACGTAGGCGTGCAGCGCGCAGCCGGTGGCTTTGCAAGCCTTGCCCAGCCATTCGCGGTAGGCAAGGAAGTCGTCCTCAGCGAAGAAGCAGGCGTCGCGGTTATGTCCCCGCTGAACGACGTGCAGGGGAAGACCTGGGAGATGAATGCGGGGGCGACGGGGCATGTCGTTGAGGATAGCAGGTTCTGCCAGTTAAATCGAGCCTGGCCCCTTTAGCTTTAGGCGCTGGGGGTCAACCGGCGGACGGCGATCCTGACGGTAGTCAGCGGCAAGAGCTACTGGCACCTGTCTCGGTCAAAGGCGACGCAAGTCGGGATGACGAACGATTGGTTGAGGGCACAAGGTCTGGTGAGTATCCCGAATCTTTGGATGAAGGCTCACGGGTACGCTTGAGAACGTCGTGTGCGCCCTGTTCATGAACCGCCCGGTGCGGACCCGCATGCCGGGTGGTGTGGGGAGGGCCGGTTAGACGCCGGCCCTTACCCGATTAGCCGTCACCCCGCGCGCTCGAACTGCCAAGCGATTCAATGGCTGCGGCAACTCGTTTGGTTGTTGAATGCTCAGCACCAAAGAGCCTGGTGTAGGTCTGGAGCGCCTCTTCGAAGAGCTGCATCGCTTGATCCTCATCACCCAATGCGTGAAGGACCGCTCCAAGGTTCGCGGTAGCCGCTGCAATTTCTGGCCCGTCTGAGGGGGATCCGCGCACTCTGGTGCGCGCAAGTTCTAGTAGCTCACGGGCCCGCATGTAGTCCCCGCTACGGGCATGCGTCATAGCGAGATTGTTGGCAGCTTGAGCTACTTCGCCGTGATGGGGGCCGTAAAGTGATAAGAGCGACTCAAAGACGCGCTCCTGTAGGTGTCGCGCGTCCAACAAGCGTCCTTGCTCCGTGTACAACGTCGCGAGATTGCTTAGTGTCGACAAAGTGCTCGGGTGATTGGGCCCGAGAACCCGTTCGCGGCCCTCAAGCGTACGCTCGAGAACCCGGGTTGCCTCTTCGAATCGGCCTAGGTCGCTTAGAGTTGCCGCGTAGTTGTTCGCCGAGCTGAGAGACTCCGGGTGATCAGGTCCAAGTGTCCGCAGTCGAGTCTCGTAGACGGTGTGCGCCAACTCGCTGGCCTCAGAAGAACGGCCAAGCCGTCCAAGCGCCGCGGACATGTTGCTCATTGCGGCCAGCGCCACGGGAGAGTCCCGTCTGAACATCGCAACGGTGCTCTGCAACAGATCAAGGGCTTCTTCGACGCGACCGGTTCGCATGGCCACAGTGGCAAGATTCGTGCGGTCGGCCGCGACGATCGAGTCAGCAGGGCCAAACACTTCTGTGTCGACCTCCAATGCCTGCCGAAAGCGGGCCTCCGCTTCTTCTAAGCGGGCGACATCGACCAGGACCGCACCGAGCTTGCGGTGTAGTTGAGCCACGGAGGGGTGTCGAGCGCCAAGGTTGGCCTCCGCCACCTTCAAGGCTTTCTCGTACCAAGGAATCGCACCGTCGGGATCGCCGCCTACCCGAAGCCTATCCCCCACTTCTTCGGGTTCGGCGAGATCACCGGTGCGATCATCCTCCGAGAGCGCGGCCGCCAAGCGGCTGGCTTGAACATGCGCGCTCGATCCCTCGCGAAGATCGATGCCCTGAACAGTTCTAAGTGCTAACGGCAGATCCTCCGGCGAAGACCCAGGCAGAAAGACAGGGATCACTTTCGGGCCAGACGAGTGCCGGTTGCGCGCAAGCGCACGGCGCAACTCCAGTGTCTGGGACTTGCTCGCGGGGGCACTACCCAGCAGATAGAGGACAACGTCGGCTGAGTCGATCGCGGATGATATGGCGCTGTCCCAAGATGACCCCGGGACAAGCGATTGCTCGTCAAACCAAATGTCGACGTCTGTCGACGCCAACATCTGTTGGAGGCGTCGCGCACTCGCTCGCTCATCTGCAGGGTAGCTCAGGAAGACCTTCAGGCCCTTTGTATTAGCCATCATGGAGCTCTTCCGTCAGTAAACCATAAGTCGAGGATTCGTCTTTCGTATTCAACAATTACTTCCTCGTGGACCCCCAGTGTTCTGAATCTCGCTAACTCTCGAATTCTGGCTTCGTACTTTGCAAGGTTGTCTTCCGCGGAAGCGGACTGACTTGGGGGCCAGCGGCCAATCGGCTCGCCTTTGATACCTTGACAGAGCACATGAAACGCATAGTCCTGATCCTGGCCATTGCGAAAGTCTGCCCAAGTCTTCAGTGATACAAAGGCCGGCACTTTGGACGGGTCGGCGTCGGGCAAGAGGACTGGGATTACGCGCAGTTCTGGCTTCCGGGTCTGCAGGTCTAGAGCGCGCTCAATCTCTTGCTGAAACCAACCATCCGGGGTTTTCGCCCCAAGAAAAATGGCACAGCTACTTGCCTCGTCCAGGCCGCGAACCATAGCCTGCTGCCAACTGTGACCGGGGACAAGCACCCACCGATCCAGCCAGACTTTCAACGCACGCTGGTCCTCTAGTCGTCTGGCGAGCGCCTCAACCCACGCTGAGTCGTCGTGTGAGTGGCTGAGAAACGCATCTGTCTTCACGGCGGGTAGTCTAGCGTCGATGGTGACGTGTGACGGCTAACGTTTAACATCACCGGCAGCAAAAAGCATAGCGAGGAACGAGCGGCGCTTTTTGCTGCCCGAGTGCATATGATTGTTAGCCGTATTTAGCGCATGAGTTGCGCATATGCGCCACTAACGACATTTGGAACACTGGCAGGATCAATAACGCTGAGCAATATCTTGAAGTTGCTACGGTAAGAGCCACCAGCCAACACGCGACGCCCCAATGGATTATTGTTGGCACCCGCAGACTGAATTAAAGTGGATATTTCCCTTGGAGAGAAGTTCTGAACCATTTGATCGTAGTACTTTACGGCTGCATTAGAGACACCATATCCGTTACCAACCCGACAACATCCAATAGTTTGAACATATTCTTCTTGTACGGTTTCAGGCACTGCGCCTTGCATTGATAATTCAAGCAAACGTTCAGCAAACGCCGGCTCGTTATAAAAATTATTCATTCCGTTATGAACGTTCCACAACCTTTCGACGGCCCGGGAGAAAATATGATGTTGCTCGGATTCGTTTAACAACCCAAACAAACCTAGCTTTTCGAAGAATTGCAGTGACGCGGCATGTTTGTCTTGATAGCCTTTTGCTACATATTCAGTGTGGCTATTTATTAATTCTGAGCGCATGGAAGCTGTAAAGCTGCTGATTAATCCGCTACAGATATCAAGCGAATTTAGACGTGCCTGCTCTGGAGTATTAGGATCACAATATATTCCATGCGTCATGGTTATAAGCATTTGACGCTGAGCGCTATGAGTTTCTGTCAACCTCTGAATCCAGATGCCACATTGGCTGCTGTTAAAACGCGGCCCTTTGATAGCAGAAATAAAGGCGCCAATATCAACGCCCTTGGGCGAAGCGGAGTCAGCAAGAGCATACCGGACACAACGATTTAGAAAAGCAGTAAATTCCCTGTCGTTAACCTTTCCCAGAGTGGGATGTGCCGCAGAGAAATTGTTTCTGACATCTCGGCATTGATCAAGAAAAAAGAATCCATCCTCGTCAATTATATTGAGCTTCAAACATAGCTCAAGCAGTCTGCTGTCTTGAAGTTCGAGTAAATGCTTTTCTTCGAAATCGTTTTGTCTTATTTGTGCGACAACAGGCAAACCAAATACTCGGATTTTATCCCGAAGGTGAAGGATGGCAGCATTCCATATGTAATTCATTGCTCCATCAAACAAACCTGTGCTCACAGCAACGCACATACGTGCGATTAACTCGCCTCGAAGCCTCTCGGGGATTTCGCGAAGTTCCCGAGGAAGATCGCGCCACGCATATTCAATTTCCTCGGCGCTTGCTAAGGCATTTCTCGGAATTCCCAGTGACTCAACAAGCTGCTCAATCGCAGGTAGAACTGCTGCGGGAAGTGAGGGTAACGTCGGTGCTTCCCTGACAATCAAGTTATTCATTTTTCGCCACCTTCTGTGATGATCTTGCGAACAGCTAACGTCTGCCTTCACCGGTGCGAAACCAGCAAGCGAAGCGCCGCTGGTTGAGCGTCCGGTGCAAGGCATGGTTCGGCGTCACTGCGATCAGGAGCGGAATCACGAATCGGTTTTCAGGTAGCACCTTACGTAGGTTCCCACTTCAGGTCGCAGTCACGATACCCCGGACGGCCAGCATTTATCCCACGCGACCGGAGGCCGTTCCGGACATACTCCATCCCGCTATCCGGATCCAAGTCCTTTAGCACAAGAGTGTGCCGGAAGCCGACATCTCCTACGGCAAAGAACAGCACGCTGCCCGAAGCACACGTCAACACCCGAGATACACCCATGCCTGGCCCAGCATTCCTTTGCGCCTGATCCAAATATATGCCGCCGTATCCCGCAATGGAGATTGCATGCAAAAGATAATCCCCAGGAGCCATCTCCCACATTGCGTACACATTGTCGTGAATTTCCAAGACTTGATTACCGAAAACCGATGGGAGCATCGCAGGATTCGCTGGGAGGCGGGGAATCGGGGAACCAGTCAGGGTTAGGACGACATCGACCCTCCTTGCTCTTCGATCTGTCCAGAGGTCGCTCTCGCGCACGACGTACACAGCACAGTATTCCGGACGCGACGGCAAGAAGCGTCGGGCCTGCTCATGCTCATCGCGAGACGCAATCGGTATGGAATTGTAACGCGCTGTACCTGCGTGCGGACACTCGGACAACCTTGCAGGTGGAACGCTCGTGCAACCGACGAGCATCGCACCTAAGATCACGCTCGGGAGCACATTGGGCCGGGTGGCAAGTAAAGCCAAGGACGAGTAGTGAAGATGAATCACGGGCTAGGCTGACGCCGAACGCAGAGCTAACCGGCGCTGCGCGGCTTTATCGCGCAGCGTCCATCGACCGAAGGGAGCGAGGTTGAGCGCCAGGTTAGGGTTTGTGTGCGTCATATAGTGCTTCCCATGTGAGCTGCCCCACGCCAGTTGCGTTGCTCGTGAATACGGTATCGATTGGGATGAGTTTGCCGAAGCCAAGAAATTTCTCACGATCTATCGACTGAAACGCGCGGCTATAAAATTTCACCGCTGATTCGGGGATCAGAATCGCGTGGCGACAGTTGGATCGATTGGTTCTGCCAGTTTCCTTGAGCAACTCTCCGAATATCTTATGCACCGTGTTGTGCTTATCCTTTGAGTCGTCGCTTTTTGCCTCAATAACCCAGTGCAGGTCTGTTTTGGACTTAAATTCAATATCGGCGAACTTCTTGGATTTGCAGTTCGTGTTGATAACGGAATCAATTTTTACGGTGTCGTCGGCGTGCTGCTCAAGATGAGTAACAAACTCATTGATGAGGTCTTGTTCTGGAGTTCGATTGGCCATCAACTATCCTTGATGAAAACCCTAACGTTTGAATTCACCGGCGCTGCGCGGCTTCATCGCGCAGCGGCCGGTGGAATGATGGGTTGGGCGTCATTGCAAACGGCCTAGAATTTCTTAGCACAGCCAGCGATTAAGTAATTGAGTGGAGAACCCTTCGAAAAGTAGTCGAGTACGTAATTTCGTTCTGCTGCCTTAAGAGATCTGGTTCCCATTGCAGATGTCCATGACAACCAGTCTGACTGTCCTGTCTTGAGAAACTCGTCGCGGATTTCTTTAAAGCCGAACCCTTGCTCAGGTATTTCTAGTACCTTGGCTCTGGCAATCTTGAAGTCCTGTGTTAGCTCAAATATTCGCATCAGAACATCGCCGTAGCATCCATGCCCAATAAGGTGATCCTCCACAATGCACGCTAACCAGAAGAGTTGATATTCCAGGAAGAAGGTTTCTTTTGTTAGATGTTCCAGAAGCACCGCAGCTAGTTCAGCTTTCTCCGATACGGTGGAACAGACAGAATGAATATGCTTGGTTAGGTTGGGAAACTTACGGAGAAGAACGGGAAGGTGTTCGAGAATGCTGTCGCTGTGAGAGCGAAGGAAGCCAAGGATTAGATCAGCATCTGCTTCCTCAAGTGCATCGTCCCTTAGAAGGCCAAGCAAGGCATTAACTTGGTCCTCGGTGAGGTTTGACGCCACTTCATTCTCAACAAGCACAAAATCCACACCTGATGCGCCATGTACCTCATGAATCTCGTCCGCGATTTCGATAAGAGATTCATGTAACGCTGAAAGCGTTTCTTCGACGTCGCCGATGCTCTTGTTGTAATAGGTCTTGCTGGGGTTGACGTTTAATCCAAACTGCCCCAACAACTGCTGTATCCGCAAGAAGTCTTGCCTTAGAACATCAGGGTCATCGTCGAATAAGGTGAAGTCGTCCATGAATCTGACCAGAACAGATGACTTCAATTGCGCAGATAGATCAACGACCTTGAGAAACTCATTACCAATCATTTTAGTCGGGTAGATGCCATGCGGGAGGAAATCAACACTCCTCCCGGCGTTGATTTCCCGGAGGCATTTTCCCAGCGCATTGCTATCGACCTCAGATACCCCCGGTCTCGCGGCAAACCAATGGGAGATGTCATGGTGATACAGGCAGTTGAAATACGAGGCGATATCGAACTGCAAGTTGTGCTTGAACTTTCCATTACTCTCAGCCAAACACAGCTTGTATGCTTTGTATGCGTTGTGGACCGATATATGTCCGCCCCCCATGAATCGATAGCCGAAGCTTCTTCTGGCGTTACTTACCTCAGGTCGAAAGATTGCCCTGTTGCGGTAGGTAATGTCATAGAGAAAATACTCAACGACGGGATCGAGTTTGACAGTGCGTCGAAGGTGGCCGCGTGGCTTTGTTGAGTAAACACGCTGCTGAGGCAAGAAGTTGTCTGCTGCCTGTTTCTCATCGAGGATCTTTTGATAGATGTACTCGGAGACCTCTTTTTCATGCTTTTCCGCGACGAGAAGATTCGTCTTCAATGGAAAGAGCGTGCCGGTGAAGTCAGCTTTGAGGAAGTCAAATGTGGCAGACATACGTTACTCGGCTATTAATGGGTGACGCCCAACGTTCAAGGTCAGGGACGCTGCGCGGCTTTATCGCGCAGCGTCCCTTGGAGCGCAGAGTTAGGCTATTGATTTGCATCTAATTCGACCCTGGTCCCTTTAAGTTCTTTCTGCTCAACGGGCCGGTGGACCGGATTGTTAGCACTCGCCGTTAAGAGCGAAATTGGGTTCATAGATCTGTACTAGGCAAAGCACGAAGTCCTTTGCCTTGGCAATGACATTCGTTGCTTCGGTCTCATCGCAAAATTCACCACGGTGGGCAATAGCGTTGCGTTTGTCATTGACGCTCGTCGCCAACTTGCAGAGTTTGCTAACTGTGGCATGATGCGCTTGCCCCTCAAGAAGTGGGAGCAGCAGTTTTCTGATCTTCCCGTCGAGCCCGTTCGCCCATTTCAGGAAGCTATCCACTAGCTTCGCGTCGAATTGACTTCGCGCAGAAAACTCGCAGCGAATGGCAAGATTTGCCGCAATCTCTGCCGCGGTCGCGGCCCTAATGACAGCAGCAGACCACTCCGCGCGAGTGTGGAGACCGCTCATCTTTCTCCACTGAGATTCGATCCGTTCAAGGTCGGTCCGTTGTTCGTATGGCTTTCGTTTGCTCAACCTAGGCCCCCTTCTTGGAAATGTTCTTCTTTAGGGTGCGTGCCTTACATGTACCGCCAATGGTATCTATAGAATTTCCAATGGCGTCAAGAACTAAGGTGTCGGCCAGAAAATACGCTTTGTAGCAACAGCGTGTGGAGCCGGCCACGACCCACAAATTGCCCTTGGCGTCCCCTGCGCTACAAACGTCATTAGCGAGTTGGTACGCTCCGTCAAGGCGTTTCGTTACAGGTAAGTCTTTGCGCTGATATGTCAGCGCAAAACTGCCTGTGCTATAGAACGTAAATTCTTCCCCCGACCGGCTTTCTGAGTCGCTCCATCGCCCGGCAATAGTTGCGGCATTGGCCGACTCGGCGGCCAGCGATAGTCGGGGGGCGATTGAGAGACAGAGAAGGCAGATGGTCAGATATCTATGCATATTGAGTGCGATCGCTTGAGAGTGCTAACGTAGAGCTAACCGGCGCTGCGCGGCTTTATCGCGCAGCGTCCAGCGACCGAAGGGAGCGAGGTTGAGCGCCGGGTTAAGCCTCACCTTGCAGCCCCCGTGATACACGTGAAGGAAGAACAAACATGATCTGCGCAAGCGTGGCGGCGAAAGACAATACACGTTGAGCGTCTTGCACAGTGGGTAGGCTAGCTGCTTCATCTGCGTGGCGCTGATCGTTTGCATCTAGCCTGACAGCATGAGCCCATGCTGCCATATCGCTTGTAATCACATGGTCAGCGGCTGCCTTATCGATTCGTGCATAGAGGCTTCCTTCCGCGTAGCCCTTCACTTTCAACATGGAATCCACTGCGCTTGCCGCAAGCATGACTGCCCCTGCTGGGGCATGCATGCTTTCTGAAGCTTGTTTTAAGTATGCACGGGGACGCTCTGGAATCTCAAGATCAACCGACTCGAACTTGGGGTAGAAGTCTTGGACTGGTTGATTGTGATTGGCTGCACAAGCGGAAACAACGCTGCCGCAAGTGCCACAAACGTAGATGGCCCAAATGAGTGGGCGTCCACCAGTGTGGTCATGAGTCTGAAGATGATGCTTGCGATGAAGATTCGGATTGGCGGTGCCACAGTGTGGGCAACGTTCGAGCTTCAGATTTTCGGAAAGTGTGAGCATAGGTGTGTGTTGTGTGGCTTAACATTTGGCTTGAGGGGCGGCCGGAGCCCGATGGGCGGAGCGTACCTGCAAGCCCAGCTTGCAGGCCGTCCCCTCGAAGCGATGGTTAGCCCTCACGCGGCACCCAGTACAGACTGAAGCGTTCTTGCGCCAGAGGGCGAAAACAACCAGCCGAGTGCTCCGCAGTTGAGCACAACGGTGACCCAAAAGGTGGCTTGAAAGGAAGCCTTCGCCGACTTGTGCCGAAGCAGCCGCTGTGCCGCCAAGGCGCCGGGCCACCCACCGAGAAGAGCGAATAAGTGCAACGTGCTTTCTTGTGTTCGCCATTGATTTCTTAAGGCGGCTGACTTGTCGAAGGCGTAAGCGAAGAAGGCCACGAGACTTGCAACAAGGTAGAGCGCAAGAACGACAACCGGGAGGCGACCGGCGATAACTGCCCCAACAACAAATGCTAGAAAGCAAACGGCAAATAGCGGGGGGATGTTGCTGCGACCGGGCGGGGCCGACGGAGTGGGCGTTTCACCGACAAACGCAACGGTATTCGCCTGCGCTCGGCCCTTACCGTCTATTTTGAGTTCGTAGGTTACGAGTTCGTTTCCTTTCGGTCGACGCTGGCGATTGGAAAAGGAACTGATGTGTACGAAGACTTTTTCCCCACCACCATTGGGTGTGATGAAGCCGAAGCCTTTGTCATCCGTCCATGTGGTGATACGACCTTGGTAGCGCATGGCAAGTGGGTATGAGGGCTAACGAATGAAAGGGACTTCCCCGTTCCGAGGCTGCGGCGGAAGCCACGAACGGCAACGAGTGCCATGATGGGAATTCGCAATCACATCAAAACCACGAAAGGGGAAGTCCATGAGCATTATCACAGTTGGAATCGATCTGGCCAAGAACGTCTTCGCCGTCCATGGGGTTAATGATAACGGCAAGGCCGCGCTGGTCAAGCCCAAGGTTGCCCGCGACAAACTGCTGGAACTGGTGGCCCAGTTGCCGCCGTGCGTGATCGGCATGGAAGCCTGCTCCGGCGCGCACCACTGGGCGCGGCTGTTTCGGCAGCATGGCCACACCGTGAAGCTGATGGCGCCCAAGTTCGTCAGTCCCTACCGCATGTCCGGCAAGCGCGGCAAGAACGATGCGGCGGACGCCGCCGCCATCTGCGAAGCCGTCACCCGGCCCCACATGCGCTTCGTCCCGGTCAAGGAAGAACACCAGCAGATCATCCTGAGCCTGCACCGCACCCGGCAGGGGTTCGTCGAAGAACGCACCGCCACCTATAACCGTCTGCGCGGCCTCATCAGCGAATTCGGTATCGTGCTGCCGCAAAAGGTCGCCAACCTGCGCCGCGACATCATCCTGCGCCTGGAAGACCTGCCCGGCTATGTTAATCAGTGCGTCGGCGATTTGCTGGCCCACGCCGACGCCCTGGAAGTCCGGATCGCGGACTACGACCGGATCATTGCCAAGGCCGCGCGCGAGGATGCGCGCAGCGAGCGCCTGATGCAACTGCCCGGCATCGGCCCCAATACCGCCAGCGCGATGCTCGCCAGCATCGGCAGTGGTCACGATTTCAAGAACGGTCGCCAGGTGGCGGCGTGGATCGGCCTCACCCCCGGCCAATACAGCAGCGGCGGGACGGCCCGCCTGGGACGGATCACCAAGGCGGGCGACCGCCACCTGCGCAGCCTGCTGGTGATGGGGGCGCGTGCCGTGCTCTGCGGCCTGGGAGACAAACAGGACCGGTTCAGTCGCTGGGCGCGGGCTCTGGTCGAACGACGCGGCTACTGGAAGGCAGTGGTAGCGATTGCCGCGAAGAATGCGCGGCTGGCCTGGGCGGTGCTGAAGTTCGGCGAGGAGTTCCGGCTGAAGCCGAGCACGGCCTGAAGTGCAGAGAAATGCGGCAGCAAAGGAAGAATATGAAAGGAACACAGGCGCCATCGCGGGAGCGGTGGCCAGGAATCACCGATGCACTGCATGCGTTGATGTGAAGCGGGTTGGACCCGCGCCGGGAGAGCCTGATCACTTCACGGGGAGAAATCATTCCCGACTAACGATGGAGGCCCCGGCGCGCGTCTTTCATCAGGGTCCGGGCGACATGCCCAACATGACCGGTTGTAGTTTCGCAGTCCGCCATCTTCTTGCATCAAGCATCAGGGCAGTACGGGTAAGGAACGAGGTCAAGGAAATGAAGCAGAGCTAAGAACGCGTGTCGCCGCTGGGTCTGCGAGGTTGGATGCGGAAAACCGTCGCATCCAACCTCGCACGAGCGCCACCCCCGCGGTTCGCCCATGCAGTATGGCTTTGAGGAAAAAAGCCAAGACAAAAGCTTCAAACCGCTTGCGTAAAGTGGGGAAGCCCTTGTAGTAGAAGTCACCGGCCTGCGCGGCTTTTTGCGCAGTTCCGGTGGACTGCCGGGTTAGCGACCTTAGTCCAGCACTGCAATAAGCCCAAGGTTTGCGAATTGTTCGAGGTACATTGGTGCATTGATAAACTCCGCTACGGTTTGAACGTCCTGCTGTTTTGACTTTCCCTGCGGCTTAAAGTCCAAAGATAAATGGTAGCTCGTGCTGTTAGGAAATTTGCTATTGAAATAGTAATGCAATCCTTGAGCAACAACTGATGCTGGAAAAACGTGAATGCAAGGCTCAACCTCGTTGCTCGACAGATCGACACAGCACACAAACCGCCTTTCGAGTGGGATCGCGTCTTCCCTAGGATGAGCGTATTTGCTTTGAAGGACCCACCGGCGCGGATAAGAAGCAGTTGACTTAACTTCAATGAATGCCACGTTTCCGCATTTATCAAAGGCAAGAATGTCGTAACTAATTGCATTTCCCCATTGCAAACTCACCATGTAGCCGCGTTGTGCAAGTCTTGACGCCACCAAAAATTCGCCCGTAAGGCGATTTAGATTTTTCCGTTCGTTTGAGACTCGCTCAGTAGTTTTCATTGGGCGCTAACGCCGGCGGTAAGCCGCGCCGGAAGGAGCGAAGCGAGTGGAGGGCACCAACCCGGCACGGGTTGGCGTCGGCTTGACCAACCGGTTAGGCTGGGGAGCGGAGGCAGGGTGTTGCACTTCAAATGTTAATCCGCGCCACACTGCTTACGCATCTCTGACTATCTCTGCTAGGTGGATCAGATTTTCCTTGAGTTGCCATGCGCGTTCAATATATGTATGTACGTCCGAGTCGAGGAGGTTGCTGCGCTCTAGTCGTGTTTCTTCGATCAGTTCGATGAACAACGCATAGATGTTGTGCGTCAGGTAGTTGCGCTGCTTGCAGAGCTCATTTAACCAGGTGATTTCGTTCTGGCCGATGGCGTTATGCTTTGCTGCGATCTTTACGAGTTTTCCTAGAGTAAGGCCTTCCACGGCATTGGGCACAGCCTTGCGCAAAAGTAGTCGTATTAATTCTGCCTCAAGCTGACCTGATGCTAAGGTGACTTGACCAAGTTCTGCACAGAACTCAGGACTTTCGTACAAGAGCTTGTAGAACTCAATTCCTCCGGTTGGGCTACCTTGATACACGGTGCTTCCTTGTGTGGCCTAACGTGATGTAGCAATCCTACTTGACGCAAAGCTTTGCGTCAGTATACTGTATGCATGTACAGCAAGCGGAAAATTCTCAGACAGATCAGTGAGGTTCGCCATGGACCCGTCCACTAAAATTTCCGGCAATTGCGTCAATGCCCTCTCGGCTCCGCCACCGCCCCGGCGGCTGCTCGATCAACTCAGCGACCGCATCCGTTTCAAGCACTATAGCATACGCACGGAGCAGGCCTATTGCGGCTGGGTACGACGCTTCATCCTCTTTCACAACAAGCGGCACCCTTGTGAAATGGGGGCGCACGAGGTCGAGGCGTTTCTTACTCACCTTGCGGTCGCCGGGCGTGTTTCGGCATCGACTCAGAACCAGGCGAAGAGCGCCTTGCTTTTCCTCTACAAGGAGGTGCTGGAGACTGAGCTGCCGTGGCTGGATGACGTTGAATCGGCGAAGGCTTCGAAGCGCTTGCCGGTCGTTCTCACGCCTGACGAAGTCCAGCGCCTGCTGGTGCTGATCGAGGGCACCGCCGGGCTGATCCTGCGGCTGCTCTACGGTACCGGCATGCGCATCATGGAGTGTCTGCGCTTGCGGGTGAAGGATGTCGACTTTGCGCGCGGCGAAATCCTCGTGCGCGAGGGGAAGGGTTTCAAGGACAGGGTGACGATGTTGCCCAATACGCTGGCCGCCCCGCTGAAAAGTCATCTGGCAAGGGTGAAGGCGCTGCACGATGAAGACCTTGCCGCAGGTTGCGGCGAAGTCTACCTGCCGTGGGCGCTGGCGAGAAAGTATCCGCATGCCGCATGCGAATGGGCGTGGCAGTATGTCTTCGTCGCCGCCAGGCGATCGGTCGACCCACGCTCCGGAGCGGTACGCCGACACCATGTCGAGGCCCAAAGCATTCAGCGCACAATGCGCAACGCGCTACGCCACGCCGGCATCAGCAAGCCGGCCACTCCGCACACCATGCGCCATTCGTTCGCCACTTGTCTGCTCGAAAGCGGCTACGACATTCGCACCGTGCAGGAGCTGCTGGGTCATTCGGATGTGGCCACGACGATGATCTACACGCACGTGCTCAACCGCGGTGGGCGAGGGGTTCGGAGTCCGCTCGACGCACTGGTGTAGAATGCGCGGGTGTGACTTTTCACGGGCATGCGCGGCCACCTTCGCAGGTCGGGTTGGCGCAGCGTAAGCGGACTTTTTTCCGTGGGATGTTGGCTTACGGCCTGCGGCCTAACCCAACCTACGACGCTACGACCCTAGCGTGCCGCGGCGCCCGGATACCCGTGTACCGGGCGCGACCGTGGAGCCTTGCCGCACAGGTCTGGCTCCTGTCGCCCATTTTCTTCAACCGATGATCCTCAGTCCGCTCCCCTTCTCCGCAAGCGCGAATGCCATCCCTGCCGGCTGACCCCTTCGCCGACTGCCTGGCACTCGATCAGCGCCGTTTGCGGTCGATGGCGCGCGACCTGCGGCACGTTTTCGGCAGCAAGCGCGATGCGCTGCAGGCGCAGCGCGACGAGTTGCTCGGCAGATCGCGCGCGGCCGTCGCGGCGCGCCGGGCGCGCCTGCCAAAACCGGAGTTTGCCGACGACCTGCCGGTCAACACTCGCCGCGACGAAATTGCGGCGCTGATCGCCAAGCACCCCGTGGTCATCGTCTGCGGCGAAACCGGCTCGGGCAAGACGACGCAGATCCCGAAGATCTGTCTCGAACTCGGCCGCGGAACGACTGGCCTGATCGGCCACACGCAGCCGCGGCGGATCGCCGCGCGGGCGACGGCGGCGCGCATCGCGCAGGAGCTGCAGAGCGAACCCGGCCGGCTGGTCGGCTACAAGATCCGTTTCAGCGACCGCAGCTCGCCCGATGCCTTCGTCAAGCTGATGACCGACGGCATCCTGCTCGCCGAGACGCAGGGCGACCCCTGGCTCGAACAGTACGACACGCTGATCATCGACGAGGCGCACGAGCGCAGCCTGAACATCGACTTCCTGCTCGGCTATCTCAAGCAGCTGCTGCCGAAGCGGCGCGACCTGAAGCTGATCATCACTTCGGCGACGATCGATGCCGAGCGCTTTTCGCAGCACTTCGGTGGCGCGCCGGTGATCGAGGTTTCGGGCCGGCTGTTTCCGGTCGAGCTGCGTTATCGCCCGTTGCAGAAGGCGCCAGGCGAAGCGGTGGCGAACGCGCCGAGCAGCGCCGCACCGGACGACGAGCGCGATCTCTACGACGCGATTGCCGACGCCTGCGACGAGCTGCATCGCGTCGGGCCGGGCGACGTGCTGGTCTTCCTGCCTGGCGAGCGCGAGATCCGTGACGCGGCCGAAGCGCTGCGCAAGCATCACCCGCCGCACACCGAGATCCTGCCCTTGTTTGCCCGCCTTTCGGCCGAGGAGCAGAGCCGCATCTTCAAGCCGCATGTCGGCCGCCGCATCGTGCTGGCGACCAATGTCGCCGAGACCTCGCTGACCGTGCCGGGAATCCGCTACGTCGTCGATTCGGGGCTGGCGCGCGTCAAGCGTTACTCGTATCGCAACAAGGTCGAACAGTTGCAGATCGAGAAGATCGCCCAGGCTTCGGCCAACCAGCGTTCCGGGCGCTGCGGCCGGGTGGCGGCGGGGGTGTGCATCCGCCTCTACGAAGAGCAGGATTTCGCCCTGCGGCCGGCGTACGCCGACCCGGAGATCGTGCGCTCGTCGCTGGCCGGCGTGATCCTGCGCATGAAGGCGCTGCGTCTGGGCGACGTCGAGGATTTTCCCTTCCTCGAGGCGCCGCCGCGCAAGGCGATCAGCGACGGTTACCAGTTGCTGCTCGAACTCGGTGCGGTGACGGCCGAACATGCGCTGACGCCGACCGGCCAGGAACTGGCGAAGATGCCGCTCGATCCGCGGCTCGGGCGGATGATCGTTGCCGCGCGCGACGAGGGCTGCCTGCGCGAGGTGCTGGTGATCGCCGCCGCATTGTCCGTGCAGGACCCGCGCGAGCGGCCGCAGGAGCGGCAGGGGATGGCCGACGCCGCGCACCGCAAGTTCGCCGACGAGAAGTCGGAGTTTCTTTCCTGGCTCAGGCTCTGGGACTGGTACCAGGCCGAGGTCGAACACCGCAAGTCCCAGCGCAAGCTGGTCGAGGCGTGCCACGAGAATTTCCTCTCGGCGCTGCGCATGCGCGAGTGGCGCGATATCCACAGTCAGTTGCACGCGCTGGCGGCCGAGCACCATTGGCAGGAGAACGCCTTGCCGGCGACCTACGACGCCATCCATCGCGCGCTGCTCGCCGGGCTGCTCGGCAACCTCGGTTGCAAATCCGAAGAGTCGGCGCATTATCTCGGCGCGCGTGGCATCAAGTTCCTGATCCATCCGGGCTCGGCGCTGCAGAAGAAGGCCGGCAAGTGGATCGTCGCCGCCGAGATCAGCGAGACCACGCGCCTGTTCGCGCGCTGCGTCGCGCGCATCGAGCCCGAGTGGCTGGAACGGGTCGGCGCGCATCTCCTCAAGCGCAGCTGGTTCGACCCGCACTGGGAAAAGAAGGCGATGCAGGCGATCGCTTTCGAGCGGATTACCCTGTATGGGATCGTCGTCGATGCCCGCCGGCGGGTGTGAACTTCGGGCCGCTGAATCCGCCGGCGGCGCGCGAGATTTTCATCCGCCAGGCGCTGGTCGGCGGCGAGGTCAGCGAGGAGTTCGAGCGTCGTTGGGGTTTCTACACGCACAACCAAAAGTTGATGCTCGACATCGAAACGCTCGAGCACAAGTCCCGCCGGCCCGACGTGCTGGTCGACGACGAGCTGATTTTTGCCTTCTATGACCGTCTGATCCCGCCGGATCTCTACAGCGGCGCAGCCTTCGACAAGTGGCGGCGCGAGGCCGAGCGCGAGACGCCGCGTCTGCTCTACCTGCAGCGCGAAGACCTGATGCGGCACGAGGCCGCCGGCGTGACCAGCGAGGCCTTTCCGCATCAGCTGCGGCTCGCCGGGGTCGATTACGAGCTGGCCTACCACTTTGAGCCCGGCAGTCCGCGCGATGGCGTGACGCTGACCGTGCCGCTGGCGCAGTTGAACCAGATTCCGGCCGCGCGCTGCGAGTGGCTGGTGCCCGGCCTGCTCAAGGAGAAGGTGGGGCAACTGGTGAAGACGCTGCCGCAGCGGCTGCGCGCCAAGCTGGTGCCGGTGCCAGAATTCGCCGCCGAGTTCGTGGCGCAGGTGCCGCCGGCAGACAAGCCGCTGGTTCTGGCGCTGATCCACTTCATTCTGCAGTCGCGCGGACTCAACGCGCGCGGCTGGGAAATCACCCCCGACGCTTTTCGCCCGGATGCCTTGCCGGCGCACCTGTCGTTCAACTTTCGCCTGGTTGACGAGAACGGGCGGCAGCTCGGGATGAGCCGCCAGCTGAACGAACTGCGCGCCGAGTGGGGGCGCGAAGCCAAGCACGAGTTTTCGGAGCTGCACGAAACGCCGGGCGAGTATGCGGGGATGCGCGACTGGACCTTCGACGAACTGCCCGAGCTGATGGAGGTGAGCGTCGGTAGCGGCCAGCGGGTGCTCGGTTACCCCGGTCTGGTCGACGACGGCGACAGCGTCTCGCTGCGCGTCTACGATACGCCGGCCGAGGCGCAGCAGGCACACCGGGCGGGGTTGCTGCGCCTGTTCATGCTGCAGTTCCGCGAACAACTCAAGTATCTCGAGAAGAACCTGCCCGGGCTCAACCAGATGGCGATGCAGTTCATGGCGCTCGGCACGCTCGATGAACTGCGGCGACAGTTGATCGACCTGAGCTGCGCGCGCGCCTGCCTGGGCGAACCCTGGCCGACCGATGCCGCGGGTTTTCGCACGCGCTGCCTCGAGGCGAAGCCACGGATCGGCCTGCTGGCGCAGGAGATCTGCCGTCTGGTCGGACAGATCCTCAGCGACTGGCAGGCACTGCAGAAGAAGCTGCCGGCCTTCAAGGCCTTTGCCACGACGGTGCAGGACATCGACGGGCAACTGGCGCGGCTCCTCAACCAGCGCTTCATCATCGAGACGCCTTTCGAGCGTCTGCAGCACTATCCGCGCTATCTGCGGGCGATTGCGCTGCGTCTCGACAAGCTGAAAGCGGGCGGTGCGTTGGGCGCGGCGCGTGATGCGCGCCTGCTGGCCGAGCTGGCGCCGCTATGGACCCATTACGAACGCCGTGCCAGTGTGCTTGCCAGGCAGGGCGTCAGCGACGCGCAACTCGAGCAGTTTCGCTGGCTGCTCGAGGAATTGCGCGTCCAGCTGTTCGCCCAGGAACTGCGGACGCCGGTGCCGGTGTCGAGCAAACGCCTGCAGAAGATGTGGGAAGGCTTTTGAGCGAGATGGTGGCGGGAAAACGCGTTGACCGCCGTCTGCCAGTGGCCAGGAAGGCCGGTCGATGAGGTTGAACTGGCCGCGGCGTATGCTGTCAATTGGACGGGACTGGCAGGTATGACGGTCAATGGCTCGACTGCACGCTGCCGGCAGGTTGATGGTTTCCTCCGCCAGCCATTCGGTGTTAATCCTTGCGGTTTCAATCCTTGTTTTCAACAGCTTTCGGAGAGCCTCATGAAGAGCGACGAAAAAATCATCAACATCCTGAACGCCCTTCTGGCCGGGGAATTGTCCGCCGTCGATCAGTACCTCATCCACGGCGAAATGTATGCCGACAGGGGCTTCACCCGACTGGCCGAAAAGGCGCTGCACGAATCCGAACACGAGCGCCAGCACGCCCTGGCGATCATCCAGCGGATTCTCTTTCTCGAAGGCACGCCCGACATGAGCAAGCGGAGCGTACTCAAGATCGGCAGGACCGTGCCTGAGATGCTCCAGTCGGATCTCGACTACGAATACCATGTCGTCGGCGAGCTGAAGAAGGCGATGGCCGCCTGCGAGAAGGCCCAGGATTACGTCACCCGCGATATGCTCGCCATTCAACTCGAAGACACCGAGATGGACCACGCTTATTACCTCGAAAAGCAGTTGCGCCTGATCGAGCTGGTCGGCCTCAAGAACTATCAACAGAGCCAGATCGACTCTGGCAACCCGGCATAGAGAGGCGCAGCGATGAAAGGTGACAAGAGAATTATCGGCGCCCTGAACAAGGTGCTGAAAAACGAACTGACGGCGATCAACCAGTACTTCCTGCACGCCCGCCTGTTCCGCCACTGGGGCCTGGAGAAGCTCAACGACTACCGCTACAAGCAGTCCATCCGGGTCATGAAGGAAGCCGACAAACTGATCGATCGCGTCCTCTTTCTCGAGGGGCTGCCCAACCTGCAGAGCCTTGGCAAGTTGCTGATTGGCGAAAACGTCGTCGAATGTCTGCAGTGCGACCTCAAGTACGAGGGCGAGCTCCAGCGCCCGCTGCTGATCGAGAGTATTGCGCTGTGCGAAGAGCTCCAGGACTACGTCAGCCGTGATCTGCTGGAAGACCTGATCGAACACTGCGAAGAGGCCATCGACTGGCTGGAGACGCAGCACAGCCTGATTGACGACCTGTCGCTGGCAAACTACCTGCAGGCACACATGGATGCAGGCGGCGACTGAAAGCGCCGGTGCGTGACCGCCCGCTCGTTGACCAGCTCTGCGATTTCCTCTTTTCCTGGAGAACTTCCTTGTATGTCTGCGTCTGCATGGCCGTCACCGACCGCCAGATCCGCGAAGCCGCCGCGGCTGGCGCCCGCAACTTGAAAGACCTGCGGCGCGATCTGGGCGTGACCAGCGAATGTGGCAACTGCGCGACCCATGCCCGGCGGTGCCTGGCAGAGGCGAACGAAAGTCAGCGCAAGGCGGCCAAGCCAAAGCGATTGCCAGAGATGGAGATACCGATAAGCGACAGCCGTCATCCCCGCGGAAGCGGGGAGCCACCGTTCGGCCCGTTGTAGAACAGACCCTGGACTGGATCCCCGCGTGGGCGGGAATGGGTGAACTCCCGCCCGCGGAGGACTGCAATCCCGGCTGTCGCCAAGCCCGAAGGCGCTTCGCGACGCCCTTGCGCCCTGCCGCCGAGCGTCTGACCGCCGTGGCATAATCGGCCGATGTTCTTCGCTTTCCCTCTCAACGGCAAGCCGGACTGGCTCAATCCACCGTGGATGACCATCATGCCGGCAGGATCGTGCGTCCCGATCAGGTCGAATACGCCCGGTGGCTTGAACAGCGGACGCGCTTCGACCAGGTGAAGGGGAGCGGTTTCACGGATCGCTGGTCCTCCAATCGCGCCGACTGGCGACCGGTGACCGCGCTGACCGCGACGTTCCTGCACGTTTCGGCAGCTCATCTGATCGGCAACTTGGTGTTCCTTTTCCTGTTCGGCTATACGGTCGAAGTGGCCCTCGGCCGGCGGCGCTACCTGGCCTACTTTCTCCTGGCCGGAATTGGCGCCGATCTGGCCGATCTGGCTGCCCGTTGGAACTCATTTGGCATAAGCATCGGCGCCTCGGGCGCGATCGCCGGCCTGATGGCCATGTACGTGAGCCTCTACGGCCGCCGGCGCATTCGCTTCTTCTACCAGTTCCTGCTCTACTTCGATTACGTCAAGGCGCCAGCGATCATTCTCCTGCCGGTCTGGATCGCCCACGAATTCCTGCAGCAGCAGCTCGACCGTCAGGGTGGCGTGGCTTACATGGCTCATGCCGGCGGCTTCGTCACCGGCGCGCTGCTGATCGCGTGGTACCGGTGGCGTCATCAGGTGACGATGGTCGAGCTGCCGGAAGCGGCCAGGGACGATGGCTTCAACGACGAAAAGGCCAGGGCCGAAGCCCTGATGCGCAAGATGCAACTTGACGCTGCGCGCGCCGCGTATGGCCGTCTGGTCGTCCTGCGTCCGGCTGACCGGGAATCGCTGACGAAATTCTTCAACCTCGCCAAACTGGTACCGGCGGACGAGGATTTTCACCGCGCCGCCCTGCGCATTCTCTCGCTGCGCGAAACGGATGCCGAAACTGACGAGCTGGTGCACGGCTGCTTTGCCACTTACTGGCGTACCGCCAAGCCGCGGCCGCGCCTGGGGCCCGACGTTTGCGCCCGCCTGGGTCAGCGCTTCGCGCGGATGGGCCGGATCGACGACGCGGCACGCCTTGCCGGCCTGCTGCAGCAAGCCGCACCAGCGCACGACGCCCTGCCGGGCTTGTTGCTGGCGCTGATTCATGGCGAACTGCGGCGCGACAAGCGGGCGCAGGCCAACGAGTATGCGGCGATGCTGGACAAGGGATTTCCAGGTTCCAGCGAAGCAAAGATGGCGGCTGGTCTGCTGCGTTAGGTGACTTCGAAAAGCGTGCATTCCGGAATTGCGATACGGCGACTTGCCGCCAACGCAACGCCGTCCCCTTGCAAGGCGCGGGAGACTGATCACGCGCTAATGATCCATCGCTGGCAATCGTCCTGGCCGGTCAGCCGCGACCGGGCTGCAGTTTCTCCAGGGCGGCCAGATAGGGCGCGGCGGCAGCGGTCACCGGATGCTCGGGGTACTTGTGCTGCAGCCCGCGCAGGATGGTCAGCGCGGTAGGATCCCGGCGCAGCAGTTCGCTCATCAGGCGGGCAGAGAGGAAATAGACGCTCGGGATATCCGGGTGGCGCGGGTGTCGCTTGTCAAAGCCACGAACCAGAGCGACCGTGGTGTTGGCATCCCGCCGGCGGAAGGCCGCCTCGGCCAGCGGCAGGACCGCATCCGGCCGTTCGGGCAAGAATGCCGCGTCCACGCCGCGCAGGCGCTTGAGCAGATCCAGGGCCTGCTCGGCCCGTCCCAGGCGGAGCAATAGGTTCAGATAAGCCTGGCCGTGCGCCAGCGCACGTTCCGTCCTGCCCGCTGCCAGCAACAGCGCCTGGTAGCGCTCCTGGATTGCCAGATCCTCCGGATACTGTCGTCGCTGCTCATCGGCAATATCGATCGCCGCATCCAGCTCACCTGTGGCGACCTTGCTCGCGACCGCCTCGGCCATCGGGTCAGCCTGGGCGATGGCTGGCCTGGCCGCGGGATTGCTTGCCGAGCGGGCGAAACTGATCCGGACCCTGAGCCCGAGCGCCTGATGAAAGTGGTAGAGGACGTAACCCATCATGGCGAACATGATCACGGTGAAGTAAAGCACCGTCCAGGTCAGGGCCGGCAAGATCAGCCAGTCAGCGAGCCGGGGGAGGAGCAGGCGCTGGGCGTAGGGTGCGCCCCCGCTGAGCAGAAACAGATAGAACAGCAGCAGCAGATAGGGCTTGCCCACCTGGCGCATGAGGAAAATCCATCGCACCGGATCCAGCGCCTGTCGCAAGCGGTTGGTGATTGACAGGGTCATGACGCTGGCCGGCAGTCCGACGTAGAAGAAAGCGAGCATCGTCCAGTGCAGGGTGGTGCTGACGGCGCCGACGAGAGCGATCAAGGTGCCCCATGTCAGGAAGATGGCGAGCAGATTCCAGGGCAGGTTCTTCCTCTCGGGGCCCGGCTGGAAGGTGGACCGCTCTCTGGCGGTAAGCCGACCCTGCGACACCGCCTCCATGATGCCGAAAGCCTGCCGTAGTCCCGCCAGCCAGACCAGGCCCCCGACCAGCAGAGCATCCAGAGGCGAGGGCAAAGGAGCGATGGGGGCCAACAGGGTGACCAGCGACAGGAGCAGCAGCTTGATCAGCACGTCCGTCTGGAAGGGGAATAGAAAGAACCAGGGCAGGCGTTGCCAGAAAGGGCTGATCGCCCCCGGGTCTTCGTAGATGACGGCTTGTGGTTCTGTCACGACAGGCTCCCCCTGGCACAGCCTGGCGCACGTCCAGGCTCTCGCGGATGGCAAGGATACACCGGCAGGAACGCTTTCCGTCCCCGTGGGCGGTGGGGAAGCGTCGTTGTTGCCTATCTGCACCTGGCCGGCGCAGGTCCATCCCCGCGGGTGCAGGGATGGGGCCGGAAGTCGCCTCCATGAGCCGGCATCACGTCAGGGCGAATCGGGTTTCCGCTTGAACTGCGTGGCGGCAGGAGACCAGCCGGATGAATGAAAAAATCTCACGCATCGCATGAGATTTTATCGTTTGCCGCCACGGGAACAACCACCTAGATTGGCTACCGTATGCTCGGGCAGACAAAACTGCTCAGGCCACACGGAAACAAGGACCGACCTCGGTTGCGACGCGATCGCTTACGTACAAAAGGAGAAGGAAAGTGGAAACGGGCATTCCGGTTTTGGGCGCAGGTATTACCATTCTTTTCATGGTTGCCTGTCTGGCATCACCCGCCGTCGGCATAGTCGTCGACTGGCTGGCTCGTCGTCGTCAGCAAGGCCTCGGGGTAGGATAAGCTGGCATCCTGTCAGTACTTTACGCGCGCAAAGTAGGTTTTTTCGGACGCATCGAGCGCCTGCCGCAGGGTCACGATTCCCATCTGGGCCAGCAAAGGCAGCATCTTGAGGAACACTTCGCCGGTCGTACAGGCATCGCCTAGCGCACTGTGGCGGCCGCTGATTGTGACTCCCAGCCGTTCAGCGATGGGCTCGAGTTGGTGTGAGTCCTGGTTGGCATGCAGCACGGCCGACAGCAGCAGAGTATCGAGCACTGGCTGACTGAAGACCATCCCGGTCTCGGCTTCCTTCAATTGCAGGAAGCGCATGTCGAAGGCAGCATTGTGCGCGACGAGCACGGTATCGCTGCAGAAATCATGGAAGGCCGGCAGGACGATGTCGATCTGCGGCTGTCCATGCACCATGTCATCGGTGATGCCATGGATCCGGATTCCTTCGGGTCGCAGAAAACGCTGCGGATCGACCAGTTGGTCGAAATTCTCGTGCCGCAACAAACGGCCGTTGACGATGCGTATGGCGCCAATCTGAATGATCTCGTCTCCAGCCGCTGGTTCAAGGCCAGTCGTCTCGGTATCGAATACCGTGTAGGTGAGATCGGCTAACGGTCGGTCAAGATCGATGCTTTGATCTCGGAAATGGAACAGGTCGAAATCGTAGTACTCCGGTCGCGTGGCGATGTCACCGATCATCTCGCTTTGCGGCATGGAGTCCGGCGAGGCAACAGGGAGCACGAAGCGAAAGAACGCACGATGCGCAGCCTTTTCACGCTCGTACCAGATCTCGCCGCCGTGGCGGTCAATGACATCGCGTAGTGACAGGGGCGAGCTTTCCTTGGCGAGGTGCATGGCATCGGTTTCCCAGGTGTAGAAGGTTTCCGACGACATGGCGTGCCCGGCCCAGATTAGATCCAGGTAGGCCAGCTTGCCGACAGGCTGTAGCCGGAAGCGCAGTTCCCTGATCTGATAATGATCGACCAGGCGGGATGCCAGGAAACAGATCGAGAACACCAGTGAGAAACTCTCGGCTCGCAGCCAGACGCCCTCGTCGATCTCTTCGGTCTTGGTGGTGAGTTTCAGATCTTCCTCGATACGGCGCTGGGCGGCGGCGATGATATCCATCCCCTGCACGTCTTCCAGCGGCCAACGCGTCTTCAGTGAATCGGCGAATTCGCTCATCGTTTGATCGAGACGCTGGCTCATTCGCACCACTTCGTCGCTGATGATGCTGACGAAGCGCTCGCGTATGTCTGCTTCCATATCCGGATAGTCCATCAGGTTGCCAACGGCCACTCGGATGTTGGCGAGGCTGCCTCGGCTACCATCGGTCAGCGACTGCAGCACCTGATCGCGACGGGATTCCTGCTCCAGGCTGCGGGTAATGTTCTCAACGGTCAGCACGTAGCCGCTCAGCTCGCGCTCGCGCAAAGGATCCCCGGTCGCCAGCACGGGTACCAGTTGAACACGCAGCAGTTGCCCGCCCCGTGCCGTCGTAATGAAGTTCGCGATCGCAGTCGCTGCGCCCTTGAGCAGGCGCTGGCGCACAACCTCCAGCGCGTGGTCGATCTGATTACGTTCAAGAATCGAGAAGATGGAACGGCCAAGGCCAATCAACGCGCCTCCCGCGACGGTCGTGCTGCCTTGCGCCAAGGCACGAAACTGCAGGCGAGCACGGCTGTTGTAGAGCAGAATACGGCCATCGAGATTGCACACGACCACCGCTTGCGCCAACTCAGACATCAGTGCGGCCAAACGGTTTTTTTCTTCCTCTACTGAGGCCTTGGCAGCAGCGATCTGAGCCTCGACATCGTCCATCAGGCCATCCCGCTGCTGGGCCAGATCGTTGGTTGCCTGGGCCAGCAATTGGACTTCGGGCGGCCCCTCCGCGGTGACCCGGAAGTTGCGGTTCGCCGACAGCATCAGGCGCAGGTTCTCCACCATCTTGAGCAATCCCTGGACGTACTGACGGAAGAGGTAACGGATGACCAGCAAACCCAGGACGAAGCCAAAAGTGGTCATCAGGGCGCCAAGCGACAGGTGTGGGAGAATCAACTGGACGAGCAGGGCTTGCTCGTCGGCTTGCGCACCTACCCAGATCAGGAGCGCCGTAATCACGAAGGGTCCGGTCATCAGCAGGCCGAGAATGATGACCGAGATGACAAAACGGGTACGCGCATTCATGTTCAGGAATCTTCAACGATTATCGGTAGCAGGACACGCATGAGGTTCTTCTCCAGGCAGCCGCATTCTACCGGCTATTGTCTCGAAACCCGTGCCCGGTGTGGACCATGCCGGGCAGAACGAGCCGGCACGCGTGCGGGCGCCTCGCGCTGCCACGGCCTGAAGAAAACCAGTTCGGGGGACTCAGCTCGGGCGGTGTCGGTCGGGCCGAGTCAGAAAGGGCTATTGCTGGCGATCAACGCCCGACATCCTGCCTCTGCAAGGGGATCGACGGCGTGAAGGTGGCGACCGTCATTTGACCATAGCAGGTCAAACTGACTATACTGCGGAAGTTTTTTTCGGTGCGCTCGGCGCAGTGAAGGCGATGCACCAGGACTAGGAACAAGCGACCGGATCGCCGTGGCGCGGCTAGGCTCTGAATTCGCGACCTTCCAGGCGCCGGCTCGAATATGAGGGTATATGGACTATCTTTTCTCAGTGGCTCTGATGGTGCACATCGTGGCGGCGATCGGTGTCATCGGTCTTGTCCTGGTGCAGCACGGCAAGGGGGCCGACATGGGTGCCGCTTTTGGTAGCGGCGCTTCGGGCAGTCTTTTTGGTGCCACCGGTTCGGCGAATTTCCTCAGCCGTGCCACGGCCGTACTGGCGACGATATTTTTTGTGACCAGCCTTTCTCTGGCTTATCTTGCCTCCAGCAAACCAAAAACGGCTGGCAGTGTGATGCAGGATGCGATAAAATCAGCGCCGGTTCCAGCACCTGCCACAGGGGGTGTTGACCAGGGAAAAAGCCCCGCGGATCCTGATTCTAAGGCGAAAGATATTCCCAGGTAATTTGGTTTCAAGGCAGGGGCGGGACGGGCAGTATTCCTCGATCGGATCGTCCTCTGTGTATCGCAGTGCCGACGTGGTGAAATTGGTATACACGCTATCTTGAGGGGGTAGTGACTTCGGTCGTATGAGTTCGAGTCTCATCGTCGGCACCAGGAGGAGCCATCCGGTGCGGGTGGCTGTAGTCTGAATTGAAGCGCTTGTGGGGCGGATCATGCTGGAAGGTTATTTCCCGGTATTTGTCTTCATACTGATTGGCGTCGCTTTCGGTATTGCGCCCGTCGTCACTGGTCTGATCGTTGCGCCGCATCGGCCGGACAGCGAAAAGCTTTCTCCCTACGAGTGTGGCTTCGAAGCCTTCGAAGATGCGCGCATGAAGTTCGATGTGCGCTACTACCTGATCGCCATCCTCTTTATCCTGTTCGACCTCGAAGTGGCCTTTCTGCTGCCGTGGGCGACAATCTTCAAGGAAATCGTCCAAACCGATTCGGTGAAGTGGTTTGGCTTCATCGAGATGCTGGTTTTTATCGCCATCCTGGTCGTGGGGTATGTGTACGCCTGGGCCAAGGGCGCTCTGGATTGGGAGTGAGCGATGGGCATTGAGGGGATTCTCCAGGAAGGCTTCGTCACCACGACGGCGGACAAGCTGATCAACTACGTCCGTACCGGGTCGCTGTGGCCGATGAGCTTCGGGCTGGCGTGCTGCGCCATCGAGATGATTCATGCCGGTTGCTCGCGCTATGATCTGGACCGCTTCGGCATCGTCTTTCGTCCCAGCCCGCGGCAGTCTGACGTGATGATTGTCGCCGGGACGCTGACCAACAAGATGGCACCCGCTCTGCGCAAGGTCTACGACCAGATGGCGGAACCGCGATGGGTGGTCTCGATGGGTTCCTGCGCCAATGGCGGTGGTTATTACCACTACGCCTACTCCGTGGTGCGTGGTTGCGACCGGATCGTGCCGGTCGACATCTATGTTCCGGGCTGTCCGCCGACCGCCGAGGCTCTGATCTACGGCTTGATTCAATTGCAGAACAAGATTCGTCGGAACAGCACCATCGCCCGCTGAGCAAACCCAAACCAACCGAGAGTGAGTCATGTCCGCCAAGCTGGAAGCGCTTAGTCATAACCTGCAAAAGCATCTCGGTGATCGAGTGAAGTCCCTGAAGATCGCGCTCGGTGAAGTGACCATCGAGGTCGATGCGGCCGACTACCTCTCCGTGATGCAGACTCTGCGTGACGAGCCCGAGTTGGCGTTCGAAGAGCTGATCGACCTTTGCGGGATCGACTATTCGGTCTATGCCAACGTGCCGCGAGAGGGCAAGCGCTTTGCCGCCGTCAGTCATCTGCTGTCGATTGCTCGGAACTGGCGACTGCGCGTTCGCTGCTTTGCGCCGGATGATGATTTTCCTTCTCTGCCTTCCGTAAGCTCTATCTGGAACAGCGTGAATTGGTTCGAGCGCGAGGCTTTCGACCTGTTCGGGATTGTTTTCCCGGGGCACGAAGACCTGCGTCGGATTCTGACCGACTATGGTTTTGTCGGACATCCGTTCCGCAAGGATTTCCCGATTTCCGGCTATGTCGAAATGCGCTATGACCCGGAACAGCAGCGGGTGACCTATCAGCCGGTGACTATCGAGCCGCGCGAGGTGACGCCGCGGATCGTCCGCGAAGCCACTTACGGGGATGTCGAAAATGCCTGAACTTCGCAACTTTACCCTGAACTTCGGACCGCAGCATCCTGCAGCACATGGCGTGCTGCGGATGGTTCTCGAGCTTGATGGCGAAGTAGTGATGCGCGCCGATCCACATATTGGCTTGCTGCATCGCGCGACCGAAAAGCTGGCCGAGAACAAGACGTGGATCCAGTCGTTGCCGTACATGGACCGCCTCGACTACGTTTCGATGATGTGCAACGAGCACGCCTATTGCATGGCCGTGGAAAAATTGTTGCAGATCGAGGTCCCACTCCGCGCCCAGTACATTCGGGTGATGTTTGACGAAATCACCCGTATCCTCAATCACCTGCTCTGGGTCGGCTGTCATGGTCTCGACGTCGGTGCGATGACCATGGTGCTGTACGCTTTCCGCGAGCGTGAGGATCTGGTCGATGCCTATGAGGCCGTCTCGGGTGCGCGGATGCACGCGGCGTATTATCGGCCGGGTGGCGTCTATCGTGATCTGCCTGACAGCCTGCCGCAGTACCAGGAATCGAAATGGAAGAGTGCTGCGCAGATCAAGCCCTTCAACGAAGCGCGCAGTGGCTCGCTGCTCGACTTCCTCGACGATTTTGTCAGTCGCTTCCCGAAGTTGCTCGACGAGTACGAGACGCTGCTTACTGACAACCGGATCTGGAAGCAGCGATTGGTGGACGTCGGTATCGTCTCGCCAGAGCGCGCTTTGCAGCGCGGTTTCAGCGGACCGATGCTGCGCGGTTCAGGTATTGCCTGGGATCTGCGCAAGAAGCAGCCCTACGAAGTGTATGACCGGCTGGACTTCGATATCCCGGTGGGTGTCACCGGCGATTCCTACGATCGCTATCTGGTCCGCATGGAAGAAATGCGGCAGTCGAATCGCATCGTCAAGCAGTGTATCGACTGGCTGCGGCAGAACCCGGGGCCCGTGATGTCGGACAACCACAAGGTTGCGCCACCGGATCGCGAAGCCATGAAGTCAAACATGGAAGAGCTTATTCACCACTTCAAGCTGTGCACCGAAGGTATCCACGTACCCGAGGGCGAAGCCTATGCAGCGGTTGAGCACCCGAAGGGAGAGTTTGGCATCTATCTGATGTCGGACGGGGCCAACAAGCCATATCGCCTGAAGATCCGCGCTCCGGGTTACGTGCACCTTTCGGCCATGGATGAGATGGTGCGGGGCCACATGCTGGCCGACGTGGTGACGATCATAGGTTCCCAGGACGTTGTTTTTGGCGAGATTGACCGCTGATGCTGACTTCAGAATCCCTTGCGAGAATTGATCGCGAAATTGCCAAGTACCCGGCTGACCAAAGGCAGTCGGCGGTCATGGCGGCCCTTGCCATTGCGCAGGAACAGCAGGGCTGGCTGTCGAGCGAAGCCATCGAGTCGGTGGCCAACTACCTCGGCATGGAACCGATTGCCGCCTACGAGGTGGCCAGCTTCTATAACATGTATGACCTGAAACCGGTCGGCAAGTACAAGGTCTCGGTGTGCACCAACCTGCCGTGCATGCTGAGCGGCGGCGTCGATGCCGGTGACTATCTGAAGAAAAAGTTGGGCATCGGATATAACGAAACGACGCCCGACGGCCTGATCACCCTCAAGGAAGGCGAGTGTATGGGCGCCTGCGGTGATGCGCCGGTGATGATCGTCAACAACCGTCGCATGTGCAGCTGGATGCAACCCGAGCAAATCGACAAACTGCTGGCGGAGCTCAAGTAATGGCGATCCTCGGTGCACTCAACCCGATGCTCAGCGTCGGTCTGGATGGCGACAATGCCTGGCGCCTGGCAGATTACGTCAAACGTGGTGGCTATACGGCGCTGCGGCGAATTCTTGAAGAAAAACTGCCGCAGGGCGACGTGATCAACGAGGTCAAGAAGTCGGTTCTGCGTGGTCGCGGTGGCGCGGGGTTTCCAACCGGCCTCAAGTGGAGTTTCATGCCCCGCTCGTTCCCGGGCGACAAGTACGTCGTCTGCAATTCGGACGAAGGCGAACCCGGCACCTTCAAGGATCGCGATATTCTGCGCTACAACCCGCATTCGGTGATCGAAGGGATGGCGATCGCCGCCTATGCGATGGGCGCTGCGCGTGGCTATAACTACATCCATGGCGAAGTGTGGGAGATCTATCAGCGATTCGAGGAAGCGCTGGATGAAGCACGGGCGGCTGGTTTTCTCGGTTCTGACCTCCTAGGTTCGGGTTTCAACTTCGATCTCTTTGCGCATCACGGCTACGGCGCCTATATCTGTGGTGAAGAAACGGCACTGCTGGAGTCGATCGAAGGCAAGAAGGGACAGCCCCGGTTCAAGCCACCTTTTCCTGCCTCGTTCGGCCTCTACGGCAAACCGACGACGATAAACAACACCGAAACCTTTGCCTCGATACCTTACATCATCAACCTGGGCGGCGAGACCTATCTCGAAGCGGGCAAGGCGAACAACGGCGGGACCAAGCTGTTCTCGGTTTCGGGGCACGTCAATCGGCCCGGTAACTACGAGATTCCCCTCGGGACGCCTTTCGCCACCCTTCTGGAAATGGCGGGTGGCATGCGCGGTGGCCGGCAACTGAAGGCCTGCATTCCAGGGGGGTCGTCAGCGCCGGTGGTGCCGGCTGCCGCGATGATGGACTGCACCATGGACTACGATTCGATCAGCAAGGCTGGTTCGATGCTGGGGTCCGGCGCGGTCATCGTCATGGACGAGACGACCTGCATGGTGAAAGCGCTCGAGCGGCTCTCATTCTTCTACTACGAAGAGTCGTGTGGACAATGCACCCCCTGCCGCGAAGGCACGAGTTGGCTGTACAAGGTGGTGCACCGAATCGAGCACGGAAAAGGTCGCCCCGATGACCTTGATCTGCTCTCGAGCGTCACCACGAACATCATGGGTCGCACCATTTGCGCGCTTGGCGACGCCGCATCCATGCCGGTACAGAGCTTCATCAAGCATTTTCGCGACGAGTTCGCGTACCACATCGAACACAGGAAGTGCCTCGTGCCCGTTGATGTCCAGCGCGCCGGCAGTGGCTTCTTTACGGCAACGGTTTAGGGTACGAGACGATGGAAATCGAAATCGACGGCAAGGTGGCCCATGTGCCTGACGGCAGTACCATCATGGATGCCGCGCAGCAGCTTGGTGCCTATATTCCGCATTTCTGTTATCACAAGAAGCTTTCGATCGCCGCCAACTGTCGCATGTGCCTGGTGCAGGTCGAGAAAGCGCCGAAGCCGCTGCCGGCCTGCGCAACACCGGTGACCAACGGCATGCGGGTGTTTACGCATTCGGAGCTGGCAGTCAAGGCCCAGAAGGGCGTGATGGAGTTCCTGCTGATCAACCACCCGCTCGACTGCCCAATCTGCGATCAGGGTGGCGAATGCCAGTTGCAGGATCTGGCGGTCGGCTACGGTGGCAGTGCCTCCCGCTTTCATGAAGACAAGCGGGTCGTCTTTCATAAGGACGTCGGTCCGCTGATCTCGATGCAGGAGATGGCCCGGTGCATCCACTGTACTCGCTGTGTTCGCTTTGGGCAGGAGATTGCCGGGGTGATGGAACTCGGCATGGCCAGTCGCAACATGCACTCGGAGATAACGACCTTCGTCGGCCGGTCAGTCGATTCAGAGCTGTCGGGCAACATGATCGATCTCTGCCCGGTGGGTGCGTTGACCTCCAAACCCTTCCGCTATTCGGCCCGCAGTTGGGAGCTGTCGCGGCGCAAGTCGATCAGCCCGCACGACAGTATCGGCGCCAACCTGACCGCGCAGGTCAAGAACAATGTCGTGCTGCGTATTCTCCCCCGCGACAACGAGGACATCAACGAGTGCTGGATCTCGGACAAGGAGCGCTTCTCGTACGAAGCGCTTAATTCGCCGGCCAGGCTGCGGAAGCCGATGGTTCGGGTGGACGGCGCGCTGCGCGAAGTCGATTGGAACGTCGCACTTGACTATGTCTCGCATGCGCTCAAGGACGTCGTCAGAAACAGCGGCGCCGAATCGCTGGCGGCTCTGGCATCACCGCAGGCGACGCTCGAAGAGCTGTATCTGCTGCAGAAGCTGACTCGTGGGCTTGGCTCAGGCAACGTCGACTTCCGGCCGCGGCGACGTGATTTTTCGGCCGACAGCAAGCTTGGCGGTGTGCCGTGGCTCGGCCTGAAACTGTCCGAAATCAAGGATCTCGACGCGGCAGTCGTGGTTGGCAGTTTCTTGCGCAAGGACCATCCCCTGTTCGCCCAACGTCTGCGTCAGCTGGCCAAGAAGTGGGGCAAGGTCAGCCTGCTTTCGGTGAGTGGTGACGATCCGCTCATCAAGTTGCACGCGCAAGTGACGGTCTCGCCTGCTGAACTGCCGCTTGCCCTGGCGGCGGTTGTCAAGGCGGTTGCTCAACTCAAGGGCGAGGCGGTGCCTGCGGGACTCGAAGCCGTCAAACCCTGCCCGACCAGCGAATCAATTGCCAAGAGCCTGCTCGAGGGTAACAAGCGGGCGATCTTTCTGGGTAACGCTGCCGAGCAGAATCCGCATGCGGCCCAACTGCACGCCCTGGCAAGCGAACTTGCCCGGCTGACCGGGGCCAGTTGCGGCTTCATCGGCGAAGCAGCGAACAGTGTCGGCGGTTACGTGGCGAAGGCCTTGCCGACCGCGCTCAACGCTTACGAAATGTTTGCCCAGCCGCGCAAAGCCTACATCCTGCTCGGCGTCGAGCCCGAACTGGATTGCCATCACCCGCAACAGGCGGTTGCAGCGCTCAAGGGGGCGGCACTGTTGGTTTCGCTGACGTCTTTCAGCGACGGTGCTGCGCGTGACTACGCCGATGTCCTGTTGCCGATCGCGCCTTTTACCGAAACCTCAGGCTCCTTTGTAAACACGGAGGGCCGTCTTCAAAGCTTCAATGGTGTCGTTCGCCCACTCGGTGATTCGCGTCCAGCCTGGAAGGTGTTGCGCGTGTTGGGGAATCTGCTCGGGCTGCCCGGTTTTGACCAGGACTCGAGCGAGCAGGTACGTGACGAGATCGTTCCGGCGGGTGAAGGCTTTGTCGATGGTCTGAACAACAGCATCAATGGCGTGCCTTTGTCTCTGCCTGCTGCGGTCGGTTTTCTGCAGCGCGTGGCTGATGTGCCGATCTATTTTACTGACCCCCTCGCGCGGCGTGCTCCGGCACTTCAGAAAACGCACGATGCCGTTGCGCCGACCGCGCGAATGGGTGGGCAAACCTTGCAGACGCTTGGTCTCACCGATGGAGCCACCGTGCGGGTTTGGCAGGGGAGCGGCGAGGCCGTTCTCACGGCACGTGTCGACGAGGCCGTGCCCGCGGCCTGCCTTCGAATCGCCGCGGCACATGTTTCGACGGCAGCGCTGGGTGACATGTTCAGTGCGATCAACGTGGAGCGTGCATGATGGTCGATGCGCTGCAGGAACTGTTAAAGGGTCTTTTTGGGTCGGCTTTTCCTTTGGTATGGACACTGCTCAAGATTGTTCTGATCATCGCGCCGCTTCTGCTTGCCGTTGCCTACCTGACGTTCTGGGAACGCAAGGTCATCGGCTGGATGCAAGTACGTATCGGACCGAACCGTGTCGGGCCCTGGGGACTGATTCAACCGATCGCCGATGGCCTCAAGCTGTTGCTGAAGGAGGTCGTGATCCCGACCGGATCCGACAAGGGCGTTTTCCTGATCGCGCCGATGTTCGCTTTTGCACCGGCGCTGGCCGCCTGGGCAGTGGTGCCGTTCAACGATACGCTGGTGCTGGCGAATGTTAACGCCAGCCTGCTCTACATCATGTCAATCACGTCGATCGGTGTCTATGGGATCATCCTCTCCGGCTGGGCGTCGAATTCGAAATACGCCTTCCTTGGCGGCATGCGTTCTGCGGCGCAGATGATTTCGTACGAAGTGGCCATGGGGTTGGCGCTGGTGGTGGTGCTGATGGTTTCAAACAGCCTCAACCTCGGGGATATCGTGAGGGGCCAGGGCCAGGGCTACTTTGCCGACAAGGGGCTCGGGTTCCTCTCGTGGAACTGGCTGCCGCTGCTGCCAATGTTTGTCGTCTATCTGGTGTCGATCGTTGCCGAGACCAACCGGGCGCCGTTCGACATGGCGGAAGGCGAGTCCGAAATCGTGGGTTTCCACGTTGAGTACTCCGGAATGGCTTTTGCGGTCTTCTTCCTTGCCGAATACGCGAACATGATCCTGGTGTCGACGCTGACGTCGATTCTGTTCCTCGGCGGCTGGCTGTCGCCGATCGGCTTCCTGCCGGACGGCATCCTGTGGCTCTTCCTTAAAATCTCCGCAGTGCTGTTCTTTTTCCTCTGGATTCGCGCCACATTTCCCCGCTATCGCTACGACCAGATCATGCGTCTTGGCTGGAAGGTGTTCATCCCATTGTGCCTGATCTGGCTCGTCGTCGTCGGCTGCTGGATGATGTCGCCGCTGAACATCTGGAAATGAGAGGCTAGCCATGGGTTCGATGAAGGAAATTTTCAACAGTCTCTTGCTCAAGGAGCTGTTCAAGGGGATGTCGGTCACCGGGCGCTACATGTTTGCCCGCAAGATCACCGTCCAGTATCCGGAAGAAAAGACACCGCAGAGCTTTCGCTTCCGTGGCCTCCACGCGTTGCGACGCTATCCGAACGGCGAGGAGCGGTGCATCGCGTGCAAGTTGTGCGAGGCGGTCTGCCCGGCGCTGGCAATTACCATCGAATCGGATCAGCGTGACGACGGTTCGCGCCGCACGACGCGTTACGACATTGACTTGACGAAATGCATCTTCTGCGGTTTCTGTGAAGAGGCCTGCCCGGTCGACGCCATCGTTGAAACGCGGATCTACGAGTACCACGGGGAAACGCGTGGTGACCTCTACTACACCAAGCCGATGTTGCTGGCCAATGGCGACCGCTACGAAGCGCAGATCGCAGCAGACCGCGAACTCGACTCGAAGTATCGCTGACAGGCCGACGCGATGGAATTCAAGACTTTCGTTTTCTACTTTCTCTCGGCAATTCTGGTATTTGCCGGGCTGCGCGTGATCACTGCACGCAACCCGGTGCACGCCGCGCTGTACCTGGTGCTCGCATTCTTTACTGCGAGCGGTGTCTGGATGTTGTTGCAGGCCGAGTTCCTGGCCATCGCACTGGTGCTGGTCTACGTTGGCGCGGTGATGGTTCTCTTTCTGTTCGTGGTCATGATGCTGGACATCAATCTGGATCGTCTGCGCGAAGGGTTCTGGAGCTATTTGCCGCTTGGTTCGATCATCGCGTTACTGATGGTCGCCGAAATGGGACTTGTACTTGGCGGGAATTACCTTGGGCTGTTCGAGAGTTCAGTCCCGCAGTCTAGTGCCGAATACAGCAATGTGCAGGCTGTCGGGCGACTGCTATTCACCGAGTACGTCTATCCCTTCGAGTTGGCCTCGGTGATTCTTCTTGTGGGGATTATCGCCGCCGTAGCGCTGACCCAGCGCGGGAAGCGGAAGAACAAGTCGGTCAGCCCCAGCCAGCAGGTTTTCGTCAAAGCCGGGGATCGCGTACGCGTGCTGCAGATGCCCGCCGAGAAGAGCGACTGACGACGCGTTCGAGGCAATCACCAAGACTCAGAATAAGACGGAGTGGCGGCGGCGACGCCCCACCTCATGAAGAAGGAATCAGGGAGGCACCTTGCTTACACTGTCCCATTTTTTGATCCTGGGCGCGATCCTGTTCGCGATCAGCGTCGTCGGCATCTTCCTCAACCGCAAGAACCTCATCATCATACTGATGTCGATCGAGCTGATGCTGCTGGCGGTGAATCTGAATTTCATCGCCTTCTCCCACTACTTGCAGGATCTTGCCGGGCAGGTGTTTGTCTTCTTCATCCTGACCGTTGCCGCCGCCGAGTCGGCAATCGGGCTGGCGATTCTCGTGGCGCTGTTCCGCAACCTGAAGACCATCCACGTGGATGATCTGGACAGCCTGAAGGGTTGAACATGGAAATGCAAAAGCTCTACCTGCTGGTTCCACTGGCGCCGCTTGTCGGTGCCATCATTGCAGGTCTGTTCTGTCGCGTGATCCCGCGCTGGGTAGCGCATACGGTGACCATCGCCGGCGTGGCGATCGCCTGCATCGCGTCGTTCGTGATCTTCAGGGACGTGATGGCCGGCAACACCTACAACGGACCGGTTTACCAGTGGCTGACCTCGGGCGACTACCATTTCGAGGTTGGTTTTCTGATCGATCAACTGACCGTGACGATGATGCTGGTCGTTACCTCGGTGTCGCTGATGGTGCATATCTACACCATCGGCTACATGCAGGACGATCCCGGCTATAACCGCTTCTTCAGCTACATCTCCCTGTTCACCTTCTCCATGTTGATGCTCGTGATGAGCAACAACTTCATGCAGTTGTTCTTCGGTTGGGAGGCTGTCGGCCTGGTTTCATACTTGCTGATCGGCTTCTGGTATACCCGGCCGACGGCGATTTTTGCCAACCTCAAGGCCTTCCTGGTCAACCGGGTGGGTGACTTCGGCTTCATCCTGGGCATTGGCCTGGTGCTGGCCCACTTCGGCACGCTCGATTACGCCGCCGTTTTTGCCAAGGCGCCGGAACTGGCCGCCCATACCCGGCTTGCGCTGTTTGGCGAAGGCGAGGGGGTCGCGCTGATGACGGCGATCTGCATCCTGCTGTTCATCGGAGCGATGGGCAAGTCGGCGCAGGTTCCCTTGCATGTCTGGCTGCCCGACTCGATGGAAGGTCCGACCCCGATCTCGGCGCTGATCCACGCGGCCACGATGGTCACCGCCGGCATCTTCATGGTCGCGCGCATGTCTCCGCTCTTCGAGCTGTCCGACACGGCGCTATCCTTCGTCATCATCATCGGTTCGATCACCGCGCTGTTCATGGGTTTCCTCGGCATCATCCAGAATGACATCAAGCGGGTGGTGGCCTATTCGACGCTGTCACAACTCGGCTACATGACGGTCGCCCTCGGTGCTTCGGCCTATTCGGTTGCCATCTTCCACTTGATGACACATGCTTTTTTCAAGGCGCTGCTCTTCCTCGCCGCTGGTTCGGTGATCATCGGCATGCACCATGATCAGGACATTCGTAACATGGGTGGCCTGCGCAAGTACATGCCGATTACCTGGATCACCTCCCTGATCGGTTCGCTGGCGCTGATCGGCACGCCGTTCTTCGCTGGCTTCTATTCCAAGGATTCAATTATCGAGGCGGTTGCGCTTTCGCATATCCCGGGCGCCGGATTCGCCTACTTTGCGGTAATGGCGGGAGTGTTTGTTACCGCTTTCTATTCGTTCCGGATGTATTTCCTGGTGTTTCACGGCGCGGAGCGTTTCGGTCTTGCGGCGCCACACCACGAAGACCATGCTGCGCACTCGAAGGCAGAGCAGCATGCCGAGCCCGATGGTTCGCATGCCGACCAGGATCACCATGCGGACGATGCGCATGATGAACACCATCACGGTCTTGCTCCGGGTGAGAAGCCGCATGAGACGCCGTGGGTGGTAACGCTGCCCCTGATCATGCTGGCCATTCCCTCGGTGATCATCGGCTACATCGGGATTGGCCCCATGCTCTTTGGCAACTTCTTCAAGGACGCCATCGTCATTGATGCCGAAGCACATCCGGTCATGACCGAGCTCGCAACCCATTTCCACGGCGCGTTCGCAATGGCTACGCACGCGCTTACCACGCCAGTGTTCTGGCTGGCATTCACGGGCGTGGCGCTGTCCTGGTTCTTCTACATGAAACGTCCGGATATCCCGGAAGCGATCAAGGCCCGTTCCGGTTGGCTTTATTCGCTGCTGGAAAACAAGTACTACTTTGACAAGTTCAATGAGGTGTTCTTTGCCGCAGGCGCGCGCCTGCTTGGGCGGGGCCTCTGGAAGGGTGGCGACGCTGGCCTGATTGACGGCATCATCGTCAACGGCTCCGCACGTTTCGTGGGTTGGTTTGCGACCGTGGTTCGCTTGTTCCAGACCGGCCACATCTACCACTACGCTTTTACGATGATTATTGGCGTGTTCGTCTTGATGACCCTTTGGGTCACGCGCGCCTGAGCTAGAGAAAGACTGGGAACGATATGTCAGGCACGCCGCTTCTCTCTCTTGCCATCTGGGTTCCGATTCTCGCCGGTTTCGTTGTTCTGGCTACGGGCTCCGATCGCAATGCACCGCTGGCAAGGATGCTGTCGCTGATTGGTGCCGTTGCGGGCCTGCTGGTGACGATCCCGCTGTACACGGGTTTTGACATGCGCACCCCGGCGATGCAGTTCGTCGAGCTTGCCACCTGGATCCCACGTTTCAATGTCAACTACCATCTCGGCGTCGACGGCATTTCGATGCCCTTCGTGATCCTCAACAGTTTCATCACAGTCACCGTTGTTCTGGCTGGCTGGCAGATCATCGACAATAAGGTCGCGCAGTACAACGCGGGCTTTCTGATCATGTCCGGTCTGTTGAACGGTATTTTCTCGGCCCTTGACGGCGTCCTTTTCTACGTGTTCTTTGAGGCCTCACTGATCCCGCTATATCTGATCATCGGTATCTGGGGTGGCCCCAACCGTGTCTACGCGGCGTTCAAGTTCTTTCTCTTTACGCTCTTTGGTTCGCTTCTCTTTCTCCTCGCGCTGCTTTACCTGTTCATCAACTCGGGTGGCAGCTTCGCGATCCTTGACTGGCACCAGCTGCCTATCGGGATGAGTGCCCAGACCTGGCTGTTCCTGGCCTTTCTGGTCGCCTTCGCTGTCAAGGTGCCGATGTGGCCGGTGCATACCTGGTTGCCCGACGCGCACGTCGAGGCGCCGACCGGCGGCTCCATCGTCCTGGCTGCCATCGCGCTGAAGCTTGGCGCCTATGGTTTCCTCCGTTTTTCGCTGCCGATTGCGCCGGATGCCTCGCATGAGCTTTCGGGCTTGGTCATTGCACTGTCACTGATCGCGATTATTTATATCGGCTTTGTCGCTCTGGTTCAGGAGGACATGAAGAAGCTGGTTGCCTATTCGTCGATTGCCCATATGGGTTTCGTCACGCTCGGTTTCTTCATGTTCAGCGCGATGGGGATCGAAGGCGCCTTGGTCCAGATGATCTCGCACGGTTTCGTATCGGGCGCGATGTTCTTCGCCATTGGCGTCATGTATGACCGCGCGCATTCGCGTCAGATTGCCGACTACGGCGGCGTGGTCAATACGATGCCCAAATTTGCCGCCTTCTTCATGCTTTTTGCCATGGCCAACGCCGGCCTTCCGGCGACCTCCGGCTTTGTCGGCGAGTTCATGGTCATCCTCGCGGCAGTCGATTACAATTTCTGGGTGGCCTTCGCCGCTGCCTCGACGATGATCGTCGGTGCTGCTTACACACTGTGGATGTACAAGCGCGTGGTGTTTGGCGCGGTGGCAAATCACCACGTGGCCGATCTGACCGACATCAACGCCCGCGAGTTTCTCGTTTTCGTCCTCTTCGCCATCGGTGCGCTGGGCATGGGTCTTTATCCCCAACCGTTTACTGAAGTCATGCACAGCTCGGTCAATGAGTTGCTGCGTCACGTCGCCCTCAGCAAGATCCAATAATTGGTAGCCGCTATGACTCTTGCCGAAATGCAGTTCCAGATGCCGGACCTCCGCCTTGCCAGCGCGGAGATCTTCATGTTGCTGATGGCTTGCCTGATCCTAATCCTGGACCTTTTTGTCAAGGACAGGAAAAGGACGGTGACGTTCGTTGCCACGCAGTTGACCCTGATTGGAGCGGCCGTGGTTACCTTTGCCACGAGTTCGGGTGAAATTGCCTACACGTTCAGCAACATGTACGTCGGTGACCTGATGGGTGACCTGCTGAAGCTGCTTCTTTACCTGACAGTGATTGTGGTTCTGTTTTATTCGCGAGGCTACATCCTCGAGCGGGAACAGATGGCCCGCGGCGAGTATTACTCTTTGGTACTGTTTGCGACCCTCGGCATGATGGTCATGATTTCAGCCAACCATCTGGTCACTGTCTATATCGGTCTCGAGTTGCTGTCGCTCTCTCTCTACGCCCTGGTGGCGATGAATCGTGATTCGGTACCGGCAACCGAAGCCGCGATGAAGTTCTTCGTTCTTGGCGCGCTGGCTTCCGGTCTCCTGTTGTACGGCATGTCAATGATCTACGGAGCGACTGGTACGCTGGAGATCACGACCATCGCCGAGCGCCTTTACACGGGGCAGGCGGACAAGTCAATCCTCGTGTTCGGCTTGGTCTTCCTGGTTTCCGGCCTGGCCTTCAAGCTCGGCGTCGTCCCTTTCCACATGTGGATTCCCGACGTCTATCATGGCGCGCCGACGGCGGTCACGCTTTTCATTGCCACGGCACCTAAGCTGGCTGCCTTTGCGATGGTCATCCGCCTGTTGGTGAACGGGCTGATTGTCCTTGCCCAGGACTGGCAGACGATGCTGATCCTGCTCTCGGTTCTGTCAATGGCCATCGGCAACATTGCCGCCATTGCGCAGACCAACCTGAAGCGGATGCTGGCCTATTCGGCGATTTCGCACATGGGCTTCATGCTGCTCGGAATGGTGACCGGCGTTGTTGGTGGCGACGCGCGCTTTGCGCTCAACGCCTACAGTTCGTCGATGTTCTATGTCATCACCTACGTACTCACCAGTGCCGGCACTTTCGGCATGATCCTGCTGCTGGCGCGAGGTGGTCTCGAATCCGATGAACTCGAAGACTTCAAGGGACTCAACAAGCGCAGCCCGTGGTTCGCCGCCGTGATGATGATGATGATGTTCTCAATGGCCGGGGTGCCGTTCTTCGTCGGATTCTTTGCCAAATTCTCGGTGTTGCAGGCCGTGGTCGCCGCTGGCTACCTTTGGCTGGCCATTGTCGCCGTCCTCTTCTCTCTGATCGGTTGCTTCTACTACCTGCGTGTGGTCAAGATCATGTACTTTGATCAACCGACCAATACAGCGCCAATCGTCGCACCGATGGACATGAAGATTCTGATGTCGGCGAACGGCCTGGCCGTGGCGTTGCTGGGGATCTTCCCGCAGGCGCTGATGTCACTATGCGCTTTCTCGCTCTTGCGGTCGCTCTGATTGGTTTGGCCACTTGATCCGAACGCCCCGCCAGTCGGGGCGTTTTAATTGGGAGTTGCGGAATGCACAACGATGACCGTCACCTCTACGAGGAGCTATTGGAGAGCACGCAGATCTTCCGCGGCAAGCTGCTTGACCTGCGTCGCGACCGGGTACGCTTGCCGGATGGCAAGGAGTGCCAGCGTGAATACGTCCGCCATCAGGGGGCGGTAGCGGTGATTGCGCAACTCGCCGATGGACAGCTCCTTTTTGTCCGTCAGTATCGCTATCCACTAAGCCGGTCCTTCCTTGAGCTGCCTGCCGGAAAGATCGATCCGGGCGAAGAAATCCTTGCCACGGGTAGGCGCGAATTGCTCGAGGAGACCGGATACAGCGCGGCGGAATGGCGTCATCTCGGTGTGATGCACCCCTGCGTCGGGTATTCTGATGAGCGAATCGAGATTTTTCTTGCCCGTGGTCTGCAGCGCGAAGCGGAACCGACGCTCGACAGCAGCGAGTTCCTTGATGTGCTCAGCCTGCCGTTGGCTGATGCGCTGGCAGCGGTGCGCGCCGGGGCGATTACCGATGCAAAGACCATCACCGGGCTTCTCTGGGCGGAAAAGGTGCTCCTTGCCGGCTGGTAACTGACCGATCCGGCAGCAGATTGGCCGTAGCCCCAGGAAGGAAGAACCTCTTCGGCGGTATACCGGAGGCGCCCGCCGCATTGGCCGGCCATGGACCGCGCAAGGCAAATGGCCCAGAATTCATCTCTTGCGGCCGCTGCGAAGCCCAATCGGAGACACCTTGGAGATCCTGACTGCCTATCTTGAGCGACTGACGGTGTCCCGCCGCATGCTCGGCTTTGCAGTCCTCGCCATGCTGGCGGTGCTGGCCGTCGGTCTATCCATCTTTCCTCAGTTGCAGACTCTGGCCGAGATCAACCGTAGTTTCTACCACTATCCACACAGCAGCCTCAGTACCGTCAAGGACATGCAGTACGAACTGCTGAGAATGCGGCACCTCCTGCGTGATCTCCTGCGGGAAGAAGACCAGGAAAAGCGGGAACAACTGGAGCGCGAGCTTGGTCGCTGCGACGCTCGATTCTTCGATGGGGTGCGTGGCTTGCGAGCGTCCTATGCGGGGGAGCAGCAGGACGTGACGGATGCGCAGGCGCTCTATGAAGAGTTGGTGGCGTACCGGGCAGTGACCCTCGAACATTCGGGATCCGGTGCTTCGGATGCCGCACGGCGGCGAACGTTTGATTCCGCTCCGGGTAATCCGGCGCCGCTCCTGGCAGAACGACTTGATCAGATCAGCAAATCCTCGTCTGCGAGTGCCTTGGCCATGCACGAGCGCGCGATCGAAATCTATCGCGACGAACGGCAACAGGCGATCTACTTTGTTGCCGGGTGCCTCATCCTGCTGCTCCTTTCCGCATTCATTCTTGCTCGCTCGATTGCTCTCCCACTGCGGCGGCTTCGCGACAGCATTGTGAGCCTGTCGGAAGGGAAGCTGGGCCAGGCGATTCCCTGCCAGAATCAGCAGAACGAGATCGGCGAGATTGGGCGCGGAGTCGCCATCCTGCAGGATGTTTACCAAAGGATGGCGGCGCAACGCTGGATACGGACAAACATCGCTTCGATCTCCCGCGAACTGCAACAGGCCGGCTCTTTTACCGAGCTTGCCCGGAAGCTCATGGAAAGCCTGAGTCCGCTGCTCCGTGCGGTGGAAGGAGCGTTTTTCATCGTGACTGAAGATCGCCAGATCTTGAAGCTGATCGCCACGTATGGCGCCGATCGCACCCACGAATCAGAGGTGATCAGAGCCGGTGAAGGCCCAGTTGGGCGCTGTGCCGTAGAGGGCACGCCGCTGCTGGTTGGCGACTCCCTTGCGGCCAACGACGGCTTGAGTCCTGGGCAGACGTCGGCGCCGGCGAAGGCCGTTCTGCTGGTACCGGTGATGCGCTCCGGGCGGTCGTTGGCAGTGATCGAGCTGGCCGCATCCAGATCGTTCTCCGAGGATGAAAGGTTGGTCCTCGACGGTTTGCTGCCGATCGTCGCGATGAGCCTTGAAATCATCGAGCGAAGCACACGCACCCAGAGGCTGCTGGAGGCGAAGCAGGAACAGGCGGCACAACTGGAAAAGCAGGCTGTCGAACTGGCAGCCATGGAGGAGCACAGTAGACTGATCCTGGGGTCGGTGAGCGACGGCATTCTCGGTCTCGATGGCGACGGGCGCCTCATCTTTGCCAACCCGGCCGTTCTTGGCTTGCTCGGCTATGGCAGGGAAGAGCTTCTCGGTACGCCTTTTCACGCGCGGGTACACTACGCGTACCCTGACGGAGCGGCCTTTCCCTATGAGCGCTGTCCGATGTATCTGACGTCGCTGGACGGGCTAGCTCGCAAGGTGGATAACGAGGTGCTGTGGCGCAAGGATGGTACGCCGCTGCTGGTTGAATATGCCACGACTCCCTTTTACAAGGCCGGTGTTCTGGTGGGTACGGTGGTGGTCTTGCGCGACATCACCGAGCGCCGGGCAGCCGAGGAACGGATCCGCCAAGCCCATGAAGAACAGACCGCAATCTTTGCCACCGCAAGCCTCGGCATCGCCTTTATCAGGAATAATACCTTCGTCAATGTCAACCGGCGGCTTGAGGAACTGCTCGCCTATGCTCCCGATGAACTGATTGGTCAGGCGACCCGGGTTTGTGTGCCCGACGAATACCCTGACAGTATCGGCGAGTCCGACGACGACCTGATGCGCGGTGACATCATCAAACGCGTGATGGAACTTCAGCGCAAGGACGGGTCGCGCTTCTGGTGTCGAATCAGCGGCCGAGCGGTCGATGCTGCGAAGTTGGCGCAGGGAACGGTATGGATGTTCGAGGATGTGACCAAGGAGCGCGAAGCGGCCGAGGCGATGCAGCGCTCAAAGGAACTGGCTGAAGAAACGACCAGGATGAAGAGCAGCTTTCTGGCCAACATGAGCCACGAGATTCGCACTCCGATGAATGCCATCATCGGCATGTCGCATCTGGTTCTCAAGACTGACCTCACGCCGCGCCAGCGCGACTACGTGAAAAAAATCCAGGATTCCGGCCAGCATTTGCTCGGGATCGTCAATGATGTCCTCGATTTTTCCAAGGTTGAGGCCGGCAAACTGACGGTTGAGCAGACGGAGTTCGCGCTCGAAGAGGTGCTCGACACCGTCGCCAACCTGATCGTTGGCAAAGCGAGCGCCAAGGGTCTTGAAGTGGTTTTTGACGTCGATCCCGCGGTGCCGTCGCTGTTGATTGGCGATCCGCTGCGTCTGGGGCAGGTGTTGATCAATTACACCAACAACGCGATCAAATTTACCGAGGAGGGTGAGGTTGATATTCGCGTCAGCGTTCGCGAAAACGGTGGCGAGAACCTCTTGCTGCACTTTGCCGTCCAGGATACGGGGATAGGGTTGACCGAGGAGCAGATGGGGCGCCTGTTCCAGAGCTTTTCCCAGGCAGATATCTCGACCACCCGGCGATTTGGCGGTACTGGGCTGGGCCTAGCGATTTCCAAAAAGCTCGTTGAACTGATGGGCGGTGACGTCGGTGTGCGCAGCGAACATGGCAAGGGCTCGACATTCTGGTTTACCGTCCGCGTAGGCCGGGCCGTGCAGGCAACACGAACGCTCCTGCCCAGTCCTGACCTGCGCGGTCGGCGAGTCCTGGTGGTTGACGATAACGATAGCGCGCGGGGCGTCATCCGCGATCTACTGACGGCGATGACTTTCGTCGTCAGCGATCGCTCTTCTGGCCAGGCGGCCGTTGAGGCCGTATCCATGGCGGCAGCAGCGGAACCGTACGAGATCGTTTTTCTCGACTGGCTGATGCCAGGAATGGACGGCATCGAGACCGCTCGCCAGATTCTCTCACTGGGGCTGTCGCCCTCTCCGCATCTGGTCATCATCACCGCCGACAGCTCTGAGCAGTTGCTCGGGCGCGCCACGGCAGCCGGCATCAGGGACATTCTCCTCAAGCCAGTCAATGCCTCCCTGCTGTTCGACAGCGCCATTCGCCTGATTGGTGGCGGGCAGGGCGAGTCACTTGGGCAATTGACCTCTCCGGCGCTGGCAGACCCGCGCCTCTCTGCCATCGAGGGTGCGCGCGTCCTCCTGGTCGAGGACAACGAACTGAACCAGGAGGTTGCAAGCGAGTTGCTTGCCAGCGCCGGTCTTGTCGTCGACCTGGCCGAGGACGGTGCGGTGGCGGTCAATAAGGTCCGTGAGGGCGCCTACGACATCGTGTTGATGGACATGCACATGCCAATCATGGATGGGGCGACGGCAACGCTGGCGATCAGGAAGCTCGCTGAGTACTCGGACCTGCCGATCGTCGCCATGACGGCCAACGCCATGCCGTCTGACCGGCAAAAATGTCTCGCGGCGGGCATGGTCGATTTTGTTGCCAAGCCGATTGAGCCGGACGAACTCTGGGAAGCACTGCTCAGATGGGTCAAGCCGAAGCATCCGGCGCAGCGGCCGCCTGGAAGCACGGAATCCGATCGGCAATTCGAAGCGGCGCGGCATGTTCGTGGCCTCGACACGGTCAATGGCCTGCGACGTGTGCTCGGCAAGAAAGATCTCTACTTGTCGATGTTGCGCAAGTTTGCCGCCGGACAACAGCATGTGGCCGCCGAAATCGCCGCCGCTCTCGACGCTGGCGACTGGGGCACGGCTGAGCGTCTGACGCACACGCTCAAGGGCCTTGCCGGCAATATCGGCGCCAACGGACTGAGAGCCGAGGCGGAACGACTGGAATCAGCAATCAGCCAAAAACGAGAGCGAATCCACGTGGATGTGCTGCTTGAATCTGCCGCTAGAATGCTGAGGGTACTGATCAGCGACCTGGTCGCCTGGCTGCCGTCGGAAGCGATCGGCGAGGAGGCGACAGCCGTCGATCGGTGGCGGCTGAGTCGGGTGTGTCGCCAGTTGGCGGCGTTGCTCGCCGAAAGCGATGCCGAAGCGGGCTACGTTCTTGATGCCGAGGCAGCGTTGCTGAAGGCCGCTTTTGGCGGCAGCTATCGGACGCTTGAGAGTGCTGTTCGGGGCTTCGAGTATGAAGCCGGCCTGGCAGCGCTACGGGCGAGCGCCGGTGCTGCCGGGATCGCAATTTGAACAGGGTAGATGCTGGTATGGATACTCACTACTTCAACGATAGGGCCACCGTCCTCGTGGTCGATGACACGCCGGATAACCTGTCGCTGATGTCGGCGTTGCTCAAGAATAGCTACAAGGTCAAGGTCGCCAACCACGGCGACAAGGCACTCAGGATTGCCGCGTCGGCAACGCCCCCCGATCTGATTCTGCTCGATGTCATGATGCCCGACATCGACGGCTATGAGGTGTGTCGACGGCTGAAAGCCAGCCCACGGACGCGCGACATCCCCGTCGTCTTCCTGACCGCGAGATCGGAAGTGGAGGACGAGCAGAAGGGCCTGGCGCTGGGTGCGGTTGACTACATTACCAAGCCCATCAGTCCGCCGATCCTGATGGCGCGCGTTGCGACGCAGTTGTCGCTCAAAGCCAGCGCCGATTTCCTGCGTAGCCAGAACGACTTCCTTGAAGCCGAAGTGGCCCGACGAACCAGCGAACTCGAGGCGATTCAGGACGTCACTATTCTTGCCATGGCATCGCTGGCCGAGACCCGGGATTCGGAAACCGGCAAACATCTCCTGCGCACCCAACGGTACGTGAAGGCTCTGGCGGAGAAGTTGCGGCCCCATCCACGCTTCTCGAATTTCCTCACCGATCAGAATATCAAGGTGCTATTCAAGTCGGCACCCTTGCACGATATTGGCAAGGTCGGCATACCGGACCGCATTCTGTTGAAGCCGGGGCGTTTTGAGCCGCAGGAAATGGAGATCATGAAAAACCATACCCTGCTTGGTCGGGATGCCATTCAGCTTGCTGAGGACTGGCTGGGCAAGCCTGTCGAGTTTCTCACCATTGCCAAGGAGATCGCCCTTTGTCATCAGGAAAGATGGGACGGCAGCGGCTATCCGGGAGCCATTGCCGGTGACACGATCCCGGCGTCCGCTCGCCTGATGGCGGTGGCCGACGTCTACGATGCTCTTATCAGCCGGCGGGTCTACAAGGATCGAATGACACACGAGCAGGCGACCCAGATCATCGTCGAGGGTCGTGGAAGCCATTTCGACCCCGACGTCGTCGATGCCTTTGTTGAGATAGCGGACGAGTTCTGGTCGATTGCCCAGCGCTATCCCGATTCGGACGACGATCTGCAAAAGAAAATAGACTTTCTGGCGCAGGCTGTTGCGGTGGATGCCTGACGGACAGGGAAACTCTCTCCACCCCGGCCAATGGGTAGTCCAGCCGTGCGGCAACTCTGGCCAAGGCGCGCAGTGCCTGCGAGGGCGCCGGGTAACGGCGACGCCCGCAGCGAGTGGCGATCCTTCCGTCAGCCGCCGTGCTGAAGTTTGTCCCCCCGATCTGCGAGTTCGCCCGGTTGGCCAAGGAGTACCTTGAGAGCTGTCCGGAGTTCGGCAACCTCGAGTTCCAGCCGGGCGACTCTCTCAACCAGTCCGGTCTGTTCCTCGACATCCGTGTGCGAGGCGGCCCCACACAACAGATGTGCCCAACGATGTTCGCGCGAGCCTGCCTGCCGGGGCAACCTGATGACCAGCGCGCCGCTGCTGCGCCCGGCCAATTCTTCCAGGTAAGCCTCCACCGATGAGCTGTCGTCGAAGCGGTAAAGGCGCTCGCTGTTGGCGCGCAATTCGCTGACGGTTTGCTCGCCGCGCAGTGCCAGGGTCGCGAGTAACGCGACGCTCGCTGCGGGAAGGCCATACACCCTGCCGAAGTTCTGCGCATAGCGCAATACGCGACCGGAGGCCCCATAGGTTTCCAGCACCAGAACGCGGCTGCGCAGATCTTCGAGTGCCGCCTGGACCTCACTTTCCGCTACGCTGATCACCGGGTCGCGTGCGGATTTCTGATTGCAGCCGGCGGTCAGACTGTTCAGTGTCAGAGGATAGGTGTCAGGGGTCGTCTTTTCTTTTTCGATCAGCACGCCAAGTATCCGCGCCTCAAGAAAACTCAGTACTCGTGGACTATCGGGAGATTCCGCCATGGCTGGCTCCGTTTCGGGTTGGGCAGAGTCTGACGGGCCGGTCCAGGCGCCCAGACTTCCGCTTTGCGGTGGCCGGGGTTGACTGCAGCAACGCTGCAGGACTTCGGAGCTCTGGCAGCGTCCTTGTTCAAGCGAACAACTGCCCGTGCTCCCGCGAGTCATGGAAGCCGACACGGCCCCACTTCTCGCTCGTCACCTCGAGGTTGTAGCGCGTGCTCGCCAGGTAAACCGGATTGCCGTCCACATCCTTGGCCATGCGGTGGAGTTGCTCGCGCTCGAAATTGCGTCGCGTGGTGTCGTCGGGAAAAGTCAGCCAGCGCGCAGTGTAGATGTCGGCCGACTCGAAAATCGCGTCGACCTTGTACTCGGTCTGCAGACGCTGGGCGACCACCTCGAATTGCAGGTTACCTACCGCGCCGAGCAGCAGCGCGCCGCTGGCGAGGTTCTCGAATACCTGGATCGCCCCCTCTTCGCCGAGCTCCTTCAGGCCCTTGAGTAACTGCTTGCTCTTCAGAGGGTCACGCAGCCGCGCAGCGCGGAAGAGTTCGGGCGAGAAGTAGGGGATGCCCTTGAAGCCGAGAGTCTCGCCTTCGCTCAGGCAGTCTCCGATGTGCAGGTTGCCATGGTTGTGAATGCCGATGATGTCACCGGCGACGGCGTCCTCCATCAGGAGACGTTCGTTGGCCATGAAGGTCAGCACGTTGCCCAGCTTCATCTCACGATCGAGACGAATGTGTCTGACCTTCATGCCCGGCGCGTAGCGACCGGAGCACACGCGGAAGAAGGCAATGCGGTCGCGGTGTTTCGGGTCCATGTTGGCCTGGATCTTGAACACGAAGCCGCTGAAGGCAGCCTCCCCGGGTTGCACCAGGCGCGTACCGCCGTCGCGCTCCTGTGGCGCCGGAGCCCAGTCGAGCAGGGCCTGCAGGATCTCCTGGACGCCGAAGTTGTTGATTGCCGAGCCGAAAAACACCGGGGACTGCCGCCCGGCGAGAAAGCCGACCAGGTCGAAAGGGCTGCTCGCGCTCTGAATCAGGTCAACATCCTCGCGCAGCTTGTCGACCTCTGCCGGGAACTGGGTATCAAGCAGCGGATTATCCAGGCCATCGAGCCGCTGCGATTCGCTACGGCGCTCCTCGCCGGCGGCAAAGTGCAGCAGGCGGTCATCGAGAAGATGATATACCCCGCGAAAAGTCTTGCCCATGCCAATCGGCCAGGTGATCGGTGCGCACTCGATGCCGAGCACGGATTCAATTTCCTCGAGCAGTTCGAAGGGCTCGCGCACTTCACGGTCCAATTTATTGACGAAAGTGATGATTGGCGTATTGCGCATGCGACAGACGTTGAGCAGCTTGATGGTCTGCGCCTCAACGCCCTTGGCGGCGTCGATCACCATCACCGCCGCGTCGACGGCGGTGAGGACGCGGTAGGTGTCCTCGGAAAAATCCTCGTGGCCAGGGGTGTCGAGCAGGTTTATGGTGTGCTGTTGGTACTCGAACTGCATCACCGAGCTGGTCACCGAAATGCCGCGTTGCTTTTCCACTTCCATCCAGTCCGAAGTGGCATGGCGGGCGCTCTTGCGCCCCTTGACCGTACCGGCGAGCTGGATGGCACCGCCGAAAAGCAGTAGCTTTTCGGTCAGCGTTGTCTTGCCGGCGTCGGGGTGCGAAATGATCGCAAAGGTGCGACGCCTGGCGATATCACGCAGGATTTCGGGTGGGAACCGGCTTTCGTTCGACGACTCGCTGAGGGTGGTACTCATGAGGGGACTTTCATGCGGCAACAAAGCAAAAGCCGCCGGTCGGGACCTTGAAGGCTGGCCCGCTGGCGGTGCGCAGGCCGAACTATAGCAGACTCGGCTCAGGCTGGAGCGGCCCTGCCTGTTGGCAAAGGGCATGACTTTCTGCGGCCGGTCGAGTGATGAAGGTTGCTCGGATTACCGGTCTCGCCTTATCGCCGGTCCAGGTTACACGCCAATGAAGCGATAGCCAACGCCCACTTCAGTGAGAATGTGCTTCGGTCGCGTGGGGTCCTCTTCGACCTTCTTGCGCAAATAACCCATGTAAACGCGGACGTAGTGGCTGTCTTCGACATGCGAGGGGCCCCAGACGTTCTTCAGCAGTTGGCGATGGGTCAAAACGCAATCAGGATTGCCGATCAGATAGCTGAGCAGCCGATATTCGATCGGCGTCAGGTGAATGGGCACGCCGTTACGCTCGACTGTACGGCGCACCAGGTCCACGCGAATCGACCCGAATTCGGCGAGTGGTGTGCCGGTGGCGCCTCGGCTGCGACGGCGCAATTGCGCACGTACGCGGGCGAGCAATTCGGCGGTACCAAAGGGTTTCGTCAGATAGTCGTCAGCGCCGCCATCGAGCGCGGCTACCTTGTCGGTCTCGGCGCTGCGTGCCGAAAGCACGATCACCGGTATCTCCGACCAAGTCCGCAGATCACGGATGAAGTCGACGCCGTCACCGTCGGGCAGACCCAGATCGAGCACCACCAGGTCAGGGCGTCGGGTGCCGGCCTCGATCAGGCCGCGCTGCAGGCTGTCGGCCTCGAATACCTGGAACCCCTGGCTTTCGAGCGCCAGCTTGATGAAGCGGCGAATGTTGTTTTCATCTTCAACGACGACGACGGTGACCAGTGGCTCTGTCATGACGTTATCTATCTGCTAGCATCAAAGTCGTCGATGTTGATCATCGGGTTGGTCGGTCAGGGCGTGCCGCCGTCTGCCGGAACCACGATTTCTTCGGCGGTCGTCGGCGGCATGCCGCGCGGCAGCGAAAAGACGAAACGAGCACCGCCGCCAGCCCGGTTCTCGGCATGAATGCTGCCGCCGTGCGCCGCGACGATGGCGCGGCAGATGGCCAGACCAAGACCTACGCCCGGTGTCGCGCTCTCGCGTGCGCCACGTTCGAACTTCTCGAAAATGGCTTCCTCCCGCCCTTTTGGAAAGCCCGGACCGCTGTCGTCCACCCACACGTCGACCTCGCTGCCGCGCACCGCCGCGTTGATGCTGATGTGCGTGCCGGCCGGGGTAAACTTGGCGGCGTTTTCAAGAAGATTGCACAGCACACGCTCGATCAGCACGGCATCGATCTCGATCAGTGGCAGGTCATCGGGCAGGACGGCGCTCACAGAATGTGCCGCGAGGGGTGCCGCGGTAGCCATTAGCGCGCTTCCGACGATTTCCTCCAAGGGCTGCCACTGGCGGTTGAGCTGAATCTTTCCGGCCTGCAGGCGCGCCATGTCCAGCAGTTTGTTGACCTTGACGCTCATGCGCAGCGCTTCCTCCTTCAATGTTCCGGCAAGCCTGGCCTGGTCATCGGTTGGCGGCGGCTGCGTCAGCCTGATCGACTCGGCCAGCCCCACCAGCACACTCAGCGGCGTTCGCAGATCGTGCGAGATCGCCGCCAGCAGCGAGTTGCGCAGGCTCTCGGATTCCATTTGCAGCAGCGTGGACTGCGCCACCTCGACATAGTGCATGCGCTCGACGGCAATCGCCACCAGACTGGCAAAGGTATCGAGCTGCCGGCGGGCTTCCGGTCCCTGCACGCGCAGCGGATCACGCGGCGCGATGGCGAGCACGCCGCGCGTCCGCATCGGCGCCTTGAGTGGCAGGTAAAGCAGTGGGCTGCCCGGCAAGGTGTCGGTGGACAGTCCTGCCGCCTCGCCGTGATCGAAGGCCCAGCGTGCGACGCCCTCGTCGACGATCGGTGGGCTGCCGCTGCGACCTTTGGCGCTGACCGTCTCCACCTGCAGGTGATCCCCCGCATCGGTCAGGAGCAAAGCGGCCTGGGCACCGAACTCGACCGACAGAAAGCGATCACAGGCCTCGGCGATCTGCATCGGTAGCAGAGCTGCCGAAAGATCCCGTGCCATTTCGTAGAGCGCGCGGGCGCGCGCTTCGCGCTGGGTCGCCACGTCGGCGTGCTGCTTGTAGCGGGCGGTCAGCTGGCCGGTGATCAGCGCCACGCTGAGCATCACGGCGAAGGTCATCAGATACTGAGCATCGCTGACGGCGAAGGAAAAACGCGGTGCCACGAAGAAGAAGTCGAAGGCGGCAACGGCCAGAAACGAGCTGGCGACCGCCGGGCCGCGGCCAAGACGCATGGCCACGATGAGTACGGCAAGCAGGAACAACATCGCAATGTTGGTGAGCTCGATGACTCCGGCAAGCGGCGTTGCCAGCCCCGTGGCAACGGCGCAGATTGCCGCTGCCTTGAGATACGCCAGCCAGTTGCCGGGCGCCGGTGCGGCGGTCGACGGCGAAGCGGCTGCACGCGCGTCTTCGTTGCGCGCCACCTGAATCACGTCGAGGTCGGGCGCGGCTTGGCCAATCCGGTCGGCCATCGAACGGTACCAGGGTCGCCAGGGTCGGGGGTGATCGCGTCCGACCAGCAGGCGCGACAGGTTCTGCTCGCGAGCGTAATCGACAAGCGCAGCGACGGGGTCGTCAGCCGAGAGCGTCGCTGTTTCAGCACCGAGGGAAGCGGATAGTTCGAGCGCGCGGAGGATGCGCTGCCGTTCCACCTCAGGCTCCGGTCCCGAGGTTTGCGTGTGCACATGAATGGCGTGCCAGGGGGCCTCCAGGCGCCCTGCCAGGCGCGCCCCGGTGCGCACCAGTCGCTCCGCCCCCGTGCCCGATCCGATGCACACCAGCAGTGCGTCGCGCGTTTGCCATACCGTGGCCACCGAGGTTTCGCGGCGGTAGGCCAGCATTTCGTCGTCCACGCGGTCGGCCGTGCGGCGCAGGGCCAACTCGCGCAGGGCGATGAGGTTGCCCTTGCGAAAAAAGTTGCGAATCGCCCGCTCAGCCTGTTGCGGCAGGTAGACCTTGCCCTCCTTCAAGCGCTGCAGCAGGTCGTCGGGCGGTAGATCGACCAGTACCACTTCGTCTGCTTCGTCAAAGATCCGGTCGGGTACCGTCTCCCATACACGAATGCCGGCAATCCCGCTGACCACGTCGTTGAGGGTCTCGAGATGCTGCACGTTGACCGTGGTGTAGACGTCGATCCCTGCCGCGAGCAAGTCATGGATGTCCTGCCAGCGTTTGGGATGACGAGAGCCGGCAACGTTGGAGTGAGCCAGTTCGTCCATCAGGATCAACGCCGGGCGCCGCGCCAGCGCGGCGTCGAGATCGAACTCCTTCAGCACACTGCCGCGATAGGGGATCTCACACAGGGGAAGCCGTTCGAGACCGGTGATCAGCGCCTCGGTTTCCTTGCGGCCGTGGGTCTCGACGACGCCGATGACCACATCGGTGCCAAGTTCCTTTTGCCGTCGCGCGGCACCGAGCATGGCGTAGGTCTTGCCGACGCCGGCAGAGGCGCCGAAGAAAATCTTCAGCTTGCCGCGGGCAGCTTTGGCTTCCTCCTCCTGAACACGCGCCAGGAGTTGATCGGGGTCAGGACGCCCGTCGCTCGTCATAGCCAGCCCATGCGCCGAAAGCGGAGGTAAAGAAATGTCGTGGTGCTGGCGATGATCGTTAGTGCAATGGGATAGCCGTACTCCCATTGCAACTCGGGCATCCACTTGAAATTCATCCCCCAGATGCCGGCAAAGGCGGTGGCGACGGCAAAGATCCCAGCCCATGCGGCGAGGCGTTTGGCGACATCGTTCTGTTCGATGGCCACCGACGAGAGGCTGACCTGGATGGCGGTGCCGATGGTGTCGCGCAGGGTGTCGAGTTGGGCATTGATGCGTGCCAGGTGATCATGGACGTCACGGAAATAGTGGCGGCTCTTGGCGGAGACCGGCGGCACGCGGCCGGCGGTGAGCTTGGCAACGGCTTCCAGCAGCGGCGCGACGGCGTGCTTGACGATCGTCAACCGACGTTTGAGGTCATACAGCCGTTGGATATGCAAGCGCGCCGCCCCCCTGTCGAAGATGTGCTCCTCGATGTTCTCGAGTGCCGACTCGATGGCATCGACGATCGGGAAGTAGCGGTCTACCGCCGCATCCATCAGGGCGTAAAGGACGAAACCCGAGCCCTCCTTGAGGACCTCCGGCTCTCGTTCGCAGCGTTCGCGTACGCCCAGCAGGTGCTGCTTGCTGCGGTTACGGACCGACAGGATGAAATTGCGACCGACAAAGATAGCCACTTCGCCGACGGTGATCTCGCCATGCTCCATTTCGAGCAGGTGAATGACGGCGAACAGGTCGTCGCCATACTCCTCGATCTTCGGCCGCTGGTGACCGTGGTTTGCGTCTTCGATGGCGAGTGCATGCAGGTCGAATTCCTCGCGCATCTTGTCGAGTTCGGCCAGCGTTGCATCGCGCAGGGCAACCCAGACGAAGCAATCGGGCTCCTTGAGGTAGTCACTGATTTCATCAATATCGATATCGGCAAGCTTCTTGCCTTCGCGGTAGGCAACGCAGTTGATCAGCATGGGCTGGACTCCATCGAAAGGCTTCCTGCATTTTCCGCGTTTTCAGGGCCATACGGTCATGTATCTCGGGCGAGGTTGAGCCCGTTCAGCGCTTTATCGCGTCAAGGGCGAGGTTGAGCCTGAGGACATGTACGCGTGGCTCGCCGAAGACGCCGAGGTCGAGGCTTTCGCTGTGCTGCGCGATGAGCTGACGCACGGTCTGCGGATCAAGCTGGCGGGAACGCGCGACGCGCTCCGCCTGGTAGTCGGCTGCCGCCGGGCTGATGTGCGGGTCGAGACCGCTCGCCGAAGCGGTGACCAGGTCAATCGGTATCGGCCGCGGGTTGCCGGGGTCGGCGGCGCGCAGCGCCTCGATTCGGGCCTTGACCGCGGCAGCCAGCGCCGGATTGAGCGGTCCGAGATTGGACCCGGACGAAGCGGCCGCGTTATAGGGCTGCGGTGCGGTTGCCGATGGCCGGCCCCAGAAGTACCTCGGCTCGGTGAAGTTCTGCCCGATCAGTTCGGAGCCTATTGGTTTGCCTTCCCTGATGATCAGGCTGCCGCTGGCGGCAGCCGGGAAAGCCAGTCGGGCAACGCCGGTGACCAGCAGCGGATAGAACACCCCGGTAATGATCGATAGTAGAACGAACAGCGAAATGGCGGGACGAAGCAGCTTTTTCACGACTATCTCCTCAGGTAAGACCGGCGGCGGCCAGTGCCATGTCGATCAGCTTGATGCCGATAAAGGGTGCGACGAGCCCCCCCAGGCCGTAGATGGCCAGGTTGCGGCGCAGCAGGCTGGCGGCGCCGACGGCGTGATAGCGGATCCCCTTCAAGGCCAGTGGAATCAGCGCAATGATGATCAGGGCATTGAAGATGACCGCCGAGAGAATAGCCGAGGACGGACTGGCCAGCCCCATCACATTGAGCGCCGACAGCGCCGGGTAGGTACTGACGAAGGCGGCGGGAACGATCGCGAAATACTTGGCCACGTCGTTGGCGACGCTGAAGGTAGTCAGCGCACCGCGGGTCATCAGCATCTGTTTACCGGTCTCGACGACTTCGATCAGCTTGGTCGGGTTCGAGTCGAGGTCCACCATGTTGCCGGCTTCCTTGGCCGCCTGTGTGCCGGTGTTCATCGCCACGGCAACATCCGCCTGCGCCAGTGCCGGGGCATCGTTGGTGCCGTCGCCGGTCATCGCTACCAGGCGGCCCTCGGCCTGGTACTGGCGGATCAGCGCCAGCTTGGCTTCCGGCGTGGCTTCGGCGAGAAAATCATCGACACCTGCCTCGGCGGCGATCGCCGCGGCCGTCAGACGGTTGTCACCGGTGATCATCACCGTCTTGATCCCCATCTGGCGCAGTTCGGCGAAGCGCTCCTTGATGCCACCCTTGACGACGTCCTTCAATTCGACGACGCCGAGCACGCGCTTGTCATCGGCAACGACCAGTGGTGTGCTGCCACGCCGCGCCGCAGCTTCGACCGCCGTCAGCACCGATGCTGGCATGGCGCCGCCGATGGCCTCGACATGCTGGCGGATGGCGTCGGTGGCCCCCTTGCGAATCTTCCGGCCATGCACATCGACGCCGCTCATCCGGGTCTGCGCCGAGAAATGCACGAACTGCGCCTCGAGCGCGTGCACATCGCGCTCGCGCAGATTGAAGCGCTGCTTGGCGAGAACGACGATGCTGCGGCCTTCCGGCGTTTCGTCGGCGAGCGACGCCAGTTGCGCGGCGTCGGCGAGTTCGCTCTCGCTGACCCCGTCGGCGGGCAGGAAGGCAGCCGCCTGGCGATTGCCCAGGGTGATCGTGCCCGTCTTGTCGAGCAGCAACACGTCGACGTCGCCGGCGGCTTCGACCGCGCGGCCCGAGGTGGCAATGACGTTGGCCTGCATCATGCGGCTCATGCCGGCGACGCCAACGGCCGAAAGCAGGCCGGCGATGGTCGTCGGAATCAGGCACACGAGCAGCGCGATGAGGACGGTAATACTGACCGGCGAACCGGAACCGGCAACGTGCACGCTGAACTTTGAAAACGGCAGCAGGGTTGCGGTGACTCCGAGGAAGACGATGGTCAACGCCGCCAGCAGGATCGCCAGCGCAATCTCGTTTGGCGTCTTCTGCCGCTTCGCCGTTTCGACCATGGCGATCATCCGGTCGACGAAGGTTTCGCCGGGATTGACGGTGACGCGCACGACCAGCCAGTCGGAGAGCACGCGCGTGCCACCGGTGACCGCCGAGAAGTCGCCACCTGATTCGCGGATCACCGGCGCCGATTCGCCGGTGATTGCTGACTCGTCGACCGAGGCGACGCCTTCGATCACCTCGCCGTCGGCGGGGACGGTTTCGCCGGCAGTGACCAGCACGACGTTGCCGACCCGCAGGTCGTCAGCGGGTACCGTGTGCCATTCGGCGTCCGGGCGCGGCGCGTGCAGCCGCTTCGCCCAGGTTTCCTTCTTCAGTCCGCGCAGCGACGCCGCCTGCGCCTTGCTGCGTCCTTCGGCCAGAGCTTCCGCGAAGTTGGCGAAGAGCACCGTGAACCACAACCAGATCGCAACGCCGAGGATGAACGCCGTCGACTCCTGACCCGGACCGCTCAGCGCGGGGATTGCCGCCAGCGTTGTCAGCAGCGACCCGATGAAGACGACAAACATCACCGGATTGCGCCACTGCACGCGCGGATCGAGCTTGCGGAATGAGTCGGCGATGGCCGGTATGAGCAGCGCTGGGTCGAACAGGGAAAACGTCTTGCGTGTCATGAAATTCTCCAGCGAATCAGGGGGCCGACCACAAAACCAGGTGCTCGACCACCGGTCCGAGCGCCAGCGCCGGCACATAGTTGAGCAGACCGACCAGCAACACCACGCCGATCAGCAGCGTGACGAACAGCGGGCCGTGCGTCGGTAGCGTGCCGGCGGTCACGAAGATCCGCTTCTTGGCTGCCAGCGACCCGGCCATCGCCAGCACCGGGATGATCACCCCGAAGCGGCCGAACCACATCGCCGTCCCGAGCAGGCCATTATAGAAAGGCGTGTTGGCGGACAGCCCAGCGAAGGCGCTGCCGTTGTTGTTGGCTGCCGACGACAAGGCATAGAGAATTTCGGCAAAGCCGTGCGCACCCGGGTTGGCGATACCGGCGCGGCCGGCCTCGGTCATCACCGCGACAGCCGTGCCGACCAGCACCAGCAGGGGCGTGGCGAGAATGGCGATCGACGTCATTTTCATCTCGTGCGCCTCGATCTTCTTGCCCAGGTATTCGGGTGTACGCCCGATCATCAGGCCGGCGATGAATACCGCCAGCACGGCGAAGATCAGCATGCCGTAGAGGCCGGAACCGACACCGCCGAACACGACCTCGCCGAGTTGTATCAAGACCAGCGGCACGGCACCGCCGAGCGGCGTGAATGAATCGTGCATGGCATTGACCGCACCGCAGGAAGCGGCCGTGGTGATGGTTGCGAAGAGGGCCGAATCGGCAATGCCGAAGCGCGTCTCCTTGCCTTCCATGTTGCCGTCGGTCAAGGCGGTAGTACTCACGCTCGCCGACTCGTCGGCGCCGAACTTCGCCAGCAAGGGATTGCCCTGCTGCTCGAAGCCGATTGCGGCGATGGCAAAGGTGACGAAGAGCAAGACCATCGCGGCCAAAACCGTCCAGCCTTGGCGTTCGTCACCGACGATGCAGCCGAAGGCAATGCATAGCGCGCCGGGAATCAGGAAGATCGACAGCATCTGCACAAAGTTCGTGAGTGGCGTCGGGTTCTCGAAGGGGTGGGCCGAGTTGGCGTTGAAGAAGCCACCGCCGTTGGTGCCGAGGATCTTGATCGCCTCCTGCGAAGCGACCGGACCCATGGCCAGGGTTTGGATGGATGTGGACGCTGGCTCCGTCACCGGGTTGCCGTTCTCGTCTTTCAGCGCTTGGCCGTCGGTGCCGAGTCTGGGTGTCTCGTAGTTCGTTACTTGCAGCGTCGTCACGTCCTGATAGGCGGCAAAGTTCTGGATCACGCCCTGGCTCGCCAGAAAGAGCGCGAAGAGCAGAGACAGCGGCAGCAGAATCCAGGTCGTGGCGCGGAACAGGTCCGTCCATGCATTGCCGATGCCAGCCGCCGAATGGCGCGCAAAGCCACGAATGAAGGCAATCGCGACAACGATGCCGGTGGCCGCGGAAAGAAAGTTCTGCACCGTCAGGCCCAGCATCTGGACCAGGTAGCCCATCGTCGACTCGCCGCCATAGCCCTGCCAGTTGGTGTTGGTGACGAAACTGACTGCCGTGTTGAAGGACGAATCGGGGCTGACATTGGCCATCTCCTGCGGATTCAACGGTAGCCAGAGTTGCAGGCGCTGCAGGGCATAGACGGCGAGCAGGCCAAGCGCGTTGAACAACAGCACGGCCAACGCGTATTTCAGCCAACCCATGTCTTCATCGCGCCGGACACCGCACACTCTGAAGACTGCGTCTTCGAAGCCGCTGACAAGGGTCTGGCGACGCTCCATCATCATCACCCTGGAGATGTAGATTCCCAGTGGTCTGACCAGGAGCAGCAGTACGGTCATGAAAAGACCGAGCAACAACCAGGCATGGTTGTTCATGAAAAATCCTCCGGAAAGAGCAGTGCCGCAATCAGGTAGATCAGCAGGCTGCCCGCAGCGATGCCGGCGAGAAGGGTCAGCAGGCTCACGCGCGTTCTCCCGTCAATCGCGCGCAGCCCTTGGCGAATGCCGCGGCGAGCCCGGACAGGGTGGCCAGTGCGACAAGATAGACGACGTCCATTACAGTGCTCCATTTAGGTGTTTCGACAGTTGAATGCTAGGGTGGTGGGCATCAAGATGGTCGAAAAAGGAGTGTGGCCGTTGGTAAAGAAACCATAAAAATTCTGGGGCAGGGCGCTCGTCAATGGGGAACCACGTCCCTCTAAAGGCAGTGTCGGCCTCGCCGTTGGCCAATGCGAGCGATCGACGATGCGCACCGTTCGACCGGGTGTTCCGGCGTGCGGGAGAGACCAGTCGCCAGCGGGCTGCAGATAGCTGTTCTTGCCGCGTTGCTCGAAGTCTCGGGATCATTCGTCCGCTGGCGGGCGGGTGTCTGATGGCGTATACACAAGCTGGACGTGCGGGAGGTGGTCGACGTTCTCGGCAGCTGGCTGCTGTCGATCCTGGATGGGCAGCGCTACCTCTACAAGCCCGAGCAAACGTCTGCAGTCAAGGGTCTGATCGAGCGGCTCTGGCGGCGAGGCGACTGGCAGGGCGTGGGCCAGGGCTTTGACGACAACGCTCAGTCCTTACTCCGGACGATCCAGCTTGGTCGACAGCACGATGGTTGAAAAGGTGTCGACCACGCCCTTGATGGCGCGAATCTTGTCGATGATCGCATCGAGTTCCTGGGTCGATTCGGTCGTCAATATCGCGCACAAATCGTAGCGCCCACTGATCGAATAGAGCTTGACGATCTCATGCCGCCGGGTCAGTCCCTTGATGACGTCGAATTCGGTCTTGGAGTCGCTCGAGATCAACACCATCGCCCGAATGCTCGAATCTTTCTGCCGTTTCTTGACGCTCACCGTGTAACCCGAAATGACGCCGCTGTCCTCCAGCGCCTTCAGGCGCAGTTGCACGGTGCTTCTGGCACAACCCAGTGACTTGGCTAGCGTGACCACCGGCAGGCGGGCATTGACCTTGAGCAGTTCAATCAGCTGCTGATCGAGGTTGTCCAGGGTTCTTGCCATTCGTTTTCCTTCACATTGCCGCAGGATCAGTCAGTATGACTGATTTTTTTGCAATGTTTCAGGCAAATTGCCTGTTTCTGCCGGCGCGACTCGTCCCTAAACTGCGCCTCTGTCGTCGCCTTGATCGAAATTCAATCAATCGCACCGGAGAGGAAACTCGCATGCTGCAGACAATCGAATTCAATATCCAGAACAAGTTGCTCACCCGGGAAGCTCTGGCTGCCTACGATCCGTCGGCAGAATCGTGGCAGAAGCAGTTTGCGCGCCGTTACACGCACCACTGTGAACTCAACGACATCCTCAACAACGTCGAGAACGTCGATCAGACCGTCTATGGCAAGTTCGCCGTGTCGATCACGCCTTACGTGGCGCAGCTGATGGATCGCGAGGATCCGGCGTGCCCCATCCGTCTGCAATACATGCCGACTTTTGCCGAAGAGACGAAGCCCGGCTTTGTCACCATGCTTGATCAACTCGGCGAAGAAGGCGATACCGTCCCCGGTACCAGTATCGTGCACCGCTACCCGCGCCGCGTGCTGTTCCTCGTTTCCAATGCCTGTGCCACGCTGTGCCGCTTCTGCACTCGCAAGCGCATGGTGTCGCAGCCCACCGGTTCCGTGCACAAGGACGAGATCGAACGGTCGATCGACTACATCGCTGCCAACACGCAGATTCAGGACGTGCTGCTCTCGGGCGGTGATCCGCTGACCTTCAGCGACGAGCGACTCGACTACATCCTCGGCGAAATCCGCCGTCGCGCGCCACACGTCCGCTTCCTGCGCATGGGCTCGCGGATGATCGTTCAACTGCCGACCCGGATCACGCCGGAACTCTGTGCCGTGCTCGAAAAGCACCGTTTGCAGATGGTCAATACGCACATCAACCACCCCAAGGAAATCACCCCGCTGCTGCGCGAGCGCGTCAAGCTGCTGCAGAAGGCCGGCATCATGATGGGTCTGCAAACTGTCTGCCTGAAAGGCGTCAACGACGATGTTGACGTAATGCGCGAACTGTTCCTGCAGGCGATCGAAATGGGTATTCGTCCCTACTTCTACTTTGTCAGATTCGTATTCGCCTTCCTGTGATCTGCGTTTGTCATGTGCTAGAATGCCATACGTCGTGATTGTTTAATCTATTCATGGAGTTGTAAATGACAATGTCAACTCCATTACGTCGATAGCATATCTTCGCTGGTCGCTTCGGCACTCGAGCACTTCGATTCGCACTTCGCGCCCTATCTCCATTGCTTTCGAAGCCGGACCCGTTCGGTAGAAGACACCGCGCGCCGGTATCTGCACGGGCTGTTCCAGAGTTCGCGCCGTAACCTGGAGTGCATGGCGGAAACCGTATCCGACAGCCGCTATCAGCCACTGCATCATATGCTTAGCGAATCCAATTGGGATCGGCGCGCGGTGCGTCGGCAACTGGTGGTCGATGCCAACGCCCACTTCGGCTATCCCAGCGCTCTACTCCTGGACGAGAGCGCGTTCGGGAAGAAGGGAAACATGTCCGCGGGCGTGGCGCGGCAGTGGAACGGTCGCTTGGGGAAGGTCGATAACTGTCAGGTGGGCGTCTTCGCGGCGGTGACGCGCGATGGCGTAGCAAGCGTGGTGGATGCCGACTTGTATCTGCCGGAGAAGTGGGCCAAAGATACGACACGTTGCGAGGCGGTGGGGGTGCCTGAGGAGGCGCAGACGTTCCGCACCAAGGGCGAGATCGCTCTGGACATGGTAATTCGCCTGAGGCGGGAAGGCTTGCACTTCTCTTTCGTCGCCTTTGATGGCGGCTACGGGCACTTGCCCTGGCTGCTCGGGGAACTGGATGTCGAGGGAGAGATCTTCTTCGCTGAGGTGCATTCGGATCAGGCGATCTATCTCCAGGATCCCGCACCCGCGGTGGCGGCTCGTCGTTCGTCGAAGGGTCGAGCGCCCCGTCGGCTGCGGACCACGGCGGTGCCCATGACGGTGGCCGCGTGGGCAGCCACGCAGTCGGCATCCGCCTGGGGGCGTCTGTCGATCCGTGACGGCGAGAAGGGCGAGGTGATGGCCGACTATCTCACCCAGCGGGTGTGGGTCTGGGACGGCGAGGCGCCGTTGGCGAGCCGTTGGCATCTCCTGGTACGACGGGAACTCGATGGGACGAAACTCAAATTCGGCCTGTCCAATGCCAAGCCCAGGGCGTCTTTGCGCCGCTTGGCGGAAATGCAGGGAGCGCGCCATTTCGTCGAGCAGTCCTTCCGAGAGGCCAAGAGCGCCTGCGGCATGGCCGAGTATCAGGTCCGCCGCTGGCAGGCGTGGCACCATCACATGGCCCTGGTCATGATCGCCACCATGTTCCTGGCCAAGGAGCGCCTGGCCCATCGCGAGACGGCTGAACTGCTCTCCTGCCGTGACTTGATAGAGATCATGCGCCATCGGCTGCCTACCAAGATCGTCACCGACGAAGACCTCGCGGCATCCATCATCGATAGGCATCGACGGCGGCACAAAGCCATGGAATCCGCCTACAGAAAGCAAGCCGCCATGCTCTCAGCATTAGATTGAAAGACAATCTGACAAAGTAGAACTACTACGTCTACTCGACCGACATGGTTGAAGGTGCCCACCACTTCATCGTGCCGTACCAGCGCATGCTGGAACTATACGAAGGTCTCCGTGGCTGGATCAGCGGTCCGGCGGTTCCGACGTTCATCGTCGATGGTCTCGGAGGCCTCGGCAAGCTGCCGATCATCCCGAGCTACGTCAAGGAAGAAGAGTTGCCGGATGGATCGGGCACGACCGTGAAGTGTCGCAACTATGCCGGCAAAACGGTCGAGATGCCGGGGCTGGGCCGCGACTACGCGCTACCGACGCACAGCAACTGATCGCCGCCAGACACCGGTCGCGCCGCTGCGACCGGTTTGGCGATGCTCCCCTTCTTGAGGTCTGACGAGCTTTACTACCAGGTCTACTACCATGCAACACGGCTCCCCCTACGGCACGCATCGCGTGCTCGAACCGATCGGCGTGCTCCCCCAGGGCGCGTGGAGGATCGACAATTCAATGGCGATCTACGACAACGAAATCCTGATTGACGTTACGGCCCTGAACATCGACGCAGCCAGTTTCAGCCAGATCAAGCAGGAAGCTGCCGGTGACCTCGCGAGGATCGCCAGCACTGTGCTTGGCATCGTTGAACGGCGTGGCAAACATCATAATCCGGTCACCGGATCGGGCGGCATGCTGATCGGGCGGATTGCCCAGATTGGCCCGGCACTGGCCGGCAAGGTGGACCTGCGCGTGGGCGACAGGATCGCCACCCTCGTTTCACTGTCGCTGACGCCGCTGCAAATCAAGACAATCAGGAAGGTCCACCTTGACAAGGACCAGATCGAGGTCGAAGCGCAGGCGATTCTTTTCGCAACCGGCCTTTACGCCAAGCTGCCTGACGACATTCCCGAGAAGGTCGCCTTGGCGGTTCTCGACGTGGCGGGGGCGCCGGCGCAAACCGCGCGCCTCGTTCGCCCCGGCGACACCGTGGTGGTGGTTGGCGGTGGTGGTAAATCGGGTATGCTATGCGTGTACGAGGCGCGAAAGCGCGCCGGCCCGGCGGGCTGCGTGATCGGCGTGTCGCCATTTGCAACCGACTGTCAGCGCATGCGCGAACTCGGCTGGGTTGACCACGCCGTGCAGGTTGATGCGACCGATGCCTTGGCCATGATGGAGGCGATCGCCAAGGTGACTGCTGGCCACATGGCCGATGTGGTGATCAACTGCGTCAATATCCAGAATACCGAAATGGGCAGCATTCTGGCCACCCGCGACCGCGGCAAGGTCTACTTCTTCTCGATGGCGACAAGTTTTACTGCTGCCGCACTCGGTGCCGAAGGTGTCGGCAAGGATGTAGACATGATCGTTGGCAACGGCTACGCCAGGGACCATGCAGTGTACGCACTGGCCCTGCTGCGCGAAAGCCCGAAGCTGCGCCAGCTATTCGAAGCGTCGTACGTCTAGGCGTCGCGTGGGCCAACAAGCTTTTCAGTTGAACCGACAGGCGGCCATGAGCACCAGCGCCCTCTGGAACCAGATCCGAGAACGTGGCCTGGCGACGCTGGCCGTCGTGGGAATGACCAAGAACACCGGCAAGACGGTGGCCTTGAACCATCTTCTCGCTTGCGCTGCCGAGACTGGCGTGGCTATTGGCGTGACCTCGATCGGGCGTGATGGAGAAGACCGCGACCAGGTCTTCTTCACTCCGAAACCGCCGGTACTGGTCTGGTCGGGTAGCGTCATCGCCACCGCCCGCGACACGCTGCTACGTGCCAAAGTGCGCTGGAAGCTCCTTGCCGCCACCGGAGTGGGCAGCCCGATGGGCGAAATCGTCATCGTCCGCGCGCTGGACCACGGCGAAATGGAGATAGCCGGCGCGTCGCGCAGTTCCGATCAGCAAGAAATCATCGCGCAATTGAGACAGTGCGGTTGCGCGCTGATCATCGTCGATGGGGCTCTCGGTCGCAGCCAGCACGCCTCGCCGGCCATCGCCGACGGAATCATTCTGGCCACCGGCGCAGCCATCGGCGGTGGCGTTCGAGACGTCATCCGCAAGACCCGCGACCGACTGGTGATGCTGACTATCCCCCAGGCCGCGCCGGAAATTCTGGCGCGCTGCCAGGCCGTGTTTGAGTCAGGCGGCGTTGGTATCTGGGACCGCAGCGGCGGACCCCTGTTCCTCGCCGATATCGCTACGCTCAACGCCGGATCGACGCTGGTCGAATTTGCCAACCGGGAACTCGGCACGATTGCGGTCAGCGGCGCGGTAGGTAAGGCTCTCTGGCTGACGGTCGACGCGCTCCTCGCGCGACACCCCGGTCTGACGCTCGTGGTTGCCGACGGCACAAAGCTGTTCATCGAACACGCCGATGTCCAGCGGTTTCGCCAACAAGGTGGCAGCTTGCTGGCTTGTCGCCGGATCCATATTGCCGGCATCACCTTGAATCCATGCTCGCCGCATGGCCACCATCTCGTTGCTCAAGAACTGCTCGGCGCCGCCCGCCTGGCCTTTCCCGAATACGAGGTCAGTGACGTGATTCTCGAACGAGTACTGACCGAAACAGGAGTCTGTTGATGACGCGTTTGCATCTGGATCAGGCACAAATCGACCGCGCGCGTGACTCGGCGCGGCGCATTGCCCGCAGTGTCTTCGAGCAAATGAAGCCGTTCACCACGACGACGGTCGAGCGCGCCACGCTGCGTCTGCTCGGCATCGATGGCGTCGATGAAAACATGGTGCCCCTTCCGAATCGTCTGGTCAGCCATTTGCAGGAGCAGGATTTGCTGCAACATGGTGCCGCGCCCATCGTGGTCGGTGCCATGATCGAACGTGGCTGTACGGCGCAGCAGGTCGCCGAAGCCGTGGCCGACGGCAAGCTGACGATGCGGCGCCACAAGGGTGAAGAGGCGATCCGCGCAGCCACCGAAGCTGAAGCCCGCAAGATGTGCGAGCATATCGCTCGGCAGCGCGCACGGCGCGACAGCGAAATCAAATCGGTTGGCGAAAGCCGCAGGCCGTGGCTCTACCTGATCGTCGCCACCGGCAACATCCACGAAGACGTGATCCAAGCTCGTGCGGCTGCAGAGCAGGGTGCCGACGTCATCGCGGTGATCCGCTCGACCGGCCAGAGCCTGCTCGACTATGTGCCCCACGGCGCGACCACCGAAGGTTTCGGTGGCACCTACGCTACCCAGGAAAACTTCCGCCTGATGCGCGCGGCGCTTGACGAAGCGGGCGCCAGGGTCGGTCGCTACATTCGCCTGACCAACTACTGCTCGGGTTTGTGCATGCCGGAAATCGCGGCCATGGGCGCGATGGAACGGCTCGACATGATGCTCAACGATTCGATGTACGGCATCATTTTCCGGGACATCAACATGCAGCGGACTTTCATCGACCAGTTCTTCTCGCGGATGGTCAATGCCTACGCCGGGATCATCATCAACACCGGCGAAGACAACTACCTGACAACGGCGGATGCCTGCGAAGCAGCGCACACCGTGCTGGCTTCGCAACTGATCAACGAGCAGTTTGCCTATCTGTCCGGCCTCAAGCCGGAGCAGATGGGGCTGGGGCACGCCTTCGAGATCAATCCCGAGATGGAGAACGGCTTCCTCTGGGAGATTGCCCACGCGCAACTGGTCCGCCAGGTCTTTCCCGAGGCGTCGCTCAAGTACATGCCGCCGACCAAGCACATGACCGGCAACATTTTCCGGGGCCACATCCAGGATGCGCTGTTCAACGTTGCTAGCACGCTGACGCAGCAGGATATTCACCTGCTTGGCATGATGACCGAGGCCATCCACACGCCGTTCATCCAGGACCGTTTCCTCGCCGTGCAGAACGCGAAGTACGTCTTCAATACCATGCGCGATCTGCACGCCGAAGTCGAATTCAGGCGCGGCGGTCAGATCGAGAGGCGCGCACAGAGCGTGCTCAGCGAGACCGAACAGATTCTGGCCGACATCGAAAGGATGGGTCTGCCGCAAGCGATCAGCAAAGGCATGTTTGCCGAAATCTCCCGCAAGCCGGACGGTGGCAAAGGTCTCGACGGGGTGATTGCCAAGTCCGGCGACTACTTCAACCCGTTTCCGAACCTGATGCTTGAAGGAGGGCTCTGAGATGGCCGAAAATCTGGTCAAGCCCTATGGCGATACCCTCAACGACGGCCGCGTCCAGCTCTCCTTCACCCTGCCCGTCGCCCTCGATGACGCCGCCAAGGAAGGCGCCAGGCAACTGGCGATGATGATGGGCCTCGCAGAACCCGCGGTCGTGCACGCCGAAGACATGGGTCAGGACTTCAGCTTCTTCATCGTCTATGGTCAGTGCAAGCACCAGGTCGACCTGTCAAGCATCAAGGTTTCCCGGCCGGAGTTCGAGACCCTCGACAAGGACGGCATCAACCGGCTGATCGCCGAGAAAATGCGCCGCAGGATGGTCGTCATCGGCGCCTGCATCGAATCCGATGCCCACACCGTCGGCATCGACGCGATCATGAACATGAAGGGTTACAACGGCCACAAGGGTCTGGAGAGCTATCACGAAATGCGCGCCATCAACCTCGGCGCGCAAGTCGATTCGGAGGAGCTGGTCAGCAGGGTCATTGAAGAAAAGGCCGACGTCATCCTGGTATCTCAAATCGTGACGCAGAAGAACATCCACCTCGACAACCTGACCAGGCTTGCCGATCTGCTCGAAGCCGAAGGTTTGCGTGACGGGGTCATCCTGATCGTCGGCGGTCCGCGCATCAGTCACGAGCTGGCCAAGGAACTCGGTTACGACGCCGGCTTTGGTACCAGAACCTACGCCGAGGATGTGGCGTCGTTCGCCATCCATGAATGGATCAAGAGAAACTCAGCCTGAGGAAATCACCATGCAAGAACTGACCAGCCTGATACGTTTGCGCATCAGCGCGCACGACGCCCACTACGCCGGCGGACTCGTCGACGGGGCAAAAATGCTGCATCTGTTTGGCGATGTCGCCACCGAGCTACTGATCCGCAGCGACGGCGACGAGGGCTTGTTCGTCGCTTACGACAGTATCGAGTTTCTCGCCCCCGTACATGCCGGTGATTTCATCGAAGCCACAGGTCGCATCGTGTCGATCGGCCATACCTCGCGCAAGATGGCCTTTGAAGCACGCAAGATCATCGCAGCTGCCGGCATCGCCGGTCAGCCGTCGGCCGCCGACGTCCTGGCCGAGCCCGTCATCGTTTGTAGAGCCTCCGGCACCTGCGTGGTTCCGGCGGACTGCCAGCGTATTCGACGCTGATCAAGGCGCTACAATGGAAAAACTGATCATTACCGCCGCCCTGACCGGCGCCGAAGTGACCAGGGAACAGCAGCCGGCCTTGCCAGTCATGCCGGACGAGATTGCCGCTGCCGCCGAAGCCTGTGTCAGGGCAGGTGCGTCCATTGTTCATCTGCACGCACGTCGTCCCGACGGTACACCGACCCAGGACAAGGCGGTCTATCGCGAGATCATCGCGGCCATTCGTGCCCGTTGCGACGTGATCATTCAGGTGTCGACCGGCGGCGCAGTCGGCATGACGCCCGCAGAGCGACTTGCGCCGGTGACACTGGCTCCCGAAATGGCTACCCTATCGATGGGCTCAGTCAATTTTGGCAGTGATGTTTTCCTCAACCATCCGGCAGACATGACGGTGTTCGCGCGCACGATGAGGGAACACGGCGTCAAACCGGAACTGGAGATTTTCGATTCGGGCATGCTCACCACTGCAGAGCGCTGGATCAAGCAAGGATTGCTTGATCCAGCTGTGCATGTCGACCTCGTGCTCGGCGTTCCCGGCGCCATGGCCGCCACGCCCGAGTCGCTGATGTTCCTCCGCGCGCAACTGCCGGCCGGTGCGACGTGGACAGTGGCCGGCATCGGGCCGGCCCAGCTGCCGCTCGGGGCGATGGCCATCCTGCTCGGTGGCCATGTCCGTGTCGGCTTCGAAGACAACATCTTCTTCCGCAAGGGTGAACTGGCGGTCAGCAATGCCCAGCTGGTCGCTCGCATTGCCAGGATCAGTCACGAAATGGAGCGTCCCGTGGCGACGCCCGACGAAGCTCGGGCCATCCTCGGACTCGCGCGTCGGCTCAACCATTAGACTGCGTTAGCCGGTTCAGCGACCACCGTCAGCGCAGAGAAGATGCGCTTGGCCAAATCTGTTTCAGCTTCCTGGCACGACTCCCCTGGCCGGCCGGCACTTCACGCTTTCTTCAGTGGGTTGCGATGTGCATGGTGGCACTCCTGTAACACGGCACCGTGCGCAAAGAAAAGCGTTGATTAAGGCTGGCTTTTTTGCCACCATTGGCCTGTCTAAACCATGGAGGAGTAAGAAAAGGTGAAAAAAGCTCTGCTGTTGTCGGCGCTGCTGGCGCTCACGTCTATCGGTGTGTCGGCCAAAGATTGGACTGTAATCCGCATGGCATCCGAAGGCGCCTACCCCCCGTTCAATGAAACGGGTTCCGATGGCGCGTTGAAAGGCTTCGACATCGACATTGGCAACGCCTTGTGCACCGAGATGAAGGCGAAATGTACCTGGGTGAAACAGGAATGGGATGGCATGATCCCCGCCTTGATCGCGCGCAAGTTCGACGCCATCGTCGCCTCCATGTCGATCACCGAGGAGCGAAAGGCCAAGGTCGACTTCACCAACAAGTACTATGCCTCGCCGGTCGTTCTGATCGCCAAGACCGGGTCGCCGCTGAGACCGGATCTGGCGAGCCTGAAAGGCAGGAAGGTCGCGGTTCAGCGTGGCACCGTTTCCGACAATTTCGCCACCAAGTACTGGGCTGGCCAGGGTGTGGAAATTGTCCGCTATGCCAAGCAGGATGAGGCCTACCTGGATCTCAAGTCGGGCCGGGTCGATGCGACCTTTGCCGACTACTGGGAAGCCTACGGCGGCTTCCTGACCAAGCCGGAAGGTTCTGGCTACAGCGTGGCCGGCGACCAATACTTCGGCAAGAACGCCGAAGAGCGCGCCGTCATCGGTGAAGGCATCGGCATCGCTGTCCGCAAGAAGGACCAGGACCTCAAGGCGCAACTGAACAAGGCACTCGCCACGTTACGCTCCAGTGGCAAGTACGATGAGATCCGCAAGAAGTACTTCCCGATGGACATCTACGGCAACTGATGTCCCTCATCGAAACGCCGGCCGCTGACGCGGCCGGCGTTTCTTATGCTTCCGCCCGGCTGTAGCACTCGCGTAACCCGAGGGAGAACTCGCCGATGGATGTCCTGATTGAATACTCGCCGAGCCTGCTGGCCGGCGCCTGGGTTACTCTCAAGGTTGCCATTCTGTCGCTGATGCTTGCTGTCTGCACTGGCCTGTTGGGCGCCGCCTGCAAGTTATCCAGGCTGGCGCCGTTACGCTGGTGGACCGCGCTCTATACCACGGTCGTACGCGGTGTTCCCGATCTGGTGATGATGCTCCTGGTTTTTTACGGTGGCCAGGTCTTGATCAATCAAGTCAGCGACTATCTCGAATGGGAGATGATTGAACTCAACGCCTTTGCCGCCGGCGTTTTGACCATCGGGTTCATTTTTGGCGCCTATTTCACTGAAACCTTTCGCGGCGCCTTCCAGGCCGTCCCGGCGGGTCAGATGGAGGCCGGCCGGGCCTACGGGATGAGTGGCTGGCAGACCTTCTGGCGTGTCCTTTTTCCGCAGATGCTGCGTTACGCGCTCCCGGGCATGGGCAACAACTGGCTGGTCCTGCTGAAGAGTACCGCCATCGTATCGATGATCGGCCTCTCGGACATGACCTGGCTGGCTGACCAGGCGGGGCGCTCGACCCACCAGCCATTCACGTTCTATCTTGCGGTCTGCGTCCTGTACCTCGCGATGACCAGCGTCTCGAATGCTGTGCTGCAACGGCTGGAACGGCGCTACAACGTCGGCGTCAGAGAAGCGAACGTCTAGGAGCGACTCATGGAATGGTTTGATCTGACAGTCGTGACCGGCAGTTTGCCCGAATTCTGGCGCGGGCTCTGGATGACGCTCCATCTGACCGGCATCGCACTGATCGTCGGTTTCGCCTTTGCGGTTCCGCTGTCGATCGCTCGCGTGTCGAAGAACCCCTGGGTGAGTGCTCCGGTGCGCGCCTACACCTACTTTTTCCGCGGCACGCCAATGCTCGTCCAGTTGCTGCTGGTCTACTACGGCATCGGTCAAAGCGAATGGATGCAACGAATGTGGGAGACTGGTAATCCATTCTGGCTGCTCTTCCGCGATGCGTATTTCTGTGCCCTGTTGGCGTTCAGCCTCAACACCTGCGCCTACCAGCTCGAAATGTTTGCCGGGGCGATCCGCAATACGCCGAATGGCGAAGTCGAAGCTGCCAAGGCAATGGGCATGACGCGCAGCACCGCGTTGCGCAGGATCATTCTGCCGTCGGCCTTGCGCCGGGCGCTTCCGCCCTTCAGCAACGAAGTGATTCTGATGCTGCAAGGCTCGGCGATTGCCAGCGCAGTGACCCTGGTTGACCTGACCGGGGCCGCACGCAACGTCTACTCGCGTCATTACGCGCCGTTCGAAGCCTTTATTTTTGCCGGGCTCCTCTACCTTGTTGTGACCTTTGTTCTGGTTGGCCTGTTCCGCGTCGCTGAAAACCGTTGGCTGGCCCACCTGCAACCGCGCCGCAGTGCCAGCAGCGCGAAGAAAGACTGATCGGAAAGACTGCCATGACCAACACGGCGAGTAAAGAACTCCTGCGCATCGAAAACCTGTACAAGCAGTACGGCGATAACGAAGTACTCAAGGGTGTGTCGCTCAAGGCGAACTCCGGTGACGTCATCAGCATCATCGGATCCTCCGGTTCCGGTAAGAGCACCTGGCTGCGCTGCATCAACTTCCTCGAGCAGCCGACTTCCGGCAAGATCATTGTCGCTGGCGAGGAAGTCAAACTGCTGCCCGGCACCAGGGATGCCCTCAAGGTTGCCGACCAGAAGCAACTGCAGAAGATCCGTACCCGTCTGTCGATGGTTTTCCAGCACTTCAATTTGTGGGGCCACATGACGGTGCTGGAGAACGTCATCGAGGCGCCGATCCACGTGCTTGGCCTGTCGAAAAAGGAGGCGATGGCACGTGCCGAGCGCTATCTCGAACGTGTTGGCGTCTGGAGATTCCGCGATACCTATCCGGCGCACCTGTCAGGCGGCCAACAACAGCGGGTGGCGATTGCGCGTGCTCTGGCGATGGAACCGGAGGCGCTACTGTTTGACGAACCGACCTCGGCACTTGATCCGGAACTGGTTGGCGAAGTCCTCAAGGTGATGCGGTCGATCGCCGAGGAGGGTCGCACCATGCTGGTCGTGACCCACGAAATGGGCTTTGCGCGCGAAGTCTCCAACCACGTCATCTTTGTCCATCAGGGGCGGGTTGAGGAAGAGGGCGACCCCAGGGAAGTGTTGACCAAACCTGCCAGCGAACGTCTGCAACAGTTCCTGTCAGGCAACCTCAAGTGACGGGAATAGCTGGCGCCGGGCTTCCGCGACCAGGCGACGGGCTTTACGGGTAACACCAACCGCCGATCGAGAGCGGTGGATACACGTGGGTGGCGCCCCTTTTCTTGCAAGTCGGCTGAGGACCATCGTCGGTACAGCAAGACCGCGTGAGCGGGAAAGCCATTACCCCCGTACGTCTGCAAATGAATACTCGTCTCGGTGGTCTGAATCCCTTTGACTGCTGACCAACACCCGGCCCGCCTCGACTCATGACGGGACGCGGTTGATGGTTTCGAGCAGTGCGCGGCCAGAGCGGAAGGCGAAGGTTTCAGTGCCCGACGCCCCAGCTCATGCATACAGCACGGCAAGGATAATAAAAAATGGCGCAATACACTGTTTAAACGTTGTTTTGTTGAAATCTACTGCCCATTATCCAGGGGCATGGAAATTGACGAAGCGGCATTCGCCTCGCCATCCGCCAGCGGCTTACGATACACGGTATGGCGTTTCCCGCCGGAATCGTCGCGGGTCAACACTCCCTGTTCAACCCAGCGCTTGAGCATTTTCGAGGCCTTGAGGGTGTCGACCGCAGCAATCCGGCAAAGATCGCTGTTCGCTAGGGCGCCGTTGCGCTCCATCCAGTCACTCACCTGCTCCCAGACCGGCGGACGCTCCTCGTTGAGCAGGCTGACGACGACGGCAGGTTGCGCCGCGTCGCGGTTCTCGCTGTAGAACGGCGGATAGAGATTGGCCGCGCGCATCTCAGCGAACATCATGCGTACGCCTTCGCCGGCATCGACATTGGGGGGCTCGGGAAACTCGCGCAGGTTGCGCGCGATGAGGGGGTTGCGCGCAAAAGAGCCAGCCCGGTTGACATTGGCCGGCGTGATCGTCCCGGGGAACAGGCCGGGACTTTCGATCTCGATGCGGTTGTCGAGAATGCGAATGTGAATGTCGCGGTTGAGTCGGTAGTCGCGGTGGATCACGGCATTGGTAATCGCTTCCTTGATCACCCGCTCGGGATAGCGATGCACGGTCCTGAAGCCGGACGCCGCGAGGGTAAGGCCGGCCGCCAGTTCATCCAGCACGTACGCGCTGGTCTGGGCGATCTGCAATGGCAGGGGGCCGGAGATGGTCTTCGGTGCCTTGATCAGGTTTGGTACCGCACCGGGTTCGATACGGCTACCCCGGTAATGAAACACCCGCACGTCCGCGCGGGTCTGCTGAGCAGCCAGCAGGCAGAGGTGGCACCCCTTTTTCCCGCAAGTCGGCTGAGGACCATCGTCGGTACAGCAAGGCCGCGCGAGCGGGAAAACCATTACCCCCGATACGTCTGCAAATGAATACTCGTCTCGGTGCTCTGAATCCCTTTGATCAACCGGACCCGCTCGAGGACCGACGACAGCTCTGACAAATTGGCCGCGCGCAGGCTGGCGAGCAGGTCCCAGCGCCCGTTCGTATCGTGGATGCCGGCAACGCCGGGTTCGCCCAGCAGGCTGGCGATGACGGCGCGAGTTTCGTTGCCTTCGACGGCAATGCTCATCCAGGCGTTAATCTCGTTCGGCTGCGCGTCGGGCCGCAGGCGAACCGTGTAGCCGACGATCACGCCGTCATCCTCGAGTCGCCTGATGCGGTTGGTGATGGTTCCGCGCGACACTTTGAGCCGGTGCGCCAGTGCGGCGACCGTGAGGCGAGCATCGGTACGCAGCAGGCCGATGAGTTGCTGGTCAAGTGCATCCATTTTGATCAGTCCGTCAGTCTATGTCGTCATTCTGCTAATAATCTCACGGAATCGATACAAATTTGGTGATTCTGTTTGGCGTCGTCTTCCTTCAATATTTGCTCATCGCAATAGCCAAACAAAGGAGACAGCCATGTTGAACCACACCACGCTCAAGAAAGAAGCCGGCCGACGCGTCAACACGCAATTTCTGAGCGCCGAGCGCGTGGCCGAAATCATCAACAGGAAGGGCATCGCCGAATGTATTGCCGGTGTCGCGACATACATCGAAGAGGATTTCCTGCGCTGGAACGATTTCGACAAATGCGCCCGTGTTGCCAATCACTCTGCCGTCGGTGTGATCGAACTGATGCCGGTAGCCAATGCCAGAACTTATGCCTTCAAGTATGTGAACGGCCACCCCGCCAACCATCGCTACAACCTGCCGACCGTGATGGCCTTTGGTGTTCTCGCCGACGTGGAAACCGGGACTCCGGACCTGGTCAGCGAACTGACACTCACCACGGCGATTCGCACGGCTGCCATGTCAGCCGTCGCGGCCCGTGCCCTGGCCCGTCCGGAGAGCAAGACCATGGCCTTGATCGGCAATGGGGCGCAGAGCGAATTTCAGGCCCTGGCCTTTCATCACCTGCTCGGTATCGAGACATTCCATCTCTTCGACATCGATGCCAACGCCACGGACAAACTCGTCGCCAACCTGACCCGTCTCGGCCTCAAGACCAGGCGCTTCAGCGATACCAGGAAGGCTGTCAAAGGTTGTGACATCGTGACGACAGTCACCGCAGACAAGACCAACGCCACCATCCTGACGCCGGACATGATCGAACCCGGCATGCACATCAACGGCGTCGGCGGCGATTGCCCGGGCAAAACTGAACTGCACGCCGACGTGCTGCGCCAGGGTCCGGTGTTCTGCGAGTTCGAGCCACAGTCGCGTATCGAAGGCGACATGCAACAGATGCCGGCTGACTTCCCGGTCACCGAACTGTGGCAGGTCTTGTCCGGTGAAAAGGTCGGTCGCAGCTACGCGGACCAGGTCACCATTTATGATTCAGTGGGTTTTGCCCTCGAAGACTACTCCGCGCTGCGTTACATGCGCGATGTGGCGGCCGAACTCGAAATGACGGAGACCATCTCCCTCATTCCGACGCTGGCCAACCCGAAAAACCTCTTCGGCTTCATCGCCGACAAGCGCGACGCGCAAGGTCCGGTTCGGGCCGCCGTGGCGTTGGCCGCCTGATCGATTGCCCAGGACCCTGCAGGCCTCAATGACCACACTTCCCGTCAGCCCCATCGGCATTCCCGCCGCCGTTGGCATTGACCATCGAGTTCATCGTCGAGTCCTCGTTCAGTTCGACGGCCGTCACGGAATTGAATGCCAGTCCGGTGGCGTTGACTCCGATCCTGCGGCGAGCTTCCTTGCAGCCCATGGCCTCGCCGACGAGCGCAAAAAGCCGACCGTGAGGGCCTGCAGACGGGCCTCCTCGTTGATGCGCACGGTTTCGCATCTCCCGGACTCGCGGCCACGGCCAGGACGGCGCGAGTCACGGTACACCATTGCATGATCCGCATGCCTTGGGTAGTATCGGATCGGTGGTCGTCATGATGTCTGAGTTAAGCAGTCCATCATTTGGAAGTGGTCAGGCGGCCGCCGGTGTCCCCCGCGTTCGCCTCGGCAAGCATACAGTCGCCTGTGCCGGACGAGTTCTGCGGGAGCTTCCATTGGCCCGTCAAACCCGCATGGAAGACCACGATAGCGAATATGCCCACCGCCCTGCAGATTCGGAGGCCCCGGATGAAACTGACTGCTCGCTGCTTCGCCGTGCTCGTTCTGATGCTCTTGGCCTTGCCGCAGGTCGAGGCCGCAGAGGTCTTGAACGGTGTGAAATCGCGTGGCCAACTGCGCTGCGGGGTGAGCGAGGACATTCCCGGCTTCTCCGAGCGGGACGCCAATGGACAGTGGCGCGGGCTGGAGGTGGACTTCTGCCGTGCGGTCGCTGCGGCGGTGCTGAACGACCCGGAAAAAGTGGACTTCGTACCGCTCCAGACCAGCGCACGGTTTCCCGCGCTGCAGACGCGCAGGGTCGACCTGTTGCTGGCCAACACCACGTGGACCCTCACCCGCGAGGCCGTATTGAGGGTGCGCTTTCCCGGCATCCTCCTTTACGATGGCCAGGGCTTCATGGTCGCTGCTGCCGTCAAGGTGGCAACGCTCGCCGACCTCGATGGTGCGACCATCTGCGTCGAGAAGGGAACGACGCACCAGCGTACCCTGGAGGCCCACTTCAAGGAGAACGGCAGGTCGGTCAAGCCTCTGCTCATGGCATCGGCCCAGAAAGCGGCGGCAGCCCTGTTCGCCGGCCAATGCCAGGCCTATACCGCGGACTCTGGCGAACTGGCGGCCATGCGTCTGCGTGCGCCCGGTGGTCCAGGGTCCTTCGTGATCCTGCCCGAACGTATCTCCCGGGAACCGCTCAGCCCGGTCGTCTGGGGCGGCGATCCGGAGTGGGCGACGGTGATCCGTTGGGTTCTGAACATCCTGATCCTGGGGGAGGAATACGGCGTCACCCGTGACAGGCTCGATGTGGCGATCAAGGAAAACAGAAATCCGCTGCTGCGGCAGAACCCCTACGAGGGCGAGATGATCGCACGGTCGATGGGGATCGAGCCACAGTGGGGGATCCGGGTCCTGCGGGCGGTCGGCAACTATGGCGAGGTCTACGAGCGCAACGTCGGGCGTGACAGTCCGCTCAAGATCGAGCGCGGTCTCAACCGCCTGTGGACGCACGGAGGACTCCACTATTCTCCACCGATCGACTGAGTGATGTACGGATGACAGATTTTCAGATCAATCTCACCATCGCTGTCTTTGCCGCAGTCATCCTCTGCATCGCCTTCGATCTTGTGGACATGGTGGTCGCCGCACTGCTCGGGGTGAGCACCCTGATCGTGTTCGGGATCCTCGAAGGTAGCGATCTGATGCCGATCGTGCACACCGCCGGCGGGCCGCTCTCCCTGCTTTTCGGTGGCATGGTGGTGGCGCGGGTGATCGGCAAGACGGGAATCTTCGAGCGGATCGGTGATTTGTTCCTGCGCGCCACAGGCGGCAGCGGCAGGCGGCTGCTTCTGCTGATCGTCGTGCTGGTCGCGCCCTTATGCGCCGTTCTGCCGAATGCCACCGCCGTCATCCTGGTGGCGCCGATCATCGTCAGCGTCTGCCGAGGCGCTCAAGGTCGACATCGTCGGGCCCCTTATCATCACGGCCATCGTCAGTAACGCCGCCGGGATGCTCACCCTGGTAGGCGACCCCGCCACTTTTCTGGTCGGCAGCGCGATCGGGCTGTCCTTCCTCGACTATCTGCGGATGGTCAGCCTGGGTGGCGTGCTGGCCGTGCTCGCGGTTGTGCCGCTGCTGCCGTTGTTGTTACCGAAGATCTGGGAGGCGCGGGTGATCCTGCCGGAGGAGCGTCCACCCGTTACCATCGAGCGACCCGGTTTCCTGGTACTGTCGCTGCTCGTGCTGTTGCTCATGGTGACCCTGTTCATGATCGGGGAGTCCCTGCCGACGCGCATCGTCCCGCCCCAGGTGGCGATCATCGGTGCGGCCCTGGCGCTGCTCGTGGTCTATGGTGTGCGCATCGAGCCGGTCGGCGAGGTGATCCGCGCTGTCGACTGGAAGACGATCCTGTTTCTCGGCGCCATCTTCACGCTGGTCCAGGCCTTCATCAAGACCGAGTTGCTGCAGGGCTTGTCGATCCAGGTCTACCAGTGGTTCGGTGCCGATTTGATGCCTGTGGCTTTCGTCTTGCTGGCCGGCATCGGAGTCCTGTCGAGCCTGCTGGCCAATATCCCGGTGGTCGCCGCCGCACTGGTCATGGTCACCGGCTACCTGGTGGCGGCCGGTGCCGCTCCGGAGGTCGCGCTGGCTCCCGGTTTTGTCCATTGGCCGACGGCCACGCTGCCGGTGTTCGTCGCGATGATGTTCGGTGGCACCCTCGGTGGCAACGCGACACTGATCGGCGCCTCGGCCAATGTCGTCGCCATCGGCATCTGCGCCTCGCATGGCAGTCGCGTGAGCTTCATGCAGTTCCTGCGGATCGGGCTGCCCATCGCGGCGCTGCAGTTGTCGGTCGGCGCGCTCTATGTTCTGGCGCTGGCCGCAGTTCTGGATTAGTTCCGCAGCCCAGATAGCGCGGAGGGGATGTACCTGAGCTTGCGCCTGCGCGTCCGGACTCTCCATGACCTTGCTCATGATGTACCTGCCGAAGACAAGGCACAGGTCTTCCCCACGCGTGTAGCCGTGAAAGGTGCAGTGTCGAACATCCGCAGGACGAACATGGCATGGCCCTGCACATGGCCTGGGGGAGCACGTTGCCGGCGCCCACGCGCTCCATCGCGCGCCCGTGCCGGTCAGTCAAGTTCCTGCCTCGACCGCGGTGCCCGCCTGTCTCAGTGCAGCGCTCGAACGAATAATGAATTTCTCGAAAGTGAAGCGTCGAGCAGGAAGCGGCTGTTGAGCAGGTAGAACTCATGCGGATCGAAACAGATAACCGGCCCGAACGTTAGCGAGGTCACCCTGTTGCCCCACAGCACCTGCTGCGCGGCGATTGGCAGCGTGAAGCCGAGGAAAATCGCCACAGCGGTGACCAGGGCCTGCGCGAAATTGGTCGGAACGAGAAACAGGATCGCCTTCACCAGGCGGAGCTTGTGCTCGGGGCTGGCGCGAGAACACATCGACGTCGCTCACCGCTTTCTCCAACGCTGCCTGATTCATTTCCTGGATCTCGGCGCCGGCTGTCTACCCACGGTCTGCTGTCGGTCGCAGTTGTCCACGATGACTTCCGGCGCTCCCTTTACGAACAGCACTTCCCTGCCGACGGCCGTCGCCAGACCTGTTGTCGGCGGTACCGTTACTCAGTAATGATTTGGGCACGCATCATTGAATCCGTTGCGATACTCGAAGCAGCCCCAGGGAACCCGGACGCCAGGATTTTCAGTATCACTCGCCGCACAACAGGCGAATGCGGCGCTCGGCGAGCGTGAAGGCCTCGTCGGTGTCGGCTTTCAAGGCCTGCTGTTTTGCCTGGTCGCAGGCACTGGCGGCCTGCACGTCGTCGACCGTGGTGGCCGTAGCACCGGGTTGTCCCGTCGGCATGGCTGCGCAGCGGTCGTCGGACACCAGCCGGATGTTGCTGAAGTGGCCCTGTTCGATCGCCACGCAGTCACCGACGCGCTTGCCCGCCTGGTCGGAAATGATGCGGGTGCTTGTCATGCCGCCAATCAGGACCGTGTATTCGAAGGCCTGCGATCGGCCAGCGAGGTGGCCGACCCCCCGACCGGCGGCTGCACCACCGAGGGTGCGCAGGGCACGGTTGCTACCGGACTGCCCGCTGCCCGTGGCCAAGCCGATGCCGCCGCCCAGGATGGTGCCGACGTTCTGGGCGGTGGTGTCGGTGACGGTGGTGGCAATAACCTTGGTGATGCGTCCGTACTGCACGCGCGATTGGGCGTCGGCAACTGTTGGCAGCAGCGCCAGTGCCAGTGCGGCAGCCGCCGCCGGGGCATGGATGAATGGAATTCGGTTCATTGACTTGCTCCAGAGTATTTGAGGGTGAGGGGAAGGAGCCGAGGCGGCCCGCTGGCACCGCCTGCGGGGCTGCGTTCAGGGGAGGGACTCTTGAGCCTGGCGAACTCTTGCTGCTTGATCGTGTCGGCATCGAGCGGCGCCTTGGCGTCAGCGATCTGTTCGGCGGGCGATGTCCCGGCTACCTGCTTTATGTAGGACTCCGCCGCGGACCGCGAGCGCTCGGAGGAGGCGGGCTGCCGTTCGGCCATCCCTTGGCCACGAGTGACCATATACACCAGTGCGGTCACCATCGGCACGAAAGCAGGCAAATGCGCCACAGGGGCTTGGAGCCACCGCCGAGTGCGCTGTCCTGGAAGAGGTCGGAAATGATCCGGAAGAGGATCAGGAGACAGGCCACGAAAAGGAAGGTCGACGCGATCAGCCAGATGAAATCCCCAAAATTGCTCATTGCGAAAACCACCTTTCCATCAAGGAAAGCAAGAAATCGAAGGTGAGCTCCGCGGAATGCGGGCCCGCGTATTGTGCCTTTGATGCAGCCGCGCAGCAACTTGGGTCGGGGACTCGCGCAAGACACTCGCACCCCGTCGGTGCGAGTAAGGCCGGCCGGGTCAACGCGCCGGCCACGCAGCGCTACAGCGCCGGCTGTACCTGGCGCGGGAACCTCTCGAAGCCGATTACCCACTCCGGGGAGCATCAATGTGCTTCCCCTGCGAGCGTCTCGTGCTGCGGAAAGGGTAACAGGCAGGCCATGGCGATTTCTGGAAGCGATCTCGGGGGGGCTTGGCGCCGCACGCGGCTTCCCTGGCCGAGCTGTTGGGGTGTCGCTATTCGTTCGCGAGCACTATTGCGGGTAGACAAACTCGACACGCCGCATCTTGGCGCGGCATTCACTCGAACGACAAGCCCGCGCCACCTTTTCTCGCCCGACGGCGTAGCGAAGCAACTGTTTTCTTGGCACACCGTGTTTGCGTAGGAGTTGATAAACGCTACTCACCCGCTGCTCCGCAATCGCCAGATTGTACGACGCGCTACCCAGATCATCGGTATGCCCGACCAGTGTCACCACCAGTTTCGGGTCGGCCAGCAGGCGCTGCGCTTGCTGCCGCAGTTTGTAAAGCTCCGCAGGATCGACCGCCGTCGATCGCCTGGCGAAGAAAATGCTGCGCTCGATGTCGACAGTGCTGATGAGTTGCTCGTCAGTGACTGCCGGTGCCGCTTGATCGGGCAGCGTTGACGGTGGCTCAAGCGAGGGTGGTTCGCCCGGCAGCGTACCGGCGCAAGCGGCCAGGATCAGGACCGACAGTGTCGACGAGCGAAGTCCGGTGCGCGCCATGCTAGGCACCTTCTGCCCCGGACCGCCTCACCATCTCCGCCAGCGGCACGCCAGCACAGGACTCATCCTTGCCGGGCAGGTGGACAATCAACTCATCCAGGTTGATATGCAATGTTTTCAACACCACACTCGGCAGCCGGGAAAGGGCGTCCGGCAGGATACCTTCCGCAGGTCCCGGCAACAGGGAAAGGGCCGAGATACCCTTCGGCGCCAGGCGCAAGCCCACCCGGCGCTGGTCCCCATGGTGGCGGCTCTTCGTCAGACATTCCTGCCCCACCAGCTTGTCGACCAGCAGACTGCAGGTGGATTGATGAATCCCCATGCGAATTGCCAAGTCGCTGATCCCGATCCCCGGGTGGCGCTCGACTTCCTGGAGAACCCACATCTGGGAACCGGACAGACCACAACGCTCCTCGACCAGACGGAAATGCTGGCGCAGGGATCCAAAAATCAGCCGGAATTGCTGCAGCACTTCCATTGTCAGCAGCGACGGCGGGGTATCAGGGTTCGTTTTCAAAGTATAGATCGAGAATAGGGTTGCACCAGTCGGGGACATGAATTACATTGAAATACAATGTTGTTTTTGCCGATTGCCCTAGTGTATTTCATTTCAACGAGGATTCAGTGGGCCTAGCCCCTCCTTTCTGCTGCTTTTTCATGCTCAACTCCGTCCAGCTCTTCGGTCTGGTTCTGCTCGGCGGCCTGGCTGCCGGTGAGCTGTCACGACGCCTCCTTTCCCTGCCGCGCACGACGGGCTATGTCGTCTTTGGATTGCTGATCGGCCAAAGTGGCTTGAACTGGATCACGCCGCTCCACGTAGACTCGGCACAACTGTTGATTGACCTCGCGCTTGGTCTGATCCTGTTCGAACTCGGTTATCTGGTGCCACGCACCGGTGCTCGGGACGGCCTGAACCGTCTGCTGGCCGGAATCGGGATCGCCCTGGCATCCGGCCTGCTGATGTTCGCGGTCTTCACCTTCTGGGGATTCAGTCCCCGTGCGGCCATCTTTGTCTCGGCACTTTGTCTGGCCACCTCGCCAGCAATCACCATAGCCACCTGCAGCGACGTCGGCGCCAAGGGGGAACGCACCGGGCTGCTGTACACCATGGTGGCGATCAACGGCGGGGTCGCCTTCACCGCTGTCGCACTGATGACGCCTTTCCTGACCGATGCAGCGACACTGGGCGACGCAACACGTCTCGCCGATGCGCTGGACAGCATCGGCGCCTCGCTGCTGCTCGGCGGCGTCTGCGCCGGTCTGGTCCTGGTCGCCGCTGGGAGGCTTGGCAGACAGGTCGAACACCAGCATCTGCTGATTCTCGGTTGCATCGTGCTTGGCGTCGGCACCGCCATCCACCTTGAGGTTTCCGTATTCCTGCCGATGTTGATCTTCGGCATCCTGGTGCAAACCTGCGACCGCAAACAAAAGGTCGTCGCCATCCGTATTGCCAGCGATGCACGGGTCTTCATGGTCGTCACTTTCGTCCTTGCCGGTGCTGCGCTCGATATTGTCTACCTGCAGCAGTTCTGGCCGGAGGCGCTGCTGATTGTGCTGATTCGCCTCACCGGTCAGTTTCTGGCAGCACGGCTCGCCGGCAGGCGTCTGGGGCTCTCGCAGCGAGAGAGTCTGCTGCTGAGTGTCGGCCTGCAGCCAATGTCGAGCGTCGCACTGGTGTTGCTGGTCAACACCCAGATGCTGTATTCGGGCATGCCGCCGATGCTGGTCGGTATCCTGATGGCCACCATCCTGCTGATGCAGTTGTTTGGGCCACTGGCTACTCAAACCGCCATCAAGGGCTTTGGTGAAGCGACCCGGCTCGTACCAAAGCGCCTTGATACGCCGGCTACGCCGTCCACCTGAGGAGAATGATCGCCATGAGCAGACGTCCACTTCGCATCGGGCTGTCGGCCCGCATCTACCACCCGCAACCCGGCGCGACCGGACTGCAGTCCAAGTCGTTGCAATACCTGGAGCAATCGGTCGCGCACTGGGTCATGTCGCGCGAGGTAATGGTCTTCATGATTCCCTCGGTCAGTGGCGACGGCATTGTTCACCGCAGCAGCATCCGCCTCTCGGACTATCCACAGTATCTCGACGGCCTGGTGTTGCAGGGCGGCGCGGACATCTGCCCGCAGTGTTACGGCGAGGAACCGCTCCACCCGGACTGGGCCGGCGACCGCCTGCGTGATGCCTACGAGATGGAGCTGTTCCACGAATTCGTCGAAGCCGGCAGGCCAGTTCTCGGAATATGCCGTGGCGCGCAGTTGATCAATGTCGCGCTGGGCGGCACCCTCTACCAGGACATTGCCACCCAGGTGACGCCGGCAGGCGTTCACGTACACGCCGATTACGACCGCCACTTCCACGACATCGTTTGGGACGCCGGTTCCGGTCTCGCACGCCTGTACCCGAAGATGACGCGCGGCAGCACCGTCTCCATTCATCATCAGGCGATCCGGGCGCTGGGCCGGGGTCTGCGTGTCGAGGCGCGCGGTGCTGATGACGAAATGGTCGAGGCCGTCCGGCTCGAAGGCAAGCCCTACGTTCTCGGTCTCCAATGGCACCCTGAGTTTCATCCGCCCGGCTCCCCGACGCTGCTCGACTGCACGCCGATTCTGGACGAGTTCCTGAACGCTGCGCGAGGCCGGCTATGGTGATTAGCGCTCGCTCGCCCAAGACCCGACGAGTTCCCGTGTCGCGCGCTGACCAGGGCCATTCTGGCGACTCCCTCGGCCATGCCTGACGACCTGCTCGCCCCCCTGCGCAGAGGCTGGGAGGCCCTGCTCGAACGTCTCTTCTTCCTGCCACCGTTTCCGGAAAGCATTGACTCGCTGGCCTTGTTCAGTCTGCTACTGGTCGTTGGGCTGCTGATCGGTGAGTGGTTGCACGCCCGCGTCGGCTGGCCGAGGGTGATCGGCTATGTGCTCGCCGGTACCATCTTTGGGCCGTCACTGCTTGGCTGGATCAGCATTGAGGCGTTGGCGCAGGCGCGGCCGATAGCGGATGCGGCCCTCGGGCTGCTGATGCTCGAGGTCGGCCGACGCCTCGACCTCGGCTGGCTGCGACACAATCCGGAACTGCTACGCAGCACGCTGATCGACATCAGCCTCTCCTTCAGCCTGATCTTTTCCTTCGCCCTCCTGCTTATCGGGCAAAGCCCCGCCTGGGCGGCCGCCACGGCCGCAGTCACGATGGCTTCAGCGCCCGCCGTCGTGTTGCTTACGATCGAGGAGTCCAAAGCGCAGGGCGTGGTAACGGAACGGATCGTCCTGCACACGGCGATCGCTTCAGCGGCCTCCTTCGTCGTGTTCACGCTTGTCCTCGGCGTCATCCACGCCGAGCAAAGCGAGGACTGGCTGAATGCCGTGGTCCACCCGCTGTGGGTTGCCGTCGGCGCGCTGCTCATCGCCTGGCTGGTTGCCGGTCTGGCGCTGCTTATCGCCCGCTTGCTGCCGAAGCGTTCGCTGGCCCAGGTCTTCACCCTTGTCGCCAGCGCCTTGCTGGCCGTTGGCCTGGCCCGCATGCTGGCGGTCCCGGTCTTTCTGACGCTGTTCCTGATGGGTGTCCTGCTGGCGCAGATCGATGAGCGACAGACGCTGCGCTACACCGCACTCCCCGAAGGCCACTGGCTGCTCGCCATCATTCTCTTTGTCATCGTTGGCGCCTCGCTGCCGTGGCAGGAGTTCACCTGGCTGACCGGGCTGCAGGCGATTGGACTGCTGCTGGTTCGTGCCGCGGCCAAGGCTGCAGCGCTGGCTGCTGCCGGCGGCAGCCTGCCGCTGCCAAAGCGGCTGCTGGTCGCCATCGGCATCCAGCCGCTGTCGGCAACGGCTGTCTTCATGGCCTATGAAATCGCCGCACTGTACCCGGAGATCGGTCGTTCGGCGCTGGCTCTGTCGCTCTTCGCCGCAGCGCTCATGGAACTCGCCGGACCGGCGCTGTGCCGCATCGCGCTGCGCAAGTCAGGGGAAACCGCTGGTAGCGAAAACGGCAAGGGAGGTATCGGATGAGCAAGTCTCTGGGGGAATTCAGGCATAGCGAACCGCTGACGCTGGGCGTCGAACTGGAACTGCAACTGCTGTCCCGGCGTGACTTTGACCTGACCCGTGGCGCGACCGACCTGCTGGCCAGCCTCGACTACGACGGACGTTTCGGCGAAATCAAGCTGGAGATTACCGAGAGCATGATCGAAGTCAGTACCCTGCCACAGGCAAGCGCAGAGGGGATCGCCGCCGATCTCGCGGGCCTGCGCGAGATCCTGCGGGTACATTGTGCGCGCAACAACATTGCCGTCAGTGGTGGTGGCACGCATCCCTTCCACCGCTGGCCGGAACGGCGCATCTGTAGCGGCGAGCGCTTTGACGCGTTGTACCAGCGCTACGGCTACCTCGCCAAGCAGTTCACTGTCTTCGGCCAGCACATCCACGTCGGCTGCACTTCGGCCGACGACGCGATCTGGCTGACGCAGGCGCTCGGCGTGTATGTACCGGTATTTGTCGCTCTCTCGGCTTCGTCGCCATTCGTTGACGGTGTCGATACCTTTTTCCAGTCGGCCCGTCTCAACGCCGTCTCGGCCTTTCCGCTCAGCGGGCAGTGCCCGCCGCTCGCCAACTGGGAGGAGTTCGTCCGCTATTTCGGCATGCTGCAAGCCTGCGGCATCGCGGCCAGCATCAAGGACCTGTACTGGGACGTGCGGCCCAAGCCGGAATTCGGAACGGTCGAGATTCGCGTCTGCGACACGCCACTGAGCATCGAGAGTGCCACCGCCCTGGCGGCACTGGCACAGGCGCTGAGCCGCTGGCTGCTGCGCACGCGGCCGGATCTGCAGGTAGCGCGGCAGGTGCATGTCGCGCGTTACAACAAATTCCAGGCCTGCCGATACGGCATGGCGGCGATGATTTCCGATCCAGTCGCGCTCGGCCAGCGGCCGCTGCGGGAAAGTCTCGCCGAGCTGCTGGAATTGCTGGCCGCAGATGCCCGCGAACTCGGCTGTACGGCATGGCTCGATCACCTGCAGCCACTGCTCGCCGACGATGCGACCGACGCCGCCTGGCTGCGCGGCATGCAGCGACTGCACGGCAACCTGAATGACGTGGTGCGCGAAGCAGCCGAACGATTGCTCGCCCGCCCAGCAGCGAACGAACCCCGGGAGATCTCACGATGAAACGTCGGCTGACGATGCTTGCGCTCCTCCTTGCCACTACCATTTCTACCACCGGGGCAGCTCCGAGCTGCCAGTTTGACGTGGTCGCGGCTGGCAGCGGAGAGATCGGTCAATGGATCGACAGAGACAACTGGCTGGCAGTCGATAATCAGCGCGTCAGCCTGCAGGCAGCCGACGTATTCATGCCCGCCCGGCGGGTTCGCCCGGCCGCCGGCGGCGAAGCCCTGCGCGCCGCACCGCGCCCGCTCGATATCGACCGCCTGGAGACCACCGACCCCTTTGATGGCCGCAAGCGCGACCTCGGCTTCCTGCTCGACAGCCGCCTCGAGGCCGACGGGGTCCTTGTCCTTCACAACGGAAAAATCCTCAGCGAACGGTACCGCAACGGCTTGAGCGCCGGCGAGCCACGCCTGCTGTTGCAGACGACGAGACCGTTACTGGCCCTTTTGGGCGCGATGAGTGTCGCCCAGGGCAAACTCACGGGAGACAAGGCCGTCACCCGTTTCGTCCCGGCCCTGAACAGCCAGTCGGGCTTGCGCAAGCTCTCGGTTCAGCGCCTGCTGCAGGGTCAGGAACGGCACGCCTGGGCACCGCAAGAGCTGGCGCAGTGGCGCCAGGCCGGGGGCTGGACAAGCAGTCAGCGGGCGACAGGCATCCGTTCGTGGCTCTCTCAGCCCGGCCGCTGGGACAAGCCACTGGTCGAGCAGGAAGTTCCCCCATTCGCTGGCAGTCCGGACGACGACCTGCTGGCTTGGTTGCTGGCCGAGAGTAACGCCATCCCGCTGGCCCGTCTGTTCTGCGAGCAGTTGCTGATACGCAGTCGGCATGAACATCCGGTGTTCTGGTTGACAGACTCACAAGGTATCGAACTTGCCGACGGTCTGGGTCTCTCGCTGCGCGACTTTGGCCGCCTGGGCCAGTTGCTCCTCGATGCCCGCGTCAGCCGCAGTCGCAGCCGAATCCCCGCCTGGTTCGTCGAGACGCTCACTGCCTCGTCAGGCATCCGCAGTCAGGAAGTGCCCGGCCTGCAGAAGGGCAGCGAGCAACGCTATGGCTTCATGCACCTCGGCGGCAAACCCAACCGGGTGGCCATCATCGGTCCCCATGGCACCAGCCTGTATGTCGATTTCGACCGACGGCTGGTAATCGCGGTGTACGCCACCTACCCGATAATGGGCGCGCCGGCGCTGCTGGCGACCCTTGAGCAGTTCTGGAAAGTCGTCGACCAGGCGGCCAGCCAGACACGGCAACGCTGAGCATGATGCGTACCTGTCGCGGTCGGCTACGAAAAACCGGCTGCGCTGCCTGCGCGATGTGGCGGCCGAACTCAAAATGACGGAGACTACTCCCTCATTCCAATGTTGGTCGACCAGAAGAACCTGTTCGGCTTTCTCGCCGACAATCGCGCTGCGAAAGACCCGGTTCTGGCCGCCGCGGCGTTGACCTTATCTGATCCATTGCCAAGGAGTCTCAAGACCTCGATGACCATACTTCCCGTCAGCCTGATCGGCGTTCCCACTGATGTGGGCGCTGGTACCCGGGGCGCCAGCATGGGGCCGGAGGCGCTGCGCGTTGCCGGCATCGCCAGGGCGATCGCCCAGTTTGGCGTCGAGGTCCGGGACTGCGGCAATCTCGGCGGGCCGGCCAATCCCGACCTGCCGGCGGTCAATGGTTTCCGTCACATGCGCGAAGTCGTGGCTTGGAACCGCAGCGTGCACGCTGCGGTCCATGCCGAACTGAAAGACGGGCGCCTCCCGATCATGCTCGGCGGGGACCACTGCCTGGCCATCGGTTCGATCAGCGCCGTGGCGCGGCACTGCCGTGAAACCGGAAGGCATCTCCGCGTGCTGTGGTTCGACGCGCACGCCGATTTCAACACCGCGACGATGACCCCCAGCGGCAACATCCATGGCATGCCCGGCGCTTGCCTGTGCGGTCATGGCCCATCGCAACTGACGGAAATTGGCGGCCACGTCCCCGCCATGTCGCCGCAGGATATCCGCGAGATCGGCATCCGCAGTGTAGACGAAGGGGAAAAGCGCTTCCTGGCCGAAATCGGCATTGAAGTCTTCGACATGCGCTATGTCGACGAGGTTGGCATGCGCCAAACCATGGAGCAGGCGCTGGCCGGCGTGGGTCCGGCAACGCACCTGCACGTCAGCCTCGATGTCGATTTCCTTGATCCGGAAATTGCACCGGGAGTGGGTACCACGGTACGCGGTGGTCCGACCTATCGCGAGGCGCAGCTGTGCATGGAAATGATCGCCGATACGGGACGGCTGTGCTCGCTCGATATCGTCGAACTCAACCCGGCGCTTGATCTGCGGAACATGACGGCCGAACTGGCGGTGGATCTCGTCGAGAGCCTGTTCGGCAAGAGCACGCTGATGCGCATGCACAAATAGCTTCTGCTCAAACCCCGGGCACGATCACGCCAAGGCCTTGCCGTCAGAGCGTCGGCCAGGTCGCTGTTCAGGAAGGGCTCGCGAGGTGGCGAAAACCGCTCGTCAACCGCCGCGCGCTCGTCCGTTTGTCCGGGCCTGATGTGCAGCCAGAGTCATTGGTGCAACCTGGACGACGATGATGCAGACAAGAATTAGGGCACAGCCAGCAACACCGCTTGCGTTCAGGCGATCCCCCATGAGGAGGAATCCGAAGAGCGCAGCGAAGACCGTTTCGGCCGACAGGATGATCGCGGCGTCGGCCGGCTGCGCGTAGCGCTGCCCGACTACCTGGGCAGTGAACCCGATGGCCACCGAAACCGCGCCGGCATAGACAATCGGCAGCAAAGCCTGGCGAATGCCGGCCAGGGTGATCACTTCGCTCAGCCCGGCGCAGAGCAGGCTGATCAGTCCGCAGACCAGGAACTGTCCGCAGGCGACCAGGAATGGCGCCGCGATGCGGTCGGCGATGCGTCCGACAAAGAGCAGGTGCAAGGCCCAGAAAACGGAGCTGGCAATTACCCAGGCATCGCCGACCAATGGGTCGAGCGCTTCGGCGCCGGAGAGCAGCCAGGTCCCGCCCAGGCAGCCGAGCGACGTCGGCCATACCGACCAGTGGGGTCGCGTCCTCAGAATCAGCCAGGCCAGCAGCGGTACCAGCGGCACGTAGAGCGCGGTGAGAAAGCCGGCGTTGGTGACCGTGGTGCTGGCGATGCCGATCTGCTGCAGAGCCGCGCCGAGCATCAGGAGCAAACCCAGGGCACTGATGCCAAGCGCGTCTGCGGGCACTAGTCGGGCCCCTCGCGCGGCAAGCAATTGCCACTCCCGCCAGGCGAGCGGCAGCACGATGGCCGTTCCGAGAAGGAAGCGGATGCCAGTGAAGGTTAGTGGCCCGACGCCGGCCATTCCCTCAGCCTGGGCGACAAAGGCCGAACCCCAGATGACGGCGACGGCGAGTAGCAGGAGATTGGCCTGAGAGCGATTCAAGATGGCACTTCCGCGACGAAACCAGCCAGTCTAGCCGATAACGCTTCGGGAATCCTGTCGTCGCTTACAGACCCAGGGTCATTGCACTGACGGGGTCGCCCCCTGCGGCGAGAATCTCTTCGAAGCGCCTGACGTAGGGCGTGCACTCGTGGACGTCGTCGATGATCAGTCTGGCGCGTGGCTGCTCGCGGTGGAAGCAAACGAGTGCGTGCTTGCCATCGGCGATCAGCAGGGAATCCTTGAGCGTATCCAGATGTGGCGGCGATTGAGTGATCGTCAGCGTCGGCGCATGGACCTTCAGCAGATCCATCAGCTGCGGGCTGTATTGCCTGACGAAATCGGGCTTCTGTACGACGATTGCCAGTCGCTTGTGGTATTCGTGCGCAGTCAGCACTGCCCGCAGCGGAGCAATCCTCTGCGGGCGTTCAAGCTTCAGTGACGACAGGTCTTCATCGAAGATCTGCAGCGTGCTGGTGGACAGTTCCAGGACTTCCTGTACCGCGTTGTCGTATTCTGTCCAGGTGGTTATCAGTCTGCTGGTCATCGTTGGCGGTCCATTTGCCCCTGCCGGCAACGGCTGCTCGGGCGCTTGGTACTGTGCTTCCGGAATCACATCGCCGTCACCCCATAACTGTCTGATGTGGCCGGTGCCGTTCAGACTCGCATCATACACATGCACTGAGTGTACGCAAGCGCGATGCGGCGGCTGATCGGCTCGTGCCTGACCCTCTGTAGGTTAGCCACCATCGACTGGATGTGAATCTCGCCAAGAGAGCCGACCAGACATTCGGGATAGAATCACACGTTTTCTCTGCGGAAGTGTCGCATGCCTACTGGAATCATTGAATCGCTCGATCACGAGGCGCGGGGAGTTACCCGGCTGGATGGCAAGACGGTTTTCGTCGAGGGCGCCTTGCCGGGCGAATCCGTGGAGTATGCAAGCTACCGCAGGAAACCCACCTATGAGCTGGCACGGACGCTGCGGGTTCTGGCCTCGTCGGCGGAGCGGGTGACGCCGCGCTGCCCGCACTTCGGTGTCTGCGGTGGCTGCAGCATGCAGCATCTCGATCCGGCGGCGCAGGTCGCAGCCAAGCAGCGCCTGCTCGAGGACAATCTCTGGCATCTTGGCCGGATCAAGGCGGATCAGCTCTACGCGCCGATTTACGGTCAACCCTGGGGCTATCGCTATCGAGCCCGCCTTTCCGTCCGTTTCGTGCTCAAGAAAGGCGGCGTACTGGTCGGCTTCCACGAAAGGAAAAGCAGCTACGTTGCCGACATGCGGCAGTGCGAAATACTGCCGCTGCATCTGTCGGTGCTGTTGCTGCCGCTGCGCGACTTGATCGGCCAGCTATCGATTCGGGACCGCCTGCCACAGATCGAGGTGGCGGTGGGGGAGCGCATGACGGCATTGGTGCTGCGCATCCTCGAAGCGCTGAATCCGGATGACGAAGCCTTGCTGCGCGGCTTCGCCGATCGCCACTCGGTGGTTTTCTACCTGCAGCCGCAGGGTCCGGCTACGGCCTATCGCTTCTATCCGTCGTGGCGGGCCTCGGCTGTCCTACCTCCTCCCGGACTTCGCGGTCGAACACTACTTTTCGCCGACCGAGTTTACCCAGGTCAATCACGCGATCAACCGCGTGCTGGTGCGCCGCGCTCTGAGCCTCCTCGATCCGCAGCCGGGCGAGCGCGTTGCCGACATGTTCTGCGGGCTGGGCAACTTTACGCTGCCGATTGCACGTTCCGGTGCGTGTGTGATGGGTGTTGAGGGCAGCCCGAACTCGTTCGCCGTGCGACCGAGAACGCTGCTGCGAATGGCCTCGACGGTCTGGCCGAGTATCGCGTCGCCAATCTGTTCGAGACCACGACGGAAACCCTGGCCGCCCTTGGGCGTTTTGACAAGATGCTGATCGACCCGCCGCGCGAAGGGGCTCTGGAGCTGATCAAGGCGCTCGACAGCGACGGGCCGCGGCGTATCGTCTATATTTCATGCAGTCCGGCGACGCTGGCGCGCGACGCTGCCATACTGGTTGCGCAGAAAAACTACCAGCTGCGCGGCGCCGGCGTGATCAATATGTTTCCCCATACCTCGCACGTCGAGTCGATCGCCCTTTTTGAACGCAGCGCAGCCATCTGAGCTGCTCAGGCCGGGCGCGGCCTGAGCCAGCCGCCGAATGGCCGCGCCAAATTACCAGGAGCGCACCCTGCCGGTGTCGAGATGAACGAATTGGCTGCGCGTAGAAGCCGACTCCGCCGACACCCTGAGATGGCGGCGTCGCGCAGATCGTCAAGCGGCACGCCGGCAATGCGGATGTCGATGGCCTTGCCCAGCATGTGCAGACTCTGCTTTGCCACACCGCCACCACCCGTGTGCGCAGCCTGGTATTGGTCTCGGCGCAGCGGTAGCCGGAAATGACCTGGAAAGGCTGCTCGCAGGCAAGTTCCTGTTTTACCTTGAAAAGCAGGTCGAACAACTGCGGGTCGATGCTGCCGACCTCGCCCGAGTAATGGTCGCGCAGGAAAAAAGTTCAGGCGGTTCAGTGCCTCGGGGAGATAGCTGCTCGCCGACTGCGAAAGCGACGGAGAGACGTTCGCCGGTATGGGTGTGATCGAATGCGAGGCTGGCGGGCATTCGGCAGCGACGCCAGTGCCGGCTTTGCCAGCGGCAGCGCGGCGCCGGCAACCATCAGTCGGCGGCGTGACCGAGAAACAGGCGGCGCGAGTGCTTGAGGTTTCAGCATGACTGCTCCATGTCAAGGCTAATCGGTTGATTCTGCTGCAATTTCGCTTTCATGGGAAGCCCGGACGGCGATTTGCCGCTGGCGCAGGGCAGTCGTCGAGAAGCGGGTCCTGGCCGTAGATGTCCGGGAAGAAATGACACTCGCCCGTCCCGGACGACGCCGTGCTGTAGGCGATGATCACCGGCAAGGCTTCCTGCAGGCGGATGGTCGTGGACTTGCCTTTGCGCATCGCCTGCACGATGCGCGCTTCGGTCCATTCCGGTTCATCGGCGAGGACGAACTTCGCCAAAGCCACAGGCGCCTCGACGCGAATGCAGCCGTGACTGAAGTCGCGCCGGTCGCCGTTTGAAGAGTTGCACGTGTCGGTGTGTGATGGAGATAGATGTTGTCCTGGTTGGGAAAAACGAACTTGATGTCGCCGAGGGCATTGCCTGCCCCCGGTCGCTGGCGGATGCGCATCTGGCCACGCTGGACAGCGTCGAGAGCCCCCGCCGAGAATCCACTGACGACGCGGCCGTCGCTGCCGACGAATTCGAAGCCCTGGCGGTCGAAATAGCCTGGGTCGCGGCGCAGCCTGGGCAGGGTCTCGCCCCGGGCGATCGAGGGGGCACGTTCCAGTAGGGGCTGAACTCGATGAAGCGCATCTCGGCATCGAAGAGCGGCGTAGGGTTCTTGCGTGCCGTGCCGACAATGACCTTCATCGCGACGCTGATCTCGATCCTGCCGTCACGCATTCGTAGGCCGCAGCATGAACTCCGGAAGGTTGACCACGATCGCCCGCGGCGCTGCAGCAGGGCGTCCAGCGCAGCCGCTCGAGCGCCAGTTCGAGCTGCCGGGCGCGGGTTGCGGGTGGTACATTGAGTTGCTCGTAAGTATCCTTCGCGATTACGCCATCCGGCCTGATCGCATGTCGTTCCTGGAAGGACTTGACGCCCGCGACCAGCGCTCCTTCGTACAGTGCTGGCAGCGCGGTGGCGGCGGGCAGGTCGCCGAGCAGTCGCAGCCGCTCGCCGAGTGCCGCGATGCCGCCGTATTTCTGGCCGGGGGATAGCTTGCCGGCGGGCAACGGCGGCAAGCTTTTCTGCCAGGCGGGATGGCTGATCAGTTCCTGGTAGCGGGCAAGTGCCTCCCGCAAGCCAGTGTATTGCTGCAGGGCGGGTGCAACGCAACCCGTCCCGCATGCAGATCGGCGAGATAGCGCCGTATGGCTGAGGTCAGCGCCTGGTCCAGCCGGATCAAGCTGTCTCCCGTCAGGGGCGACCCACGGCTGGCGCTCTCGATTGCGGCGCGCAACCACTCGGCGTGGTAGTCACCCGCTTCCAGCCCCTCCTGGGCGGCATTGGCCAACAGGTTGACGGCCTGATAGGCCGCCACCCGCGGGCGCTCTTCAACGAACCATAGCGGCGCCGCGGAAGCGGCAGGGAAACTGCTGGCCGACGTTGGCTCGGTGCTCGCTTCGGCTGCCAGTTCCGATGCGAGTCCGATTGCCAGGGCTGCGGCCAGCGAAAGCCATGGCCGGCGGCGGTGAGTGAAGGGCTTGGAGACCGGCGGCGAGGTGGCTGGCATAGGGTTTGGCGGAGTATTGCAAGCTGCGCATTATCTACCATCGCCAGCGCATTCGTTCAATCCACGCGGTTGATTTCCTCAACCCGGGCCCTTTTCCCTGTGGCGGGAAAAGGGCCGTTGATCAGTCGCTGAAGCGATCCTCGCATCAAGCGCTGACGCCAAGTGCAGTTCACTTCTTCCTGACTTCTGACGACGGCGAAGCTGCGGTCGACGATGTTCCACTGAACGGCGCTGCCGGTACGGCTGGTTTCTGAGGTTGCTTCGGCTTTTTTGCTTCGCGGTTTCCGCGTAACTGACTCTTGGCCATGGAGGGACTCCTGTAAGCTGCTGCAGTTGCATGCCGGATGGCCTGGACCAGCATACGCGCTATTGCACCGGACAGGGGGCTGAGCTGATCTTTTCCGGAAATTTCCGCCGCGCCTTCGCCCTGGTCTTCGCGACAGGATCAGCCCTGGACGCCAGTGTAGGCGACGTAAGCCTGGTACGCTGCAACCACGGCCAGAACCAGGAAGAAGGCGCCACTGATCCGATGCAGCAAAACCAGCGGAATTTTCTGCAGGATGGTGCGCCCCGCCACAATTCCCAGGGCCGAGGTCGCGGCCAGCGCCAAGGTGGCGCCCAGCCAGACCGCAGCCGGCACGTGTACGCTGCTCAAGGCAACGACGGCGAGTTGCGTCTTGTCACCGAATTCAGCCACGGTCAGCAAGACGAAAGTGGTGAAGAAAATGCCATGCCCACTTTTCTCCTCGACTGCTTCATCGTCATCGTCCGCTTTGGCACGCAGGGCATGGATGCCAAAGGCAGCAAAGAGGATGGCCACCGTCACGCCCACCACATATTCCGGCAACCAGGTGGCGATGGCGACGCCGAAGACGACCGCAAGCGTATTCAACACCGCAAAAGCGGCCAGCGCGCCAAGCATGACCGGCATTGGCCGATGTCGGGAGGCCAGGGTCATGCAGACCAGCTGACTCTTGTCGCCGATTTCGGCGGCGGCGATCAAGGCAAAGCTGGTTAATGCCGTAGCCGAGAGCTCGACCATGCTGCCGGTGCCCAGCAGCGACGAGACGTACGGTAGCAGTCCCTGTGGATTGTCCATCCGATTCTCCAGGAGAATTCCCTTTCGGTGCCTGCGCGAAAGGGATGGCTCGGGTGGCGAATGCAGGTAGGAACGCCATGAAAAACCGCGTGATTATAAGCCCCGTGTCGTCTCGAGGGTGGGCGGCACGGTCCTGATTCGTTCTTTTGGCCTCGTGGCGCAGCGGTGGTCGCCGCGTCCTGTCAGGCGGGTCGGGTCTCGATATGCTCGATCATCAACTGCGGCGTCTGGACGCCGTTGAAGTCGTTGATCGCCAACCGGTAAGCCGCGCGGATGCTGCTCCCCGGTGCCTGGGCGAAGTTGAACTGGATGGCATCGAGAGTCTGTATTCCTTTGCGCAGGCGCAACTTGAGGTGTTTGTCCTTGAGAATACGCTGGCTCTCAACGACGAACTCATCCTCGAAAAGCGGTGCCGGAAAGCCCTGGCCCCAGACCTCGGCTTCGAGCAGTCGTGCCGTGGCGATCGAGAAGTAGGCGGCTTCCAGGCCGCCGTCGGTTTCCAGCGTCCGCGCGCGATCGGCGGCAGCCAGCAACTCGTCGGCGACGTGCGCAAACAGCTCGCGAAAGCGCGCAAAGTCGCTTTCTCTCATGGTCACGCCGGCGGCCATGGCGTGGCCGCCAAAGCGTAGCAGCAGTCCCGGCGCTCGTCTGGACACCAGATCGAGGGCATCGCGCAGGTGGAGACCCGGGATCGAACGACCTGAGCCCTTGATTTCGCCGCCCTCGCCGCGGGCAAAGGCAAATACCGGACGATGCAGCTTCTCCTTGATCCGCGCGGCGACGATGCCGACGACGCCCTGGTGCCAATCGCCATTGAACAGCGACACAGCAGCGCCCGTTGCCGCCTCGCCAGCCAGTTCGCCGGCAGCTTGTGCGAGCTGGGTCAGCGCCTGCTCCTGCATGCCCGCTTCGATTTCTCGTCGCTCGCGGTTGAGCGCGTCGAGCTGTTGCGCGATGTTCATCGCGCGCCCGTCGTCGTCGGTAATCAGGCATTCAATGCCCAGCGACATGTCGGACAGGCGACCGGCGGCATTGAGCCGCGGGCCGATCATGAAACCGAGGTCCAGACTTGAAGCCTGCGCCGGGCTGCGTCCGGCCGCGCGAAAGATGGCGCGCAGGCCGGTCGTCAGTCGTCCCTGGCGGATGCGCTGCAGGCCCTGGCTGACGAGTACACGGTTGTTGTGGTCGAGTCTGACGACATCGGCGACCGTGCCGAGTGCGACGAGGTCGAGTAGCGAGGCGAGCTTGGGTTCGGAGCGTCCGCTGGCTTCCGAGAACCACTGGCGGTTGCGCAACTCGGCGCGCAGCGCCAGCATCACGTAAAACATCACACCGACGCCGGCCAGGCACTTGCTCGGGAAGCTGCAGGCGGGCAGATTCGGGTTGACGATACAGTCGGCCGCCGGCAGGTGGTCACCCGGCAGGTGGTGGTCGGTGATCAGCGTGGCGATTCCGAGCTGCCGGGCACGCGCAACGCCCTCGACGCTGGCGATGCCATTGTCGACGGTGACGATCAGGTCCGGCCTCTTGGTGGTTGCTGCCAGTTCGACGATGTCGGGCGAGAGGCCGTAGCCGTAGGTGAAGCGGTTCGGCACCAGATAATCGACCTCCGCGCCGAAGGCACGCAGCGCTCGAATGCCGAGGGCGCAGGCGGTCGCGCCATCGCAGTCGTAGTCGGCGACGATGAGGATCCTCGCCTGTCTGGCGATGGCGTCGGCGAGCAACACCGCCGCCTCGGCAGTATACGCCAGCCTGGTCGGCGGCAGCAGCGACTGGAACTCGTAGTCCAGCTCGCTCCGCGCGACGATGCCGCGCCCGGCGTAGATGCGGGCCAGCAGCGGGTGCAGGCCCTGTTGCTCGAGTTGCCACTGGATGCGCGGCGAGATGGCGCGGCGGCGGATGTCGGTCACTGCTCGCCCCTGGCCAGCGCTTGCGCGGTGGCCGCCAGTGAACGCGGCCGACGCCACAGTTGCCACTGGGCACGGCGGTCGCTATGCCAGGTCAACGCGGCATAAGCCGTTGAGGCTACGAGACGCAGGCCCTGGATCTTGCCGCCGGCGAGCGCTTTCTGCAGCGGCGCGAACCAGCGGGTCTCGAGGTTGAGCAATCCTGCGCGGTAGGCGTCGGCGTCTTCGTACTGCACTGGCGATTGCAGCGAATCGAGGACGAGCAACTGGCGGCTGCCGCGAGGTGCCTGGGCCAGTAACGTGCCGGCGTTGCCAGGGACGGCATGCACCGGTACGTTGAAAGCGCGACCCAGGCCGCGGGCCAGCACGTTGTCGCTCCAGACGCCGGCGAAGCCTCTGCTGGCGCCGGCCGGCAGCTGGCCAGCGCCCCACAGCCAAAGGCTGTTGATCGTCGACCGGCCTTCGTCCTCGCGCCTCTCATTGGCTGGATGCTGGTGCAGGACCATCTGCGCCTCGTTGAGCAGCTGGCGCAGCCAGCGTGCCTCTGGGGTTTCCGGCAATTGCCGGCCGACGCTGCGGCCGGCAACGGCGGACAAGGGCAGAACGTCGAAACGGCCGAGGTCGGTGCCAGCAGCCAGCTGCAGATACCAGCGATCGGCGGCGGTGGCGTGGAAAGTGCCGACATCGGCGAAGTGACGGTTGAGTTCGCCGACGATGGCACGCGCCTCGGCGAGTTCAATGCCGAGGCTGCCGCCATCCGCAAGAATCAGGCGCTCCTGGTGCAAGCGCAGATGCACCGGGTCGGCGCACAGCCAGCAAGCGTCGACGGTGGTCGGGCCGCAGCTCTCGCCGAGCACCCGGAAAGCGCCGTAAGCGGCGTTTTCGGCGACACCGAAGGCATCGCAGAGCGTCGCTTCCATTGACTGTGGTGGACAACGGCTCAACTGGCTGCGTGCGATCAAGGTGCCCAGGCCCGCGCAGGGCAGTCGGTCGAGGCTATCGTGGTCGTCGGGTTCGGGCCAGACGAGTTCGGGAACAACCAGGGTGAGCTGCATGCGCGTGGGTGGATTGGACGGTCGCTGAAGGGGATTGGCGGGGTATCGGCGGTAGACCTCTGCGTGCTGTCAGCGATGAACCAGCCGCTGTCGGAAGAGTGTAGCATAGCGGCCTTGTCGCTTCGGCGCTTCGAACTGCCCCCCACTGAGATGAGTTTCTCCCGCTGATGGCCCTTCCCTACGAGTTGCTGATCGGCCTGCGCTATACGCGAGCCAAGAAGCACAATCACTTCATTTCGTTCATTTCGCTGATCTCGATGTTCGGCATCGCCCTCGGCGTTGCCGCGCTGATCGTCGTGCTGTCGGTGATGAATGGATTCCAGACCGAGCTGCGGTCGCGCATCCTGGCCGTCGTCTCGCATGTCCAGATCACCGGCGCCGGCGGCGAGATGGTTGGCTGGGAAAGGGTTGCGTCGATGGCAGCGGATGAGCCGCACGTCATCGCCACCGCGCCTTTCGTGCAGGCACAGGGCATGCTGGCGTATGGCGAATCGGTCCGTGGGGCCATGGTGCGCGGCATCCTGCCGGACCAGGAAGACAAGGTCGCCGACTTCCGTCCGCACATGAAGAGTGGCGAACTCGACGCCTTGCTTCCCGATAGCTTCAACATCGTCCTTGGCTCGGAGCTGGCGCGTGCGCTCGGCGTCTTCGTCGGCGACCGGGTGACGCTGATCGCGCCGCAGGGGGTGGTGACGCCAGCCGGCGTCGTGCCGCGCCTGAAGACCTTCAACGTGGTCGGCCTGTTCGAGGTCGGCATGTACGAGTACGACAGCGGCCTGGCGCTGATCCACCTCGCCGATGCGCAGCGCCTGTACCGCATGGCTGACCGGGTTTCCGGTGTGCGCCTGAAACTCGACGATCTCTTCGTTGCCCCACGCGTCGCACGATCGCTGGCTGGCAAGCTGGACATCAATGCCTTCATCAGCGACTGGACGCGCAGCCACGCCAATTTCTTTCGCGCCGTGCAGATCGAGAAGAACATGATGTTCATCATCCTGTCGCTGATCGTTGCGGTGGCGGCGTTCAACATCGTCTCGACACTGGTCATGGCGGTGACCGACAAACAGTCGGACATCGCCATTCTGCGTACGCTCGGCGCCAGCCCGGGCAGCATCATGGCGGTGTTCATCGTGCAGGGCGCGTTGATCGGCTTCATCGGTCTCGGGCTCGGTGTAGCCGGCGGCGTCGCCCTGGCGCTCAATGTCGATGTCGTCGTGCCGTTCATCGAGCGGATCCTCGGCACGCAGTTCCTGGCCAAGGAGGTCTATTACATCTCCAACCTGCCTTCCGAGCTGCAGTGGCGTGACGTGACGACGATCACCGGCGTCGCCTTCGTCCTGGCGCTGGTGGCGACGATCTACCCGAGCTGGCGGGCGGCACGGGTCAATCCGGCGGCGGCGCTGCGCTATGAATGACCTGGTTCTCGCCTGTCAGGGGCTACGCAAGATTTTTCGGCAGGGCGACACCGACGTCCCCGTACTGTTGAGTGTCGATCTGGAAGTTCGCGTTGCCGAGCGGGTGGCGATTGTTGGCTCGTCCGGTTCGGGCAAGAGCACGCTGCTGCACCTGCTGGGCGGCCTCGATGCAGCCAACGGCGGGCAGGTGCAGCTGATGGGGCACGACCTGGAAGCGATCGATGACGCGCAGCGCGGCCAGTTGCGCAATCGCCACCTCGGTTTTGTTTATCAGTTTCATCATTTGCTGGCGGAGTTCACGGCACTCGAGAACGTCGCCATGCCCTTGTACATCCGGCGCCTGCCGAAAGCCGAGGCGGAAGCGCGTGCGGCGGCAGTGCTCAACGAGGTCGGACTTGGCCACCGCTTGCGGCATACCCCGTCGGAGCTGTCAGGTGGTGAGCGGCAGCGGGCGGCGATCGCCCGGGCGCTGGTCACTGAGCCGGCGTGTGTGCTGGCCGACGAGCCGACCGGCAATCTCGATCGGCAAACTGCGGCCGGTGTTTTCGAGTTGATGCTGGCACTCAATCGTTCGCGGCAGACGAGCTTCGTGATCGTCACCCACGACCCGGCACTGGCGGCTCGCGCTGAGCGTATCCTGACGCTGCGCGACGGACGTTTGTATTTGTCCGGCGATTGATCGGCGGGTTTCCGCTCCTCAAGTTCCGGCGCCCGATGCCGATCACCCTAGCTGACGACCTCAGAGACCTCTCACCATGAAGACTCTTTTTGCCCCGGCCATTGCCCTGCTCAACCGCGTCGGCTACACGAAAAAGTTTGCGATCATGGGTGCGCTGGCCCTGGTGGCGAGCGCCGTCCTGGTGCTCAACCTTTACCAGAGCCTGTATCGGGTGATCGACCGTTCGCAGCAGGAGCTGGCCGGCGTCGAGATGATCAAGCCGATCGCCCGCGTGGTGCAGTACCTGCAGGTGCATCGTGGACTCTCCTCTGGCGTCCTCAGCGGCAACGAGGAGATGAAGGAGCAGCGTGCAGCCAAGGAAAAGGAAGTCAGCGCAGCCTTCAAGGCGGTTACTGCCCGGCTGGCGCCCGAGCTCGCCGCGAGCACAGCCTGGAAGACCGCGGTGGAAGCCTGGGCTTTACTGGAGAAGGAGGGGCTTGATCTGATCCAGCGCGAGAATTTTCTGGCGCACAATCGCCTGATTGACGATCTGCTGGCTTTCCAGGCGGCTATCGCCGATCAATACGCGCTGACCAACGATCCGGACATCGACTCGGCCTACCTGATCGATACGGCGGTCGACAAGTTGCCACAGGCGCTTGAGCGCATGGGCCAGTTGCGGGCGCTGGGGACCGGCGTGCTGAGCAGGAAGCAAGCGTTGGTGTTGTCGCAACAGGTCGAGTTTACGGTTCTTCTGGCGGAACTCAATGCCTCGGTCAACGGGCTGCGCCGCAATCTCGAGAAGACCTCGCGCTACAACCCTGGCCTGCAATCGGCACTCGCCGCTTCGATCCGGGACATGGGCGAGGCGGCCGACAAGGTCAGCGCGCTGGTGAACCAGGATATCCTTTCGGGGACCTACGCGACCCCTCCAGAGGACTACTTCGCCCTCACCACCGGCTCGCTCGAGAAGGGCTACAAGGAAATGTTCGAAACCCTTTTCCCGACGCTCGAGCAACTGCTGCAGCGGCGCATCGACCGCGCGCAGCGCAACCTCACCCTGAGCATCGCGCTGGCAGGGGTGATCCTGCTGCTCTACGCCTATGTCTCGATCGGCTTCTATTACGCGACCATCAGCAGCCTCAACCGCCTGGTCGAGAATACCCGCACGATCGCCACCGGTAACCTGGACGTGCGCGTCGACCTGGGCACCCGGGATGAACTGAAACTGGTTGGTGACAGCCTGAACGAGATGGTGGGCGCTTTTGGCGCTGTCATCCGAAAGGTGCACCACGGTGCCAACGAAGTGCTCGAGGCGACCACGAAGCTTGCCGGATCGGCAGCGGACATAAATCGTGGCAGCGAGAAGCAGAGCCAGGCTGCCTCGACCATGGCCGCCGCGATCGAACAGATGAGGTCATAGAGCATCTGTCGGCCAATGCGCAGGATGCCAACCGGATATCAGATGAGGTCGGGAATAGAGCATCTGTCGGCCAATGCGCAGGATGCCAACCGGATATCCGGTCGGGCGGGGGAGTTGTCGGCCGATGGCAGTCGTGTCGTCGGCAATGTCGTGCACGAGATCGAGCGGATCGCCGAGGTGGTCAACCAGTCGGCGGCTATCGTTGCCGATCTGGGCGGGCGCTCGGAGAGGATCTCGGCGATCGTCAACGTGATCAAGGAAATCGCCGACCAGACCAACCTGCTGGCGCTCAACGCGGCCATCGAGGCGGCGCGGGCTGGCGAGTCGGGTCGCGGCTTCGCGGTGGTTGCCGACGAAGTGCGCAAGCTGGCCGAGCGGACTGCCCGTTCGACACAGGAGATCTCGCAGATGATTGCGGCCATCCAGAGCGGCACGCGCGATGCCGTGGCGAGCATGAATCTGGGCGTCAGCCGGGTCGCCGAAGGCGTTGCGCTGGCGACGCAGGCGGGCCAGTCGATCAGCGAGATTGGCAGCAATGCGGCGCAGGTGGTGGAAAAGGTCGCCGATATTTCGAAGGCGCTGCATGACCAGAGCGTAGCGAGTACCGGGATCGCTCGCAACGTCGAGAGCGTCGCCCGCATGGCCGAAGAAAACTGCGCTGCCGTGGCCGGCAATGCCGCCACGGCCGTGCAGCTCGAGCGCCTGTCGGCAGACCTGCAGGGCGAGGTGCGTCGTTTCAGGCTTGGCTGAAGAGGGTTCGCGTCGGTAGACGCGATGCTTGTATAGCCTGTAGTGCATGTTTTCTAATGCGACATGCGCAGCAATATCCTCGCTTTCGCCATCGGCATTGGTCTGCTTCAGATGCAGGCGACGTTACCGGCCTTGTCGCCTCTCGCCGGTGTTGTGCTGGCTGCGCTGGTCCTGCTCTGGCTTGGCCGCCGGCAGCCCAGGGTGGCGCGGGTGATCGCGGCGGTGGCCTGCACGCTGGCCGGGTTCTTGTGGGCGACAGTGCTGGCCGAGCACCGGCTGCGTGATCGACTGCCGAGCGAGTGGGAGGGCCGTGACGTGCAGGTGGTCGGTGTCGTCGCCTCCCTGCCGCACGGCTTCGAACGTGGCGAGCGGTTCGCGTTTGACGTCGAGGCGGTGGAAACCCCCGGCGCCCGTTTGCCACGGCGGATCATGCTCTCCTGGTATCACGGCTGGCTTGAAGATGAATGGCGCGACGGACTGGCGATTCGCCCGGCCGAGCGCTGGCGGTTCACGGTTCGCCTGAAACGTCCGCACGGCAACGCCAATCCGCACGGTTTCGACTACGAGGCCTGGCTCTTCGAGCGCGGCCTGCGGGCCACGGGGTATGTGCGCCCGCGGGCCGTCGCGCAGCGTCTCGACGACTTTGTCGCGCGGCCAGCCTACGTCATCGAACGATTACGCGACCGGCTGCGCCGGTCTTTTTCCGAAGCGCTGGGCGATGCCCCCTATGCCGGGGTGCTGGTCGCACTGGCGGTCGGCGACCAGCAGGCGATTCCGGCCGAACAGTGGCGTTTGTTCAGGCAGACGGGCGTGATCCACCTAATGTCGATCTCCGGCCTGCACGTGACCATGGTGGCGGCGCTGTTTGCTGCCGTCATCGGCTGGCTCTGGCGGCGCGGTGAGTCGCTGATGCTCCTCGTGCCAGCACAGAAAGCAGCGATCGCTGCGGGCTGGCTGGCGGCTTTCGTTTACGCGATGATCGCCGGTTTTTCGGTGCCGACGCAGCGGACGCTGTACATGCTGACGGTGGTAGCGCTGGCACTTTGGTCGGGCCGCAACCTGGGCGCCAGTAGGAGCCTGTTGCTGGCGCTGCTGCCGGTGCTGTGGCTCGATCCGTGGGCGGTCCTGGCGCCCGGCTTCTGGCTCTCCTTCGCTGCTGTTGGCCTGCTCTTCTTCGTCGGCACGGCACGAGTGGGTGTCGCACGTGGCTGGCGATCGGCACTTGCCAACTGGGGGACGACGCAGTGGGCGGTGACGATTGGCACGCTGCCGTTGCTGCTGTTGATGTTTCAACAGTTCTCGCTGGTATCGCCACTGGCCAATGCCGTCGCCATCCCGCTGGTCAGCTTCGTGATCACGCCGCTGGCGCTGCTGTTCGCCGTCATTCCCTGGCCGCTGCTGCTGTCCATCGCTCATTGGCTGCTCTCGGGTCTGATGGCTTTTCTTGCCTGGCTGGTGGTCTGGCCGGTCTGGGAACAGCCGGCGCCGTCGCTGGCCGCGACCCTGCTGGCCGTGTTCGGCGTCATTTGGCTGCTGCTGCCGCGCGGCTTCCCGGCACGCTGGCTCGGTCTGAGCCTGCTGTTGCCGGCGCTGCTCTGGCGGGCCGAACGGCCGGCAGCGGGCGAGGCCTGGGTGGACGTGCTCGATGTTGGCCAGGGGCTGGCGGTGGTCGTACGCACGGCCGGGCATACCCTGCTCTACGACACCGGGCCACTGTACAGCGCCGAGTCGGACGCCGGCCAGCGGATCATCGTGCCCTACCTGCGGGCGCACGGGGTGCAGCGAATCGACACGCTGGTCGTGACGCACCGCGACAAGGACCATTCGGGCGGCGTCGTCGCCGTTGAGGAAGCGCTGCCGATCGGTCGCCGCCTGTCGTCGATGCCGGAACTGCAGCCCGAGCCCTGCGTCGCCGGTCAGACCTGGGAGTGGGACGGCGTTCGCTTCACCATGCTGCATCCGGCCGCCGCCGATTATGAGCGCCCGGCCGTCAGGAGCAACCACATGAGCTGCGTGCTGCGGGTAGAAAATGCCTTCGGCGGCGTGCTGCTCAGCTCGGATATCGAGGCGCGCGACGAACAGGCCTTGCTCGGCCGGGCGCCGGCCCTGCTGCGCAGCGAGATACTGCTGGTGCCGCACCATGGCAGCGGCACGTCGTCGACCGCCGAGTTCATTGCCGCTGTCGGTGCCCGGGAAGCGATCATACCTGTCGGTTATCGCAACCGCTTCCAGCACCCACGGCCTGATGTCGTCGAACGCTATGCCGGCAGCCGGGTGTGGCGAACGGATCGGGACGGTGCTGTGCAATTGAAGCTGGCCAGCGGGTTGCCGCTTTCCTCGTATCGAACGGCGTATCGCCGCTATTGGCATGGGCAGTAACGGACGCGGCGGGGGCGCTGGCTGTCGGTTTGCATTGTTTTCGTCGCTCTTGCCCCCGGATCCGCCAAACGCCTTCTGTAGACAGCGGTTTCACACAGGCTTGAGCTTCGCCAAGTAATCCTGATGGAATTCGCTGTTTGATGCCTCACCGGTCGGACACGCTTGAAGCGCGAGAGTGCTATCGGGTTGAATCGACCACGGTCTTACCTGCCTTGCCATCACGTCATGATCGCCTGAGCAATCGGTGGGGGTTGCTCCTCCAAAATCACAAAAGGCGGTGGTGCTGCTGCAATATCGCAGGGTTGTCGATAGGCGCTCGCGAGCGAGCGTGTGGGCAACCCGCGTTCATGCCGCCGACGGTTCATGGCCGGGCTGATAGTCCCGCGCGTGGGCCAGTAGCGCCCAGACGAGTCCATTCGACAGCGTCGATCAACCGATAGTGGGACCTCGAAGGTGTGACTCTGCCGGGGATGCGAAGCCGGACACTACGAAGCGAAGCCGTTCTGACACCGAACGCTCCTCTTGTTGCCGAATGTGGGAAAATAGAACGGCAACGACCAGATCAAGTCACGTCCTTGATCCGCAGAGTCGCCAGCGGATTCGGCGATAGTCGATCACGTATACGCACAGGTTGCCAACAGCTGCCGCATGGATGCTGCTTTGCGACGCGTTGTGGATAATTGTTGGATGCTGCGTTGAGCCGATGCGGGTTCCTGACACCAACGAAGTGCAAGAGCAGGTGCTGCCGAGGGCATCTCAAGGATCCCGGTCTTTTCTGGTCTTGTCACCAATAATGCCTCTCACAAGCCGCTTCCTGCCAGGTTGGCTCAGGAACTACCGACGGGAAAGACTCGGCGCCGATCTCTTGGCGGGCTTGGTCGTGACGGTGCTGGTCATACCGCAAAGCCTGGCCTACGCCTTGCTGGCAGGTTTGCCACCACAGGTGGGGCTTTATGTCAGCATCTTGCCGGTGATCGCCTATGCCTTGTTGGGCAGCAGCATGGTGCAATCGGTCGGGCCGGTGGCCATTACCGCCATAATGACCTATGCCGTCCTGAGTCCGCTGGCTGCGCCGGGGTCGCCCGAGTACATCGGACTGGCCGCCGCCTTGTCGCTGGTTTCCGGCGCGATGCTGCTGGCCTGCGGGGCAATGCGTCTGGGCTTTCTTTCGCAGTTGCTGAGCCGGCCGGTGGTCAGCGGTTTCATTTCCGGTTCGGCCGTATTGATCATCGTAAGCCAGATGAAGCACCTCCTGGGGCTATCGCTGCACGGGGCCAATGCCTGGCAACTGCTTGCCGATCTGCTTCGCCTGTTCCCCGGCAGCCACTGGCCGACGCTGGCGATCGGCACGGCGGCACTGCTGACGCTGGCCTTCGTCCGCAGCGGGCTGACCGGGACGCTTGTCCGGCTGGGGGTCAGTATCGGCAAGGCGACGTTTGTCGTTCGCCTGATGCCATTGCTGGTTGTCCTGCTGGCGACCGTGGTGGTGATTGCTCTTGACCTCGATCGCCGTCAGGGCGTGGCTGTCGTTGGCACGGTGGTCGAAGGGCTGCCGGGTTTCGAGTTCGTCTTCCCCGCTTTCGATACCTTGAAGAGGCTCCTCGTCCCCGCCGCGGTGATGGCACTGATCGGTATGGTGCAGGGGATTACGCTGGCACAGACCATGGCGATCAAACGCCGGGAGCGGATCGATGCCAACGCCGAGCTGCTGGGGCTTGGCGGCGCCAATGTCGTCGCGGCTTTCTCGGGTGGAATGCCGGTCGGTGGGGGTCTCTCCCGCTCGGCCATCAACGTGGCTGCCGGTGCCCAGACGCCTTTGGCGAGCATCGTATCGGCCGTGTCAATGATCGCCGTGGTGGCGGGGGCAGCCCATTGCTTTGCCCGCTTGCCGCTGGCGGTTCTCGCCGCGACCATCGTGATGGCAGCTTACACGATGATCGATATCCGGGGCCTTCGCCAGGCCTGGGCTTACGATCGCGCCGACGGACTGGCCTGGCTGGGCACGGCCGGTGGCGTGCTGGCCTTCGGGCTGGAAGCCGGCATCGGGTTGGGCGTCTTGCTTTCCATGGGGACCTTGCTGCTGCGGGCCAGCACGCCGCATATCGCGGTGATCGGCAGGATTCCCGGTAGCGAACACTTCCGCAACGTCGAACGGTACCAGGTGCAGACGATTCCCGGCGTGCTCTTCCTGCGCATCGATGAAAGCCTGTTCTTCGGCAATCTCGGGGCCGTCGAACTGCGCTTGAATCAGGTACTGGAGCAGTCGTCCGGGATCCAGCACCTGGTGCTGGTGATGAGCGCGGTCAACCGGATGGATGCGACGGCGGTTGAGGTGCTGGCCGAAGTCAACCGTGACCTCGCCGAACGGAACACCCGGCTCCACCTGGCCGAGGTCAAAGGGCCGGTGCAGGATCGATTGGTGCGTTCCGAGCTGTGGGCGTCGCTTTCCGGCGAAGTCTTCCTGTCAGCCAATGAGGCCTTTGAGAAGCTCGGCGGGCAGCTTGAGTGATTTTCTTCCCGAACGCCGTGATGGCGAAAGGTGACCGGCAGATGACCTGGAACCCCGAGCAATACCTGAAATTCGCTGCCGCCCGCCAGCGGCCGGCGCTCGACCTGTTGGCGAGACTGGCAGGTGAGCCGGCACGGATCGTTGATCTCGGCTGCGGCGCCGGAAACATCACCCGGTTGCTCGCCGAACGCTGGCCCCACGCGCAGATCACGGGGGTCGACAGTGATCCGGCGATGCTTGCGAAAGCCGCTGCTGCGGTCTCGGCGATCCGGTGGCAACGCGCCGAAATTGCCGGTTGGCGGGCAGAGCAGCCGCCCGACCTGATTTTTTCGAATGCGGCCTTGCACTGGTTAAGCGATCACCCGTGCCTGTTGCCCGAGCTCATTGGGCAACTCGCCGCCGCTGGCGTGCTGGCGGTGCAGATGCCGTCCAATTTCTCCGCGCCGTCGCACCTAATCCTGCTCGCGCTGGCTGCCGAGCCTCGCTGGCGCGAGCTGCTGGGCGACGTCTGCATGGGCAGCGTCCTGTCGGCCGTTGAATACCAGCGGTTGCTGATGCCGCATTGTCGCCATCTGGAACTGTGGGAGACCACCTATTGGCAGGTACTCAACGGAAACGATGCCGTCATCGAGTGGATGAAGGGTTCGACACTGGTTCCCTATCTGGCGCGGCTTGCACCGGCGACGGCCGACGATTTTCTCGCCGCCTATCGGGAAAGGCTGCGCGCTGCCTATCCGCCAGCGGCGGATGGACAAACGCTTTTTCCTTTCAAGCGAATCTTCTTCGTGGCGCAGCGCTGAGCAGGGATGGCGGGCCTCGATCACTCGCTGCTGCTCGGCCTGGCGCTGGCCGCGCTGTTTGCCGGCTTCATCGATTCGGTGGTCGGCGGAGGGGGTCTGATCCAGATTCCGGCCCTGTTCAATGCCCTGCCGCAGGAACTGCCGGCGACCCTTTTCGGCACCAACAAGTTTTCCAGCGTTTTCGGCACCAGCAACGCTGCCTGGCGCTACGCTCGTCGTGTCGAGATGCCCTGGCGCACGACGTTGCCGGCAGCTCTGGCTGCCTTCGCCTGTTCCTATCTCGGCGCCATGGCAGTCGCCTGGTTGCCACCGGCGATGTTGCGCCCGCTGATCCTGCTGCTGCTCATCGGGGCTGCCGCCTACACTTTCGGGCGCCGCGATTTCGGGGCGCTTCATCAGCCCCAGCACAAGGGCCGGCAGGAGTTTGCCTATGCCCTGTTGCTGGGCGGTGCGATCGGTTTCTACGATGGTTTCTTCGGGCCGGGAACAGGCAGCTTCCTGATTTTTCTTTTCGTTCGCTTTTTCGGCTTTGACTTCCTGCACGCCTCGGCCGCTTCGAAAGTGGTCAATGTCTCGACCAACCTCGCTGCGCTCGCTTTTTTTATCCCGCATGGCCACTTCCTGCCCCTGCTGGCCGTTCTGATGGCGGTCTGCAACATCCTTGGTTCCTTTCTCGGCACGCATCTCGCATTGCGCCATGGCAGCGGTTTCGTCAGGAAGGTTTTCCTGTGCGTCGTGAGCCTCTTTATCATCAAGTTTGCCCACGATACCTTCGTTTAGTCTTGTCTCGCGGTCGCTGCGGCCGCACAATGATTGCTTGCCGAACGCCATGTCGGGCTGACGGCTTTACACCGAGAATAGTGTTGGGGGGACGATGAAAATCAAACTATCGATCAGCAAGCTCTTTGTTCTTGTGGCGGCCGCCTTTGCCTCTGGCGTCCACGCGGATATCAACGTCGGCGTGACGCTTTCCGCAACCGGGCCAGCTGCCTCGCTGGGTATCCCCGAGAAGAACACCGTGGCGCTGTTGCCAGCGACCATTGCCGGTCAGAAGGTGAATTACATCGTTTTCGATGATGCTTCCGATACCACCACGGCGGTCAAGAACACCCGCAAGCTGATTGCCGAGAACAAGGTCGACGTGGTCATCGGCTCGACGACCTCGCCCAATTCGCTGGCGATGATCGATGTGGTCGCGGAAGCCGAGACGCCGATGATCGCCATGGCAGCTTCGTCGCGAATCATCGAGCCGATGGATGGCAAACGTCACTGGGTCTTCAAGACGCCCCAGAACGATGCCCAGATGGCAACGGCGATCGTGCAGCACATGACCGACAACAACGTCAAGACGGTGGCCTACATCGGTTTTGCCGACGCCTACGGTGAAGGCTGGTGGAACGAGTTCTCGAAGATTGCCGAGGCGCGCAAGATCCAGATCGTCGCCAACGAGCGCTTCAATCGCGCCGATACGTCGGTGACCGGCCAGGTACTGAAGACCATCGCCGCCAAGCCCGATGCGGTGCTCATCGGCGGCGCCGGTACGCCGGCCGCCTTGCCGCAGAAGTCGCTCAAGGAAAGGGGTTACAAGGGCATCATTTACCAGACGCATGGGGTGGCCAACGCCGACTTCCTGCGGGTCTGTGGCAAGGACTGCGAGGGCACCTTCCTCCCGGCGGGTCCGGTGCTGGTGGCCGCACAATTGCCTGACAGCAATCCGATCAAGAAAGCGGCACTGGAGTATGTCGTCAAGTACGAGGCGGCAAACGGCAAGGGCACGGCATCGACCTTCGGCGCTCACGCCTGGGACGCCAGCAAGCTGCTCGTCAATGCCGTACCGGCAGCGCTGAAGAAGGGACAGCCGGGGACGCCGGAGTTTCGCAAGGCGCTGCGTGACGCGCTCGAAAACACCCGAAACCTCACTGCCGCGCACGGGGTTTTCAACATGAGCCCGCAGGATCATCTCGGCTTTGACCAGCGGTCGCGGGTAATGGTCAAGATCGAAGGGGGCAACTGGAAGCTCGTGCAGTAAGGTTTCGGCTTTTGCGCGCTGCCGGCTGTTGTCTCCGCGGTTGACCGAGGTCAGCAGCGGGGCTGGCAAGCTTGTCCCGATCCCCGTTGGCGACGACGTCTGGCGGCCCGGCAGCCGGCAGCCGGGCTTGCGGTGGCTGGGGTATCGACTGGAACAGTTCTGATGGATTTGCAGATTGCATTGCTGCTGGGGCAGGACGGCCTGTCCAACGGCGCCATTTACGCGCTGCTCGCGCTGGCCCTGGTCCTGGTTTTTGCCGTGACGCGAGTGATTTTCATCCCGCAAGGCGAGTTCGTTGCTTTCGGCGCCCTGACGCTGGCCAGCCTGCAGGCTGGCAGGTTGCCGGGAACGATCTGGTTGGTGCTGGCCCTGGGCACGGTGATTGCCTTGATCGACGGTTCCCGGGCGCTGCGTTGTCGGCAGTTCAGGCGGATTCCCTGGATTGTCCTGGTAAATTGCGGGATACCGTTGCTGCTCGCCGGCGTCCTCTTCGCCGTTTCCGCGGCCAGCTTGCCCTTGCCGGTGCAGGTGTTGCTGGCGCTGATGCTGGTCGTTCCACTCGGGCCGATGATCTATCGCCTGGCCTACCAGCCGGTTGCCGAAGCCTCGGTGCTCGTCCTGCTGATCGTCTCGGTCGCGGTGCACGTGACCCTGATCGGTATCGGGCTGCTGTTCTTCGGAGCCGAGGGCTCGCGCACGCCGGCGTTCACCGACGTCAGCTTCGAACTCGGCGATACGCTCCTGCAGGGGCAAACGATCCTGGTCGTGGTCGCCAGCGTGGTGCTGATTGTCGCGCTCTATTTCTTTTTTGAACGGACCATTTACGGCAAGGCGCTGCGCGCCACGGCGATGAACCGAACCGGCGCGCGCCTGATGGGCATTTCGGGGACCCTGGCCGGGATGCTGTCGTTTACGCTGGCGGCATCGATCGGGGCGTTCTCCGGCATTCTGATTTCGCCGATCACGACGATCTACTATGACTCGGGTTTCCTGATCGGTCTCAAGGGCTTTGTCGGCGCGATCATTGGCGGCCTGGCGAGCTATCCGGTGGCCGCCGCCGGCGCCATCCTGGTCGGCCTGCTGGAATCCTATTCGTCCTTCTGGGCCAGCGCCTTCAAGGAGGTGATCGTCTTCACGCTGATCATCCCGGTATTGCTCTGGCGCTCGCTGAAGACACGGCACGTGGAGGAGGAATGAGGCATCCGTCGCACGACACGGCTTTCCTGTTTCTGTTCATCGCCGCCCTGGCGGTAGCACCGCTGTTCCTGCCCGAATTCTACGTGACACTGCTCAACTACATCGGCCTTTACGCAATCGTTGCGCTCGGACTGGTCATGCTGACCGGTGTCGGTGGTCTGACGTCATTCGGGCAGGCCGCTTTCGTCGGCCTTGGCGCGTACACTTCCGCGTACCTGACGACCGTTCATGGCGTTTCGCCATGGCTGACGCTGCCGGCGGGCCTGCTGGTCACGGCCGTCGTCGCGGGCTCGCTCGGCCTCGTGACGCTGCGCCTTTCCGGGCACTTCCTGCCCTTGGGGACGATCGCCTGGGGGATCAGTCTGTACTATCTCTTCGGTAACCTCAATGCGCTCGGTGGCCATACCGGCATTACCGGCATTCCGCCGTTGCAG